>CAZMBH010000051.1:4725-6766 GCA_964564535.1 uncultured Gammaproteobacteria bacterium
TTGGGAGAAATTTCTGATAGAAGAAATAATAGCGAAAACTACCAATTTACTGCCTCATATAAAGCCGATTTAGCTGATGGGTATACTGCCGAAATTAAACCAGGCGATGCCAGGGCTGCTAATCTAAAAGCCTTTTTAAGAAAATATAATTCCGATCTTTATCTTCATGCTGAAAAAATAATTGAAGTTTCGGATAAATATCAATTTGATTACCGTCTTCTGCCGGCAATTGCAATGCAGGAATCAAACTTATGCCGCGTTATTCCAGACAACTCATATAACTGTTGGGGTTGGGGGATTTATGGAACTACTGTTACCAGATTTGACTCTTACGATGATGCGATTGAAACAGTAGCTAAGGGAATAAAAGAACATTATATAGACGAAGGTCTAGTAACTGCTTCTGCTATTATGCAAAAATATACGCCGTCTTCGAATGGCAGTTGGCAACATGGGGTTAATACGTTTTTGAAGGCCCTGGAGTAAATGATTATTTATTGAACGGAGCGTGAATTTGAGAGTTCCTGTGACATTGAATACTGCGTTCCTTGCTTTTTTGATCTGACGGCAAAGGCTGATCCTCTTTTTTTCTTTTTGGACATTAAGGCTTGAAGCCAGGTTTTTGATTCTCCGACCTTCGCCCTTAAATGTCTTAGTATATTTAATACAAGTTCAAGGAATCGAATATGATAAATTCCCGGTTTTTCCGGCAAACCGTTAATCGTTAAGTTTTCCACGTCTTTAACATCATTGATCAAGGATGCATCGGCGCGCTTAATCATTTCAATTTCTTTTTTAATAGCTTCTGTCAACTCCTGGATCTGTTTTTTGATGAGAGTATTCTCGTAGTATTCCTGATAGTTAAATATCTTGACCTCTTGTTTTTTACCTTTTGCTTTATCTAATTCCTTTTTAAAATTTAATTCATTTCCGAAGTCCTTATTTTCATCATCGTCAGAACCGCCGAAAAATTGGTCTAGCATTCCTCCGCCGATTTTACCGAAAGCATCAGCGGTACTCTTAGCAGTTGATGTTCCTAAATCACGAAGGCTTTCCAGAGGATTTTTCTCTGTATATTTTTGACTTTTAGCTTTTGTATTTTGGGTTTGTGTCATGCCTACATTTTACTACAGGCTAATCAGATAGTCAAGTGTTTTTTGCTTTCTAAGGATGGTTGCGTAGTAGTAACTATTTTGTTCAGCTATTTTTCTTTCCTTGTCGTCTTTTATGTTGACAAATAGCTTGTTTAGGTCTGCTTGTTCAACTTTAAGATTTTCTTTGTCAGCTATTTCTGCCAAAACGAATTCTAGCTTATAAGTATCTTCCGTCTCTTTTTTGAACTGTTCTTTAAGCGTATCCATGGTTAAATTTTTAGATTTTAAGTAATTTTCCGTAGTTAGACCGATTTTTTGAATTTCGTCCAGCAAATGTGATAGGCGATGATTAATTTCTTCATTGATTACCATGTCAGAAATTTCCAGCTTTGTTTCTTTTAAAAGAGCCGTTAGAACTTCATTTAATAACTTATTCTTGTCCTCTTCTGGTTTCTTAGCTTCTTTATCTTTTCCGGGCACCCAAATATTAGCCTTGTTTATTTTAGCTTTAGCTTCCTTAATTACTTTTTTATAATCACCTAAGACAATATTAGGTTTTTCTGCCAAGGTTATTTTAATCTGCCAATCTTCGCCCTCTTTAGCTTTGACTAAATCGACTTTGGGGGAGATTATTGGCTTCAAATTTTCTTTAGATAAAATTTCCGAATAAATACGGGAAATCATTTTTTGAGCGAGTTCTTGATAGAGGTCCTCTTTATGAATATGTTTTTCTGCTATATCTTTTGGAACTTTGCCTGGTCTAAAACCTTCAACCGTTAATTTCTGTTGAAGCCTTAAAAAAGCTTCGCTTTCTTCTTTTTTTACATCTGCCTTAGGAACATCGACAACTAATTGGACTGTGTTTTTTGGAAGTTTTTCCTTTTTGTAGCTATACATTCTTATAATTGTACAGGAAATTGATTTGAAAGCAACGTTATTTTAGCCTC
>CAZMBH010000052.1:0-6399 GCA_964564535.1 uncultured Gammaproteobacteria bacterium
CTCAAAGAATATTTTGAAGTTATTTTCAGGACACTGAAATGCGCAAGTCAGGAAAATATCATGAAAAACTATTCCTTCTCAAAAATGACTGACGAAACATTGAGGATTTATCAAGAAGTATTGAAAGAAAATTGATTAATAATTTTTGTCATCCCCGTGAAGACGGGGATCCAGTCAATTTAGCATGGATTCCCGCCTACGCGGGAATGACACGGTTGCATTTTATTCTAAAGAAGTAGTATTCGCTGGTTTCGTTGCCTAGTGCTTCAATCT
The DNA here is from genome assembly GCA_964564535.1 of uncultured Gammaproteobacteria bacterium. Classification (GTDB taxonomy): domain Bacteria; phylum Patescibacteriota; class Microgenomatia; order UBA1406; family GWC2-37-13; genus GWC2-37-13. The sequence continues at coordinate 274 of CAZMBH010000052.1, forward strand.
TATGTTTCGTATTAGCCGGAACTGTGATGATATCTCCAACATTGTAGTCAACGATCTCATTTTCACAATAAAATTTTCCATTACCTTTTAAGACGATATATATTTCATCAATATCATTGTGTTGGTGCCAGTCAAATATTTTTCCAGACTCCAGAAATCCCTTAGTAAATGCTTCAAAGTATTGAGAAGTAAGTTTATCAGGCGTTACCAGTAACTGTCTTGAACCTGAACCCCCGTGAGCAGCTTCAACGGGGATGTCCTTAATGTTTTGTTTTGTAAACCTCATTAGTAAAATAATATCACAAGGGAGATTGTTATAATAGAGTCTATGGTCAATCAGAAGAAAATAGCTATTGTTTATGACTGGATTGATAAGTGGGGAGGAGTGGAACGGATTTTATTACAACTTCATAAAATGTTTCCGGAGGCAATTTTTTATACATCATATTTTGATAAAGAAAAAGCCGTTTGGGCAAAAGATTTGAAAATAAAAACTTCTTTTCTGCAAAGTTTCCCGGATTTCATAAAAAAGAACAGGATCTTATCCTTTATCTTTTACGCTTATGCTTTTGAATCCTTTAATTTTTCAGAATATGATCTGGTTATTTCGGTCACTTCTTCATTCGCTAAATCTGTTATCACTAAACCGGGAACAAAACATATTTGCTATTTACTTACTCCGTCAAGATACTTATGGAGCCATCAAAAAGAATATCTGGGTAGTCTTGGTGGCAGCTTTTTAGGAATGTTTAAAAACTGGGATTTGGTTGCAAGTCAAAGACCCGACAAAATAATTTCGATATCAGAGACGGTCCGAAGACGTTGTAAAAAATATTATAAAAGAGAGTCGGAGGTAGTTTATCCGGGGTTTGATATTAATTACTGGCAAAATATCAAAAATCAAATATCAAAAATCAAAACGACAGATCAAAAATCAAAAATTTATACTAAATACAAAATACTAGATACTAAATACTTTCTCGTTGTTTCGAGGTTAGAACCATACAAGCGTGTTGATCTTGTTGTTCAATCGTTTAATCGATTGAAGCATAACTTAGTTATCGTCGGGGAGGGGAGTCAGGAAGAAAGACTAAAAGAAGTAGCCGGCAAAAACATTACTTTTTTATCTAAGTTATCCGACGTTGAGCTTGGAAGTCTTTACTCAAATGCTCAAGCCTTGATAATGTCTCAGGAAGAAGACTTCGGTTACGTTTCTCTTGAAGCGCAGTTTTTCGGCTGTCCGGTGATAGCCTATAAAAAAGGAGGAGCGTTAGAGACGGTGGAAGACGGAAAAACCGGAATATTTTTTATTCCTCAAACGGAGTCTGGCCTTAGGAGAGCAATTGAAAGATTCGATAAAATTAAGTACAATTTAATGAGCAAGCTTAAGCAGTTTGGTTACAAAAATATAGAAAGATTCAGTAAGGAAATATTTGAAAACAATTTCAAAAAAAATTTATGAAAGCAATTATATTCGCTGGTGGAACCGGTATTAGGCTATGGCCGTTGTCAAGAAGAAAATCACCTAAACAGTTTGAAAAAATAATCGGTAACAAATCAACTCTCCAGTTGGCCGTTGAGAGATTAATTCCCGACTTTGATTATTCCGATATATATATTTCAACCAACATTCTTTATGCCGATATTGTCAAGAAACAGCTTCCGGAAATTCCTGAAGCTAATTTTTTCTTTGAGCCCGAAAAAAAAGACGTGGCCCCGGCAATTGCCTTGGCAATGGGTATTCTCTCAAAATTAAGTCCAAAAGAACCGGTGGCGATCCTCTGGAGCGATCATTTAGTTAAACAGGTAACCCTTTTTAAGAAAATACTAAAAATAGCCGGATCCGAGATTGAAAAAAACCCAAGCAAAATTGTTTTTATAGCTAATAAACCTCGGTTCCCAAGTATTAATTTAGGATACATCCATGTTGGAGAACAGTTAAAAGAAAAAGAAGGCATCAATATTTATAAATTTGAGGGATTGAAATATAAACCGAACGAGGAGACGGCGGAAAAATTTTTTCAATCAAAAAAATACGGCTGGAACCTGGGATATTTTGTTTCCAGCGCCGACTTTATTTATAAATACTTTGAAAGACTGGCGCCAAATATTTACAACAACACCGAGTTAATATTAAAAAACTACGGGAAAGATAGTTATCAGACGTTTTTAAAACAAGCTTACGGAAAGGTAGAGAGCATTAATTTTGATAATGCCATTCTGGAAAACCTAGATAAAAAAGACGCTTTTGTTATTGTCGAAGACATCGGATGGAGCGACGTTGGCAGCTGGGAAGCCCTTAAGGAAGCATTACAATTAAAGAAAGAAGAAAATGTCATCAACGGAAAAGTATATTTGGACAATGTTAAAGACTGCCTGATTTATAATTACGACGAAAATAAAATGATTTTGGGCGTAGATCTGGATGAACACATAATCATTAATACCAAAGATGCAATTTTAATTGCCAAAAAAAATTCGATGGGAAAAGTAAAAAAAATTATTGAAAGTTTTCCAGGAACAGAACACGAAAGTCTCACTTAATTATTATGAACAATATTACTAACGGTAAACGGTATCAAAAAGGTTTGAAGAGATTAGTTGATATTGTTGGCGCAATTTTTTTGTTAATAATATTTTCACCGATCGCGTTAGTGATATCGTTTTTAATAAAAATGGATTCAAAAGGTCCAGTATTGGCTGACGTTCCGGAAAGAATCGGAGAAAATGGAAAAAAATTTAAAATGTATAAGTTCAGGTCGATGGTTAACAATGCCCATTACTTGCTTAGAACTGATCCCCGTTTTAAAAAATTATTCGATGAATATAAGAGAAGCAGTTATAAACTATTGAAAGATCCCCGTGTAACCAATGTCGGTAAGTTTATCCGCCGTCATTCAATCGATGAAATCCCGCAGTTGCTGAACGTGTTAAAAGGAGAAATGAGCATCGTCGGTCCAAGAGCCTATTATCCCGATGAGTTGGAAAACCAGTTAAGTAAATATCCTCATACCAAAAAATTAGTCAGTGACGTGCTTTCGGTGAAACCGGGAGTAACCGGGCTTTGGCAAGTAACCGGCAGATCAGAAATTAATTTTGACAAAAGAATCATGATTGACGCGAGCTACGTAAAAAATATGTCTTTATGGAATGATCTTAAAATTATGTTTTTAACCCCAGTTGTGATGGTAAGTGGAAAGGGAGCAGTGTAAAATAAAATTATCAGTTATAAAGTTTTTAATAAATATGAAAAATAAAAGCGGTTTGATTTTTTTGGTAGTTTTATTAGTTTTAGGATATTTTTTTCTTGTTAGACCAATTCTCAATATCAAATCTAAAGCGAACATCGTCCTTGCCTCAGCCAAAGAAATGAAATCGATTTTCGCTAAAAATGACATTGTCCTTTTGAAAACAAAACTGGATGATTTTTCCAATAAATACCAAAACCTTGAAAAAGCTGCTAAACCAATCTATTGGGCCTCATTTATTCCTTACGTCGCTGACCTTAAAAACGGACTGATTGCAGGAAATTATTTAATTAAAGCCGCTAAAGAAGCCGTAGTAACAATTGAACCGTATGCTGATCTGATCGGTTTCAAAAAAGGCGAGCAATCATTTTCGGAAAAGTCGGCAGAAGACAGACTGCAAACAGCCGTTCTCACCTTAGATAAAATGGCGCAAAAGATTGATCCGATCGCCGAAGATTTAGATCAAGCCGGAAAAAGCATTGCAAAGATCAATCCAAACCGCTATCCGAAAAAGATTGGAAAAACGGTATTAAGGGAAAATATTGTTAATTTAAAAGATCAATTTGAAGGGATGACGGAACTTTTTGTTAATGCCAAGCCGCTAATAAAAAAACTACCGCACATTCTTGGAAGCAAAGAAGAAAGAGTCTATTTAGTTTTATATCAAAACGATAAAGAAAGAAGAGCCACCGGTGGTTTTCTAACTTTCTACGCACTATTTAAAATAAATAAAGGTAAAATGACCATTTACAGATCTGACGATATCTATTCGCTTGATAATGAAATCAGTAATCACCCGAAGGCACCGACTGAAATATTAACCTATCATAAAGGGGTCAGTCAGTTTTATATCCGTGACAGCAATCTGTCTCCGGATTTTGTCGAGTCAATCAAACTATTTGAAAGTCTCAATCAGAAAAGCGGTGCCAAAGTCGTCTACGACGGAATTATTGCTTTAGATTCAAAGATATTGGTTGATATGCTAACTATTTTCGGCGACGTTGAGGTTAACGGTATCCGTTTCAGCGCCAAAATCGATAAAAGATGCGATTGTCCTGAAGCAATCTATACCTTATTTGATTTAGTCGACAGACCGGTTAACTATGTCAAGGCGAACAGAAAGGGGATAATGGGTGATTTAATGTACCGGTTGTTTTATAACGCCCTTGGTTTTTCACCATCAAAATATTGGGGAACTTTGATACAGACAATGTTCAAGAATCTTGATGAAAAACATATTCTTGTATATTTCAAAGATGCTGAAACTCAAAAGTCACTTGAGCAGTTGAATTTTGCCGGAAGAATAAGAGATTTCAAAGGCGACTATCTTCACATTAATAACGTCAACTTTGCCGGAGCAAAATCGAACATGTTTGTCAGTGAAAGTATTGAATCAAAGACAAACGGAACAGAAAGAGAAGTAACGATTGTCTTTAAGAATCCTTATCCGGCCTCAGACTGTAATCTGGAACGGGGAGGTCTGTGTTTGAACGCCACCCTCCGCAACTGGATTAGATTTTATGTTCCGGAAGGCTCAAAGTTGATCAGTCTTCAAGGTTCAACAAAAAAGGTTCAGACCTATGACGAATTAGGGAAAACCGTCTTTGAAGGCTTTTTGGAAATTATGCCGATGGGACAGGGTAAGATCATTGTCAAATATACCTTACCTTCAAGCGTTGATACGAAGAACTATTCCTTGCTGATTCAAAAACAGCCGGGAGTAATGGAGCAAAAATTAAAAGTAAGTTTTAACAATAAATCTTTATTCGACGGACTGTTGATAACGGATAAAATTGTTAAATAAATGAGCTTTAATTTCCGGAGCTTAAAAACTGAGGCGGTGGTTCTGAAGAAAAAAAGCCTTTTGAACAGGGATGTTTTGATAAGTCTTTTTACTCAGGATCTTGGACGGTTGACGGTCTTTGCCAAAGGGGTTAAAAAGATCACCAGCCGCCGTTCTCCCCATCTTCAAACCGGTAACCTGATCAATGTACTTCTTAGCAGTAGAAATGATCACTACTATCTTCAGGAAACTCAGTTGGTCTCAGGATTTTCCGAACTAAAGGAAGATGAGAATAAAGTGAAGCAGCTGTATTCATTTTTGTTTGTTTTGGAGAGGTTATTGCCGGAACAGCAAAAGGAAGCAAAGATCTATAATTTAACTAAAAATTTCTTTATCGATCTGTCAAAATCTGAAAAAAAGGAGACGGTAATTTTAAAGTATTTAACTCAGGTAATGAAGTCATTGGGTTATCTGGATAAAGATGTCAGCCAGGCGGAACTTGTCTCACTAATAGAGGAAATTATTAATGAAAAAATTCCAAAAATTACAATTGAAGTATAATGTTGTTTTTTTGTCATCCCCTCGTAGGAGGGGATCCAGTCTATAATTACATCATAAAAAAAATAAAGAGATTTTAGTCTGGATTCCCGCCGGAGTTTACCCTCGCGAAAGCGGGGGCGGGAATGAAATAGAAATTCCTAAAAAAATCTTTCTTCTTCCGTTATAATAAACATTGAATATGGACAATATAATAGCTTTAGCGAAGAGACGGGGATTTTTTTACCCGTCATCGGAAATTTACGGAGGGTTAGCCAACACCTGGGACTTTGGCCATTACGGAGTCCTTCTTAAAAGTAATCTCCGCGATCTGTGGATAAAAAAGTTTATTCATGATAGACGTGATATCGTCATGGTTGACTCATCTGTCATTTTAAATCCAAAAGTGTGGGAAGCTTCAGGTCATGTAGCCGGTTTCAACGATGCGCTTGTCGATTGCAAGCAGTGCAAATACCGCACCCGGGCCGATCATTTGATTGAGGCAAAGTTAAAGGACATCAAGGTTGAAGGCCTGCCTGTCGAAAAGCTAACTGAAAT
>CAZMBH010000053.1:0-6164 GCA_964564535.1 uncultured Gammaproteobacteria bacterium
CGAATCTTACCTTGAAGGCGGTTTGTGAGGAACGAACAAACCGCCTATTGTCTTCGGGCAAGTCTCCTCTTTTTTTCCATAAAAAAAGAGGAGAATAATTTTCTCGAAGGAGGGCGTCGTAAAATAGGTCTATTTTGCGATGACCAGGAACCCCCAACAATTTAGAGACGTCGTAAAAAATCTTTTTACGACTGTCTCGTTAATAAGTTTTATTAAAATTGGAGGTTCCGTTCCAAGAGAAAACAGCCCGAAGCGAAAAATGGAGGAGATGGTGAAGGAGGACTCCATTTTGAGTGGAGGGCTGATTACTTGCCCGAAACAATTACATTTATCAGCAAGCACACAGACGATAGCCTTTTAGAAGGCAAAGACAATGTAGTGTGATTTTTCTTTTCAGTGACCAACTATAAGAAGGCACGGCGGTGATGGGCTTGCAACAATCAAAGGTGAGGCGGAAACTCTGTTTTTCGTCCTTGGCTGTTAATAATGCTCGGTATCGTTTGAACACACCGCTTGAGGTTTACTCTGTGGCCAATATGCTTTCCTTAGTTCCAAGAATAACAATTATTATTATCTCACTGACTTTATAGCACTACTTTTCCGATAGCCTTTATGGAGACTACCCAAAGCTCGTGGGGGTGGCGCGAGGATGGTAGGTACTGCTCTTATGGTTTCCTAAAGATTTCTTCATTTGGCGTGCGGGTGAAATGATAGTTATTTTCAAATTTTATATGGTAAACAATAATTCCAGACTGGTTTTAGGAATGTTGCCTATTTCTTTCTTTTTATATTCCCTTTTTTTCTTTATTGGTTTGCCTGTTGGTTGACAGTTTTGTTGGAGTATTACCGGAGTTTATCCGTTATACGATTTGGACTGTTTATAGTTCGTGGCTGGTTAAATTTTGTTTCATTGTGTTTTATCTTATCTTCTTTTAACCTTTCTGCCTATATGAAATATAAATACATCTTTGGAAGACTGGGAAAGGAAATAGCAAGAATAAGAAAGGAGGGAGATTTATCTCAAGAGGATTTAGCACTCGATTGTTATATCGACCGTTCTTATTTGGCGGAGGTTGAGGAAGGGAAAACCAATCCTACATTAAAAATGTTACTCAAAATATCATCTGTCTTGAAAATTAAATTGAGTGATATTTTGGTCAATATTAAACAATAAAGAAAATACCTTGCTATGACAACCTAATAAAAACCTTGACAAACACAAAAAGATTTATTGTATAATTAAAGCCTATTGGGGACTAGGGTTTTCCTGGGCCCCTTTTTTTATGGGAAGATCTTCAATCCGTAGTTCAAGAACGCTCCGTTTTTCTTGTGAAGTTTGGTTTTTATAATCCCAAACGGTTTATTTTCTTTCTTCGGGTCCAATACGTATTTACCAACAGGATAAGCGACTAAATCAGCAATTTGATGACCGATGACATTCTGGGTTTTTTGATTGAAAGAAAGATCTATAAACTTTCTTTGAACTTCGTCAGGTTTTATAAATTCATTGCCTTTACTCCGAAATCCTTCATAGACTAACGCCAGTTGCCTGTCATTATGAGTTTCTCTTGACTCGGCCCGAAGCATAATCCCCTCATTACTTCTTCCTAAATACATAACTGTTCGTTCAAGAATAAAACGAAAACAAATATAATAGGGATTATTGGGTTGTGAATATGCTTTAATCAATTTTAATTTATTAATTGCTCCAGCAATGATTGTAAATTCTAATGAAGATATAAGTTTGTCCAGGTCGTCTAGAAATGCTTCTCTTTTCTTCCGATCAACTAAACTGGCAAAATCATTTTTCTGTTTTCTAATATCGTAAGATCTTAAAATTATTGCAGGATTATTGAAATACTTTATTTTCAATTTATTTATCTCTGGCTCTACGGTTTTCGAGTAATAGTCCAAGTCAAAAATACAGCCGACCAATACAAACATTGGATAGGACTTATCAATTTTATCCTCCTCCAAACTGTGATCACCTGACTCATCCAAAAACATGAGTTTCATAAGGTATTTAAGATTTAATTCTTTCTGTTAAAAATTATACAATATTTTTATTACTATATATTTATGGAAGGAAAGAAAGATAAAAAACAAAAAGATGGTGACGATACTAAATTACAACAATTTAGAATAAAGCAATTAAACGATTTTAAGATAAAAATTATTATCCCTATTGAAAAATTACATTGGAAAAAAATAAAAAAATTTAAGGATGATTGGGGAATTAAAACAAGAGAATTAAAAAACGATAAAAAAATCGAAAAGTGGTATAAAGAAGTTCAGATAAAACACCCTAATAAAAAATATAATGTTTTAATTTTCGAAGTAGAAAAGTTTCATGAAATTGAAGATGAAAAAATTATAAATACAATACACTCTGATTTTGTGGAATCAGAACCTCGTATTATTTCCCTAGGAGATTCACCTGGAGTAGTTTTTGATTATGAAGTAAAACTTTTAATGAGCCAATTGAATCTCGATCTGTATTGGGGAAAATTATTCAAGCAGTATCTTTTATTTGGCAGTGATCAAATAAGCTCTGTAAAAAATCCTAGTATTGATGTAACTGAACGAATAACTTACGGTAAAAATCCGCAACAACTTGAACACAGAATTGCCTTAAATATTTCAACAAATACATCGCTCGAGGAAATTCAATTATTTTGGGATCAAATTGTTGAACCACTTCAACAAAAAATAAAAGTGCATTGGTTAAATAAAAAAAGAAAAACTAAATTACAGCCATTATTGGAAAAATTAATCGATCTGGATATTGAGGATCAAAAAACTAGTATTTATAGATCGGATTATGAGAAAGCTGATTTATTATTTGGTAGCATAGATGACGATAAAAAATATAATACATGGAGTGAGGAGAAAACTAATCAACTTGAAAATAAAAGAATAAAACGAATTACTAATCTAAGACGTCAATTCAATAAATTTCTTCTATCTCAATAAGAACCGCTTCTTATTGAGTTCGACAACAAAACACCTTTTGATAATCTTCTTTTAGATGGAGGAAAGCATATGACTAATTTTCGCCAATTACCAAAAAACAATTTAATAAGAAATATTAGGAAAATAAAAAAGGCAGTAATTAAAAAATGTCGTAGCTGTATTGGTGATCAAAAAAGTATAGGTTGTTCTACTTCCGGTTGTTCACTTTTTCCTTATTGTCCATATTTAGGTAAAAAAATAAACAAAATAAATTATCAAAAAGAATGACGTATGGAAAATTTAATATCACCAGTTAAATTACCGGACAAAGCAATAAAAGAATTCCAAGATTTAATGACTAAACATTTTGGATCAAGTTTAAGTTTTGAACAAGCAAAAAAACGAGCTCAAGAATTTATAAATTTTTTTATGGTAATTTCCCTATCAATATCAAAATCATTAAGTTATCAAAAATAAGTTAAAAATATTTATTTGAAAAGTATGGAAGAAAATAATGATCCAAATCAGAAAACAATAATTAAAGAGGTTACTCCTCAATTCCACTCCGAACGATGTCCTGTTTGTAATGGTTTTGGAACTTTGAAATACAATACTAAAACCTGTCAAGGATGTTATGGCAAAGGCTATGTAATTGTTCCTAATTTTAATTTAGAAGGAGAGAAAGAATATGGAAACAACCGCAATATCAGAAAATAAAGGATGGGTTAAGTTTCACCGGAAATTATTAGATAACCCAATAAGTAAAAAGCCAAATTATTTAACTATTTTTGTTTATCTTCTTCTAAAAGTTAACCATAAAAACAATGACATAATTTTAGATGGCAAAAAAAAACTATTAAACGAGGACAGTTGTTAACCTCGATATTCTCAATAGCTGAATTCTATAGCCTTTCAACTTCAACTGTTTCTAAAGTTCTAAAATATTTGGAAACGGAAAGGATGATTAAAAAATTATCAACCAATAAATATAGCCTTATAACAGTCCTTAACTACAATCGCTATCAAGATCCCGAGATCATTTCTGAAAACAAAACGAAAACAGATCAAAACCAAAACGAAACAAACAATAATGATAAGAATGAAAATAAGAATATAAATACTGGCAAAAGCCCAGAAGATTTCAACTTTACAGAGAAGCCTATTCGGCAGTACAATCCAACCTTAGGAGAAGAATTTAATGGTTCTAATAGCCACGCCTGGCAGGAAAAAGGCCAACGATACGCGGATAATCTCAAACTGAAATTTACCGACGGTCTTGATAAACGCTGGTTTAAGATGTTTAAGGAAGCAGCTAATGGTAAAAATTCTAGAAATATTGAAATTGCTTATTCTTATGTCATAGACCACCCTAAATTATTAACGACAGAGGAAAAAGTAAAAATGTTTTTTTGTGTATTTAATAATGGATTAAATAATCAGTTGAAAAACAAATGATAAATTTTATAGAATTACTTTGAGCACAGAGAGAGGTTAGGTTTTTTAATGCCCTCGTTAGACAGGACCTAACCGTTCTGTGCTCACTAGCGGGGGTATTATTTTTATTATGGATAATTACGTCGTTTATACTAGAAAATCGACCGATACCGAAGACCGGCAAATTCTTAGCCTTGAGTCCCAAAGAAAGGACATCACTGAAAAAATTATTATCCCTCGAAATATTAAACCCCTTGTTTGGCTTGATGAATCACAAAGTGCCAAGAAACCAGACAGACCTTTATTTAATGAAATGGTAAAGATGATCAAGACAGGTAAAATAAATTATATTCTCACATGGCATATAAACCGACTGGCTAGAAATTCAGTTGATGGTGGAGATCTTACATGGTTAGTCCAGAATAAACTGATTAAAATTATTACTCCTACAAAGATTTATGATGAAAACGATATTTTTATTTTATATGTTGAATTTGGCATGTCCAACCAGTTTATTAACGACTTAAGTAAATCAGTAAAACGTGGATTAAACGATAAGTTGAGTTTGGGAAAGGCTCCTGTTTTCGCCCCCATAGGATATGCGAACGACAAAATAAAACCAAAAGGACTAAAAGAAATTCTAGTTGACGAAGAACGGTTTCCAAAGGTCCGCAAGATGTGGGATCTGCTTTTAACCGGTCAATATACACCTGCCCTTATTTATAAAATTGTCTCCGGACAATGGGGGCTCCGTCATAGAAATGGAAAATTATTAAGTAGAGCCCAAGCCTATAAATTATTTCACAATATCTTTTATACAGGAAAATATTTTTATACAGGAGAAATCCGTCAAGGAATTCATAAACCAATGATAACGATGACCGAGTTTGAACAAGCTCAAAGGATTATTGGATTAAGAGGAAAATCCGGAGTAAAAAAACACGAAACAACTTATACTGGTATGCTCAAATGCCCTTGCTCTGCCTCAATTACCGCTGAAGTTAAACCGAGAATGATCTGCCCCTTATGTCATGAAAAATTTAACCCACAACATAATGATGTTTGCCCAAAATGTGAGACAAAAAAAGATAAGATGAATGTTCCTTTGAGAATTTATACTTATTACCGATGTTCTAGACAAATTGATATATATTGCAAACAACCGCCGGTAAACGAAAAAGATTTTGAAAAACAAGTTTCAAATGAACTGGTAAATATAACTATTCCAGATGATTTTTTAGAATGGGGAAAGAAATACCTGAAAGTTGCCGTTAATAATCAATTAAGTCAATTTGCTTCAATTGAAGTGTCGGCTAAACACCAATGTACCCTTGAAAAACAAAGATTACAAAATCTTCTCGATAGGTTTATAGATCCGGAGAATAAAAACGGAGAGATAATTAGCAGCGGTGATTATAAGCAGAAAAAGGCAGAAATCGTTAAGAGAATTACCATCCTTGAAGACCAGTTAGAGAGCTCAAGTAATAATCTTGATTATTCTTCTGAAACGACCGGACAAACTCTTGATTTTAGTCATCGAGCCCAATATTGGTTTGAAAACGGTAGTCGTGAGCAAAAGAGAATTATACTCTCTACCTTAGATTTGAACCCTATTCTTGATATGAGATTACTACGTCTTAATCTTCTAAAACCATTTGAATACATCAAAGAAACTAAAAAAGAGGTGGAAGAGGAAAGATGGAGGATCGAACCTAAAGAATGGAGCAGAGCAATGATCCAAAAGTATTATTTGAGACTTGAAAATCCGCTTGTGAGCG
>CAZMBH010000054.1:0-3914 GCA_964564535.1 uncultured Gammaproteobacteria bacterium
GTTGTTGAATGGCTGAAAACATCCAATCTCTCTGTCGATCAAAAACTATCAAAAAACCTGGAAATATTTGCTTCTGTCCAAAAAACCATCGGTGAATTTTCCGAGATCGGCAGATCGATGAAGGAATTGCAGGAATATTTAACTTCGCCAAAATTACGGGGCAACATTGGTGAACATGTCTTAAAAGAACTGCTCGCTCAAAACTTTCCTAAATCATCCTATAAACTCCAATATCATTTTAAGACCGGCTCAATTGTTGACGCAGTTCTAATCACGTCTCAAGGATTGATTCCGATCGATTCTAAATTCCCGATTGATACTTTCAAAAAAATTGCCAAAGCAACTAACAAAGATGAGATCTCATCAATTAAAAAAGATTTTGAGCGGGATGTTAAAAAACATGTCGATGATATTGCCAGAAAATATATTCTGGCTGAGGAAAAAACAGTCGACTATGCCTTGATGTATGTCCCTTCCGAAAGCGTTTATTATGAATTAATAAATAATGAAGCGGTCTTTGACTACGCCGGTCAAAATCGTGTTCTTCCGGTTTCACCGATGAGTTTTTACGCTTATATCAAGGCTATTCTAATTTCTTTTGAAGGAGAAAAAATCGAAACAAAAGCCAAAGAAATTTTAAAGATTTTGCAGGCGATTAAAAAAGATTATCAAAAAACCGATGAAGCATTTTCAGTTTTAAATAAACATGTGACAAATGCTTATAACCAAAGCTCACAGGTATCAAAATCTTTTTCTTCTTTGGGACAAAAGTTGGAATCGACGAATTTGCTTTCAGTGGAAAAAAACGACAAACTTATTGAGTAATTTTTATGAAAATCTCCTATAAAAACGAAATTAAGTTAGAAGATAATCTAGCTAACAAAGAAATCGTTGACCTGATTCTAAAATCCCGTCATCTTAAAAACTTAAACGAATTCTTAAATCCTCCTTCACCCTTGAAATTATCCCTTAATAATTTTGGACCTTATGAGAAGCCTCTTAAAAAAGTTATTAAAATTCTCAAAGAAATCAAGGAAAGAAATCAGATGGTCGTTGTTTATACCGACTATGATGCTGATGGAATTACCGGCGGAGCGATTCTCTGGGAAACTTTATATCTGCTTGGTTTTAAGGTTATGCCCTACGTCCCCCACCGAAAACTGGAAGGTTATGGATTTTCAAAAACCGGAATTGATAACGTCAAAAAGAAATTTAATCCGGCTTTAATAATCAGTGTTGATCATGGAATAACCAAAATTGAAGAAATTAAATATGCCGCGAAACTTGGAATAAAAGTTATTGTCACTGATCATCATTTAAAGGGAGAAAAGATTCCTAAAGCTGAGGCAGTTTTTCACATTCCCATTCTTTCCGGCTCCGGTGTTGCTTATTTCTTCGCCAAAGAGATTTTTGAAAAAACCTCCGAGGTTAATGCTGATACTTTACATAAAGCAAGAACCTCGGTGGTTAAGTTAAAGACAAATTTCGCCACTGATTATCTCGCCCTCGCCGCCATCGGCACCATTGCCGACCTTGTCCCTCTCACCGGCCCTTCAAGATCTGTAGTTAAATATGGATTGGACTCTTTTCCAAAAATTAAGCGTTTCGGAATTAAACATATTCTTAAACAGGCCGGAATTGAAGATAAAAAAATTACTCCTTATGAAGTCGGATTTATGATCGCTCCAAGAATTAATGCTATCGGAAGATTGGAACATGCGATTGATGCACTAAGATTACTTTGTACCAATGATGAAAAGAAAGCATATGATCTGGCCAGTAAAATTGGAAGCGTAAATATTGAGAGACAGGAATTGGTCGAAAAATCCGTTGAAGAAGCAAGGTCCGTCCTTATAAGGACGGACCTTATAAAGAGTGTCCCAAAGATCATCCTCCTAGTATCCGATCATTGGCATGAAGGCATCATCGGTTTAATTGCTTCAAAAATCGCTGAAGAGTTCTATCGTCCTACATTGGTTCTGACAAAAACAGACGTAGGATACAAAGGATCGGCCAGATCAATCCCCTCTTTCCATATTACAGATTTTTTGCGTTCCTTAAAAAATGATCTCATTGACGCAGGTGGTCATAAACAGGCAGCCGGTTTTACTTTGGAAAAAAAGCAACTCAACAACTTTATGAAAAATGCCCAAAAACTGGCAGGAAAATTAATTAAAGATAAAGATCTTGAAAGAAGGATCGAAGCCGACCTGAAAATTCCTATTTCAAAAATTAATTTAGATTTGGTCAAATCATTGGAAACTTTGGAGCCATTTGGGATAGGTAATCCAAGACCGACTTTTTACAGTGAAGGAATTTTGACCGGCGCCCAGCTCCTCGGCAAAACTAACGCCCACTTAAAAATATTTGTTGATGGACTTGAACTCCTTGCTTTCAACCAAGCCGATAAATTCAAATCCCTCTCCCGCAGGCAAAAAATAAAAGTGATTTATAGTTTAGAAATTAATCGATGGAATGGAAATGAAAAATTAGGAGGAAAAATAATTTACTTTTTTAATGAATGACGACCTGGCCCACGAACTCCAAATGTCGTTCCATGTCTTTTTGCTCCCCCAATCAGATTTTTCTCAGCAATTATCGTTTGTCTTGACCAATGAATGGTAAGATTTTCTTTACTGTTTATTTTTTTTATCGCATTAACCATCGGACTCGACTTTAAATTTATTAATCCCGATCTTTCTATTAAATCGTTAAGTCCTTTTCTAGCAGTAACCATTGACAAAGGAGGATTACTTGTTAAGTCAAACAATCCCTGGGCAAATACTGTGTTGGCCCTCAATTCTATCAATTCAACCAATCTGCCAATATCCCCCACGACATTCTCTTGTATTTATACCCAATAAACCTGCAATTGCTTCTAAATAATCTATCTGCATTGATATTGGATCAATTTCCATATTTTTAAAAACCCCGCAATTGTGCGGGATGGTTAATTAACAATTAAGTCTTTATTAGCCACGCCGCGTACTAATCTCAATAAAGAGATTAAAACAACTAATGAACTGATAAGATATATTTTCCATGATTATAGGATATATTTTATCACAAAGAATAGCCTTGTCAAAGCGAAAAAAAGAATGTATTATTATGAAGACATTATGAAAAATTTAAATATTGAGGAAACTCCGAAAAAAGTTGGTGAAGTTGTTGAGCTTTACGGCTGGGTGGATACTAAACGTGATCATAAAAAAATTGTTTTTATAGATCTGCGTGACCGGACCGGAACTGTCCAGGTGGTCGGCGGCGAAGAATTTAAGGCGCTATCCGAAGAAGATGTCGTGTATATAAAAGGACTTGTCAAAAAAAGACCTGATAAAATGGTCAACGATAAAATCAAAACCGGATCGGTTGAAATTGAAGCAAAAGAATTAAAGATTTTAAATAAAACAAAAACTCTACCCTTACCTGTTAATACCGACGGCCGCGATATTGATGAAGAGGTCAGACTTAAATACCGATACCTTGATATCCGTCGGCCAAGAATGTATAAAAACCTGGCTTTAAGAAGTAAATTTATCGATCTCATCCGTCAATATCTTTTTGGTAAAGATTTTTTGGAAATTGAAACTCCGATTTTAAGCGAAACGACTCCTGAAGGTGCCCGTGATTTTATTGTCCCTTCCCGATTACAACTTGGTAAGTTCTATGCCCTTCCCCAGTCGCCTCAGCAATATAAACAGTTATTAATGGTCGGCGGAGTGGAAAAATATTTTCAGATCGCCCGCTGTTTCCGCGATGAAGATCCAAGGGCTGATAGAGCCTATGGGGAATTCACCCAGCTTGATCTGGAAATGAGCTTCGTCGAACGTGAAGATGTGATGAAGTTAACTGAAAATCTTTTCATTGAAGTTTACGAAAAATTAAAGGTGCCGATTAAACAAAAACCATTTCCG
>CAZMBH010000054.1:4014-6125 GCA_964564535.1 uncultured Gammaproteobacteria bacterium
GTTATGAAACCAAAACATATCTTTCTCTTCATTTTCTTTACCCTCCTCTTTCTTTTTTACCCAGGTGACTCATATTATTTTCACATCTTTGCCTACAACCGGGAATTGATCAGTAAACCTGAGCCTGTTACTAAAATAAAGATCGGTCCGATTCCATATTTAAAATTCCCCTACTATCCGGAAGTAACCGCCGAAGGAATTTACTTAGTTGATCTGCCTTCCTTCACTCCTGTTTTTTACCGGAACGAAAATTTAAAACTCTTTCCTGCCTCAACCACAAAGATCCTGACCGCCTTGGTTGCTTTTGATATCTATAAACCAGACCAGATCATTACCGTGAAAAGAACAATTGACGATGGCCAGGTGATGGGGCTGGTGGTTGGAGAAAAAATAACCGTTGAAAATATTTTATACGGAGCACTTGTTCATTCCGGTAACGATGCCGCCTACGTTTTGGCTGACAATTATGGTTATGATAAATTTATCGGCTTAATGAATAAAAAAGCTCAATTGCTAGGAATGAAAAATAGTTTTTTTTCTAATCCCAATGGGCTTGATTCCGGCACTCAGCACTCAACCGCTTTTGATCTTAGTTTAGCTGCCCGGGAACTGCTAAAAAATCCCTATCTATCAAAGATTGTTTCCACTAAAGAAATCACTATTTCCGATGTTGACTTTAAATATTTTCATCAATTAGACAATGTTAATAAGTTACTCGGAGAAATTCAGGGACTGGGAGGTTTAAAAACCGGTTACACCGAAAATGCCGGCGAAAATCTAGTTTCATTTTATAAAAAAAACGGACATCAGTTTGTGATTGTGATACTTAAAAGCTTAGACCGTTTTAATGATACAAGAAATATAATCAGATGGATTGAAGAAAATGTGGGTTATATTTAATTCTTAACTGCTGGTACGTATCCAACAAAGTTTCCTTCTCCCAAAAACACATAAACAGGTTGAAGATAGTTCTGATAGGTATCAGGATCAAAATAGCGAAGTTCCATACTTTTAATAACGATGTTTTTTTGTCCCTGAGTTCCGGCAACAACAAATCCCATCCCGCTGTTTAGTTCAGACCAAGCTTCCTCTCCTGTTTTTATCCAATATGTTCCAACCTGCTCTTCCGATTTTTCAAAAAAAGCTATCTGGCTATTTAAGATAATAAAGTCAGTTCCTTGGAAAAGCATTACTACATAATTTTGGCTGTTAAAAAATTTTGGCGTAACGGTTGAATATTCGTCAATATCAGGACGCTGGAAATCAACTTCAACCAATTGAGCTTGAGAACTTTTATCAACATTAACATAGTTTTGATTGACCGAGTTTTGTCGCAAATATATTACATTAGTAGTTCCTTTAGATAGTTCTTCAGGATATCTTCCGATCTTTTTTAGAAAATCTATCGCTTTATTTTCAATAATCTTTTTAGTTGGAATGGTAAGATTTGGTGAAGAAAATAATGAATTATCAACTTTTCTATCAAATTTAAAATTAAAATTAGAAATATCTATTGTCAGGGTCTTTTCCGGATCGGAGAAAGTGGCTATTTTTCCGACTAATTGATGCTTGACTATCTCCGTGTTGAAACCGAAACTTTTTGCCATTAAATATATTTTTTCACTGTAGCCGAAACGGGGGTTGTATTGCGGAAGAAAGAAGACTTTGGCAGTTTCTGTTGCTGTCACGGGAACTCCTTCAATTGTATCTAAAGTAAATTTTAATCCGGCACTTGAAGATGATTTAGGAATTTCCGGCAAACTGACCTTTCCAAAGATAGGATTTGTATATGTGGTGACGGTTTTATTAGCCTCAATATAAATCAATGTCAATTTTATTGAATAAAAGATAATCAAAAAAATAAGACCGGATAAAATAAAATAAGGCAGGAATTTTCGGAAATAATATGATAATTCAGTTAAAGTCATATCAATCTTGACAACAGATAAACATTTTTTTAATTATTTTTGCCACTATTTGTAAAAATTTATTTACTGCTCCCATATCTTATTTATAGCAGAAATTGAGCTAGCAGGATAGTGATAAATAGGACAATCAAGGACATAATAATTCTTTGATAAGGAAAAAACACTTTTCCGTGATTAATTTTT
>CAZMBH010000055.1:0-6075 GCA_964564535.1 uncultured Gammaproteobacteria bacterium
TGCGAATTCCGGTGATGTCGCACACCGAATCCGGAGCATGCCGCACAGTCAGGAGAGGGAAAACACTGGTTGAAAATATTGTACATCATGTGTGCGACATGGTGCGGAATCCTCTCAATTTTCTTTGGGAATCGCCAAGTAAAGAAAGACGATAAGAGTTATGAATAGTCCGGTCGAGGATCGCATCAGCCAGAGTTGGATCAGGGAATCTGGCATGCCAATCCGAAACGGGGACCTGCGAAATAATGATTGTGGCAGAATTACCGAAGCGATCATCGAATACCTCTAATAAATCCTGAGCAGAAGACAATTGAATGGGGTCACGCATCCAATCATCCAGGATCAATACCTCAGTTCTGGACAAGGAACGGAGCAAGTTGAGATAAGAACCATCCTGCCTGGCTCGAGTGAGGGTATGCAGAAATCGGGCAGTGTGCAGGTAACGGACGGAATAGCCAGATCGGCAAGCGGCCACCCCCAGAGCACAAGCCAGATAGGATTTTCCAGTTCCCGTAGCACCCAGGACGAGGATATTGAGCGCTTTCTCAATCCAGTTGCATTGAGCCAGTTCAAGTACCAGTCGCCTGTCCAATCCTCGCTCTGGAGAGAAATCCAGATCTTCCACAGTAGCTCGCATGGGAAACTCAGCCAGTTTTAGACGGCGCTTTGTGCGGCTGTCCAACCTGCGATTACATTCCAGTTCCACCAATAGTAATAATCGATCTTCAAAGGAGAGCCCGGCATATTGAGGATTGGAGATCTGTTCATGCAAACCATCCCGGAATGCAGGTAGTCGCAGTTGAAGTAATTTGTCCATCAGTGTTTGAGAGATCATTAGAGTTGCCTTTCCTGGTAGTATTTGGCGCCACGGATATTCTCGTGGGTTGGGAGGGTTTCAACTTTTGCAGGGGTTGAGGATAGTTTTTGCAGATGGATCAATTCCTGTAGAACAGCCTTGTACGAAAACACCTTAGCCTCATAAACAGCCTTACAAGCTTGTTCCAACAAGGGATGGCTATACTTCTTGGCGAGGCTGAGGATACCCAGACAAGATCGATAAGCCTGCTGCGGAAAAGAACGCGATTGGAGAGTAGCCTTCACCAGAGCGGTTGTTTGAGGGCCAATACTGCTTGCCCACTCGATCAATCTATCCGGGTTGATATCCTCCATAAATTGATGGTTGGCAGGCATATGTTCACGCAGGGTGGAATAACGTCCGAGACGGAAGTTGCGGGGATGAATGGCAATTGATTTTCCCCTGTGGAAGATCTCCACCATCCTTTCTGTGGCATGGATGTCTACTTTTTGGTGGATCAGGGTAAAGGGTACTGAGTACAGATGGCCTTCGAATTCAACATGGTAATCGATATTTACCGTTGCGATTTTCCGTTCAGCGTATTCATAGGGTTTCTCGGGCAATGGTCTCAAGTTAGGTTGATCGATCTCTTCGAACTCCTGGCGACGTGAACGACCCACTGACTTCATGATCTTGTTATTCAGCAGTTCCAACTGTTCTTTGATCGCTTGATTGACTTCATGCAAACTGAAAAACTTGCGGTTTCTTAGCGGCGCGATCACCCAGCGTTCCACATTTTGAACGCCGTTTTCAATAGCTCCCTTGTCTTTTTTATGCCGAATTCGGCATAAGAAAGATTATCCCGAAGATTTTATTATCCCGAACTTTCTGTTGTCAACTAAAACTTGACTTGGTTTGTACAGTAAACCATTGAAAAAGTTCGGGATAATATTTTTAGTTGGTTCATCAACCTGTAAGTCCACACAGTTTTAGTATCAGATCCTCATTATCTTGCCATACTGGCCCTTCTTCTGATGAGTTTTTATCATCCCATTTAATGATTTTTTCCAGAGCTGCCCTCATCATCGATGTATCCGCGAATGCATAAATATCTGTAGTATTCACACTCACATGTCCAAGGAAATCTTTTATATACGAAAGCGGAATTCCGGACTGGTACAAATGCATCGCCCTTGTGTGTCGAAACAGGTGAGCATGCATTTGTAGCGGCACTTCAGAACACCCTTGATGAGCTAACTTTGCATACCGCTTGAGGAAGCAAGAAACATTATCTTCAGACATCTTGCCTGTTTGCCCTTTAATGGTTGTATAAAAAAGATAATGATCATTTTCCTTAAAACCGTCCAGATGAAATATTTTCAGGTATTCATTTAGATGAGCAATGGTTTTGTCCATTAATGGAACGGCTCGAGTTTTGTTTCCTTTGCCGGTGAGATAGATGCATGGGGTTGGATCATTCAGGTGGAGATCCTTCAATTTCAGATCAAGAATCTCCTGAATCCGTGCACCTGTGTCATACATAAGTATCATGAAAAATCGATCCCTCAACCCCCGCCGAGTTTTAGGGTTGGGCTGTTCAAGAATCGTCTTCAAAGCAGTTTCAGACATATATTCCACCCTGTTCCTCACCAATCTTTGTGGAGACACATCCAGAACATTCATATAGATAGCCATTAGGGTGGAATCTTCCATGGCACAATAGTGAAAAAAGGATTTCAATGCCGCTAGCCTTAGGTTCTTTGTCGATGCCCCACAATGACGTGCGTTTTGCAGCCAGGCCAGGAATTCATAAATCAGCTCGTGGTTGATCCTGCCGAAGTTTATCTTAGTAAATGGGATTCCTTTTTCTTCAGACAAAAACTTGCGAAAGAGATTAAGGGTGTCGCGGTATGCCTTGGTCGTATTGGCACTGTAGCACTTGTTTTTTGGAAGAAATACAGTTAGAAATCCCCTTACATACCTGAAAAAACGATCATCATTTCCCATAATTTGCCTCCGGGATTAAGTTCGCACCTTTTGCAAGGGTTTTTTCCTTGAATAGAGGAAAGAATTCCGGAACAAAATGCAGATAATAATCAGTTTCTGTCAAATGGGCATGACCCAGGTACATGCTTAGATAGGGTAGATATGCATTGAGGTCTTTGCCTTCCTGAACCCATAAGTTGAGACGTTTCACTGCGAACGAATGGCGAAAATCATGCACGCGGGGTGGATTGCCGCTGAGATTAGCAGTGCTAGTTTTATCCCAGAAAAGGTGAAACCAGTAATCGATCATACTGTCGCAATAAAAATTTCCCCGTTGATTTGGGAAGAACGCGACACGGTCAGGAAAAATACGGCTAACTTTTGCTTGGTAAATACGGCAGAGAGCCAATAACTCCTCAGACAGCATCACCTTGCGGTCCTTGTTGCCTTTAGACTGCCGGATTATCAGCTGGCCGGTTTCCAGATCAACATCTTCAACTTTTAACAACCTGGCTTCTGAGGAGCGTAACCCGCAGCAATACAGAAGCCGAAAAAATACTGGGATGATTAAGTGTCTGGCTGGTGGGCTGTATGGACTCACCGCACACAGATCAATTTCAGCAAAGAAAGCTCGCAGTTCCTGATCTGTGTAGATATGCGGTACATAGCGGATCTGCTTCCCGGGAATCCCTGTTGGAATGAGGTAGGCATCAACGCCAATACTGTTCATGTATTTGGCCAATTGCCTTACCGGGGTAATCCGGCGTAGAAGTCCATTTGGGTGTTCATCCTCTCTTTTTTCCGCCCAATGCATGGCGATCTCTTGGGTAAGGATTGTTTCATCAGGATAATTGTGCATGCAGAAAACATCTAACATTTTCAATATTCGAGCAGAAGAATCATAGGGATAACCAATTGAGTGTTTTTGTTCGATCAGACCTTCAATATAGGTCTTGAAGTTGCCAGAGTATGCATATTTCATAGCAGCTCCTCCTTAGTAACTTCAATTCCCTGTAGACTGAGTGCACAAGCACGTAGATGCGCCAGATCCGTAGAGAGATAGATCTTAGTGGAATCCTTATTCCGATGCCCCAAGATACTTGAAATTATTGGGAGGGGCGTCTCTTCCGAGAGTAGACGCGCTGCCAGGGAATGGCGAAGACAGTGGAACCCCCTTTGATCACCATTGTCTTGCCGGATACCAGCGTCTTTCATTAACTTTCGGCTGACACTATAACAACTAGAACGTCCAGAAAGTTTATGATATGGTGCATGCGTTTGCAAAAATGTTTGGGGCAGTTGTGAATAGGGTCTTCCGTTCAGAATGTAATCCGCAATAGCGTTCCCAACATCTGTTAACAAAGGCAACACTAAAGGTGTACCTGTTTTTTCTTGTACGATTTCGATGGTATTGGTTTTCCAGTGAATATCACTCAGTTTGAGATTTGAGATATCAATGGACCTGAGACCAGTCCTGAGTGCAAGTAACAGCATGGCACAGTTACGTTTACCGGATGGTGTATTTCGATCCACAGAACTTAGTAGTTTCTGCTCCTCCTTGGGTGTAATCGTGGGGACAATAAGGGTCTTTCTTCCAAAACTACCGGGTATGGCCCGGCTCAAACTACAGTTTATCAGGTTCTTTTTCTCGGTAAATCTGAGGAAAGAACGTAGAGCTGACAAAACCGTTCTCATACTGGTTGGCTGGTACTGTTTTGATATGGAAGGAATAAAGAGACTAACGGTGATTAACTGGACATCTGCCATATCCTTGATATTCTTCAACTCCAAATATTCTAAGAATTGTCTGGAAACGATTCCGTACGTTTGGATAGTGCCAAACGCTTTCCCCTCATTTTTTAGATTATTGACATATTCATTTAACAAGAGCACATAAGCCGGTTGGTGCAAATAAGTTGGAGGATCATATTTGTGGCAGTTCCATGTGAATTGATCCTTTTCATAAATCTCTATCAACATAAAAACTGTTAGGCGGATCAGTTTATATCGCCATTTTTTTATTGCTCCAGCTTCCAATTGTTTCTTGGATTCAAAGACATATTGCTCTGCCAATTGTTTTGAAAACAGGACCTGATTCTTTCCGATGAAATATCTAGTTAATCCTCCCCAAGTCATCGCATATTGATATAACGTTGATCGGCTGTGCTCTAATGGACGAATGGATTCTTTCGTCCGTGCAATGAGTTCTGATAACAATATTTCGTCCATACTGCAACTCCTCCATAATATCTGTTAGGAAAATCCTATTTCAATTATGGATTGTTTGGACGCAAGAAATATTATCCCGAACTTTTTCAATGGTTTACTGTACAAACCAAGTCAAGTTTTAGTTGACAACAGAAAGTTCGGGATAATAAAATCTTCGGGATAATCTTTCGGCCGGGCAACACGGGCTGGGATTACTGCAAATTGGTAGTATTCCGCCAGTTCTTGGTAAGCCAGGTTGACTCCTGGTTCGTAGTAGTTGGGTTTGGTGATCCCGGTCTTTACATTATCAGGTTTAACGATCTTTACTACACCACCAAAAAACTCCAAAGCTCGCACATGACCATTGTTCCAATTACACTGGTTTGCACTCGCCTGTGCTTCCGCATACATGTAATTACTGGCGGGTAAGGTTGCCACAAATACTGGAGCATGGTTAATTTCACCGGTTTCCGGATTAATGATAGGAATCTTCGGACCTACATAATCCACCTGCATTTCTTCGCCACCCGTATGCTCAATGTGTTTACTGGGCTCTATCTGGCTTTTCTTCCAGCGCTGATAGTACTCGCAAAATTGGGAGTATTGATATCCTTCCGGGTATTTGCCTTTGTATTCCTGCCACAGCAACTGCAGCGTGACTCCCTTTTGTCGTTTCTCTTTTTGCAATGCTTCCCAGTCTGGCATGGGATATTCCCACTCCAAGGACTCTACTTTCTTTTCCGGGAACAGTTTCTGATAAAGTTCCTCTTCCTCAACCTCTCCAAGCGGCCAGCAGACTCCAGCAGTCTCTGCTCTTTTCAGGTACTCGCCAACCGTGCTATTGGATACCTTGCAGGCTCCCGCAATCGCCCTGTTCGACAGCTTAGTTTCATACTTCAATCTCAATACTTCTTTGATTTTTCTCATGGTTAATCGCTCCTGGGCCATTGCTACCTCCTTGATCCTCAAGGAAATAGCATGCCATATTTTGGGATTAACCAGTGATTTTCCCTTTCCCCCAACATCCAAAAAGTGTGCGACATGCTCCGGAATTACTGTGCGGCATGCTCCGGAATCACTGTGCG
>CAZMBH010000056.1:0-5998 GCA_964564535.1 uncultured Gammaproteobacteria bacterium
ATGTGATGCTTCAGAGAATGACAAACCAGCCGTTTGATGCTTTGATTGCCACAAGACCTTAAAAAGAAACAAACCATTAAATTCCGAGAGAGTATGCAAGAAGGCAGGGAAAAAGTAAAATAGTATTGATTTTTGGAAATGATTATGATATAATATTTAAAATAACAAAGGAGAGTTTATGAATTTAAGGGGTTTTTATTCATTGATTCTGATTATTGCGTTTTGTTTGTCTCTTGGAGCGGAGGATATTTCTAATATAAAGAAGTTGACACCGGACTTCTTCAAAGACAATCTGAAAAAAACAAATCTAACAGAGAGAAAAGAGTCAATTGAAAGAATTTCACCTCCCACAAAAACAATCGAACAAAATAATTTTGAACAAAGAAAATATGATTTTTATGACAGTCTTCTTCTATTTAAAATGATTGATTATGACAAAAAGGGAATGTCAAAAATATTAAAAAAATGGAACTCATTGAATGCTTCCTCGCCTTCAATGAATGCGTATATGGTTGATTCACACGAACCGAATGACACATTCAGTCAGGCAACTACTATAATAATCGGAGACACGATGGAATCACTTGACATTGACCCTGTGGGTGATGTTGACTTCTTCAAATTTGATGCTGTTGCCGGAGACACAATAACCATTGGAATAATCGCTTCTACAGAAGGAAGCTCCCTTGACTCTTACATATATCTATATGGTACTGACCAGTACACTCTTTTAGATTATAATGATGATTATTACTCTCTGGATTCAAGAATCTTCTATTTTGCTATTCCATCCTCCGGAACATATTATGTCAAAGTAAGGGATTACTCAGATGGGGGAGGCACAGATTATTGGTATAGTTTGTTTGTGATATATGATACTCCTCCTATTTCCGGTACGATAACAGGGAGAGTGCTTGACTCTGATTTGAATCCTGTGTCAAATATGTATTTGGACATTTATGATGTTGACAATGATGACTATATATGGCCTGACGGCGGACAGACAGATGCGAATGGTTATTATTATTTTGATGATGTGCCTGAGGGAAATTATAAAATAGTGACCAATGACTACAACAATGGTCTTTTGAATGAATGGTTTGATAATAAAGTATCTTTTGATAATGCTGATATTGTTACAGTCATAGGTTATGATACAACGGAGAATATTGATTTCATATTATCATACGGCGCTTCTGTTTCAGGTGAGTTCAGACTCCAGCAGGGAGGAGCCCTTGTTTCCGGTGATTTTTTAGTGGAGGTATTTGATGAATCCGGAAATTATTTAAGAGATGTATATCCATATATGCAGGACAATTACTTTATTAACGGCCTGTCTCAAGGTGGAATTAAACTCTACTTTTATGACTTTTACGGAAATTATTGTTCAGAGTGGTATGATAATAAAACTGACTACGATAATGCAAATACGGTTAATGTATTTTTGGGTGACACTACTGAAAACATAGATTTTCATTTATCAGAAAGCGGTTTTATAACAGGACGAGTGCTTGATTCCGATTTGAATCCTGTTTCAAACATGGATTTGGATATTTATGATGTTAACTATGGAGACTATGTTTGGCCAAGCGGCGGATGGACAGATGCTAACGGGTACTATTATTTCAGCGGTTTACCTTCAGGCAATTATAAAGTTGTTACTGACGATTACGATCATGGACTGCTCAATGAATGGTATGATAATGAATTCTCACTTTCAACAGCTGATGCAATAATGGTAACAGAGGGAGATACAACGGAGAATATTGATTTCATATTATCAACAGGAGGGGTTATAACAGGAAGAGTGCTTGATTCCGATTTGAATCCTGTTTCAAGCATATGGTTGTATATTTATGATGTTGACAATGGAGATTACATTTGGCCAAACGGCGGATGGACAGATTCCGACGGGTACTATTATTTCAGCGGTTTAACGACAGGCAATTATAAAGTGGGTACTGACGATTACGATCATGGACTGGTTAATGAATGGTATGATAATAAATTTTCACTTTCAACAGCTGATGCAATAATGGTAACAGAGGGAGATACAACGGAAAATATTGATTTCATTTTGTCAAAAGGAGGGGTTATAACAGGACAGATTTTCAGTGAAACAGACAGTCAGCTGGTATCAAGTAATTTTTTTGTGATAGCATATGATACAGACGGATATCCTGTTAAAGAGGCATGGACTGATACAAGCACATATACGATTGACGGTCTGCCACAGGGGAATATAAGGATTTACATAGAAGATGATAATTTCAATTATGGTTCTGAATGGTATAAGGATAAATCCGATTTTGACTCGGCAGATAATATTGCTGTCTCAATAGATGATACAGTTAGAGGCATTGACTTTTATCTTTCGACATCGGGAATATTAAAAGGTAGAGTTGTAAATGAAGATGACGAACCTTGTTTTGC
Organism: uncultured Gammaproteobacteria bacterium; assembly: GCA_964564535.1. Lineage (GTDB taxonomy): Bacteria > Patescibacteriota > Microgenomatia > UBA1406 > GWC2-37-13 > GWC2-37-13. Next base: position 2,434 of record CAZMBH010000056.1, read on the forward strand.
AGAGGTAATTGCGTTTGATGATTTTGGAGAATTTGTAGAATCTGCATTGACGAATGATTCCGGATATTATCAGATGTCAGGATTCTTTGGTGAAACTTACAAACTGCTCGCTTTACCAACCGACTCAAATTATTGGGAATTTGACACTACATACAGTTATGAGTGGTACAATAACTGCTATTTCTGGGAAGACGCCGAAGGCATTTATGTCTCTTCAGGTGACACTGTTGAAGATATTGATTTTGTTCTTAACAGCATAGGCGTGATTGACGGTTATGTAATGGATGAGTCATTTAGTCCAGTTGATTCCGCAGAAGTTTTAGGTGTAACAGACCTTACTCCAGTATATAATATGTTGCCTTTTTATGGTGCTGTATCGGATTCCAATGGTTATTATCGCATGCCTGCATCCGCAAGCTATTATAAATTTGTGGCTTTCTCGGATTATTACAATGAACAATGGTTTTATCTTGAGAACGACTATTATGATGCGCGTGAATTGTATTTAGCTCCGGGAGCGGCTCTCAGGTATGTTAATTTCATTCTCGTATCCAATGGAGTTCTTGCTGATAAAAAGCAGTTTACCGGTACCTCGCAATTTAATGCCATTGTCTCCTCTTCTGTGATATCAGGAGACATTTCCGTTATGGTTTATTCTTCTCTTGCTTCAACAGAGGGAATATCGGTCTCTCTTGTTGATATTACAGGGAGAGAAGTGTATTCATCGAAATTTTCTATGAATTCAAACAGTAAAATAATCACTTTGCCTACAAAGAATTCTCCTTCAGGAGTCTATTTTCTGAAAGTTTCGCATAATGGAAAAGAATTCACTTCAAAGGTATCAATACTTAAATAAAATTTATTTTTTTTAATTTTTAAAGAGGCGCTTTCATGGGCGCCTCTTTTTTTTGAAACTTTTATGGGGTATAATGTGCCTGTAGTAATGGAATAAGAATGAAATCATTCAATATTTTAATCTTCCCTTTAAATATACATTTAGCAGAAAAGCAAAGAGGGGTGAAAATTCACCCCTCTTTATTGAATTTTCAATCACCGTTTGTCAAATTCTGCTTTCAAAAATCTTTTCAATCATCATTAGTTTCACTGTCATCCGTTCCGTCTTCAACCGCTTCGCCGTCATCATTAGTTTCACCGTCATCCGTTCCGTCTTCGATTGCTTCGCCGTCGTCATTAGTTTCACCGTCATCCGTTCCGTCTTCGATTGCTTCACCGTCATTTGTTTCGTCTTGGATTGTGTCATTGTCGGCAGATGTGGTGGAAGTGCTGGTGAGTTGAGAAATTTCCTTTGAAGGCGGGTTGTTTGAGACAATGGCGCAATTCTGTGTTGCGGATAGTGCGAAAGCGGCGATCAGAAAAACAATGGCTACTGTAAGGAATCTTTTCATTTTTTCTCCTTTGTTAATAGGCTTTTCCAAATTTGCACAACTGCGGTTCCGCTCATTTCCTGTTTTGGTGTCTTTTCGCTAAAACCGCATCGGGCTTGCATAGAGTTCTCCTTTATAAATGCTGACACGAAAATATCTGCAAAAGTTTCAGCAAATTTAAAATTTATTTTGAATCGCTTCCGATTCACAATGGAGTCATTTTTACAGGAAGAATCATCTAATAGTCTTGACTGGTTTTCATGATTTGGTATTCTTTATATATGGAATATCCAATAATTTATATAGCGGCATCGATAATCGCTAAAAAAACTTACAGACAAAAATATAACTAAGTTTTGAAACTTTTTACTGTTAAATTGTGTCAGTAGCTTTTGAAAGGAGATGAAATGAATAATAAAATTCTCATCGGACTGCTCGTTATTTCTCTCGGACTCAACATAGGAATGTTTACGATGCTTTTGTATGAAAGATTTTCCGACAAGGAGAAGAACTGGATGACAATAGAGGACAATATATTTGAGACTCTCGATCTGTCCGAGGAACAGGAGATGAAAATCGCAAATATGAGGGAAGAATGGTTTGCGCAGAATGATTCGTTCATTGAAAGGATGGCAATCGCCGAAGCAATGCTTGAGAAACTCCCAGAAAACAGCAAAGGGATTGATTCTTTAAATGGCATATTGGCATCTCTTGAGGACAGCCATAAACTGTTGTTTGATAAATATCTGAAAGAATATGAAGAGATATTGAATGACTCGCAATTGAAAATATTCAAGACAAAGGTCGATCCCAAGATCAAAGTTATCAGAGTAAAAATAAGCGAAGACTCCGAAAAAGAGAATGTCGACATTAATGGGATTAAGAGAGTTGAAAAAGACACAACAAAGGAGGAATCAAAATGAAGAGACTCATTCTTGCAGTGTTTATAATCTCGTATGCGCTGATAATGACTGCTGACGAAAAAAAAGTGGATGTTAAAATTAATAAGGACGAATGCATACAATGCAGAGGCGGAGAAATGGAAGGACCGGGTGACACGGAATCGTTTGACTGGAAGTTCGGAGACGAGATGATTCCGAATTTGAGTGATGAACAGGAGAAAGATATCCAAAAGATAAGATTTGATTTGCAGAAAAACATAATTGATATAGATGCTTCAATAAAAAAGGCGGAAATTGATATGATAGAGCTAATTTTCGATGATGCAAAGCTTGACAAGCTGAACAAAAAAATTGAAGAGATAGGTAAATTCAGAACTGACATTGAAAAAAAGAGGATAGAGGCGTTTTTGAAGGTGAGAGAGAGACTCGACAAGGAACAGAAAGACGCTCTTAACGAAATAGGACTTAATTTTTTCGGCATTCACAAGGATATCAGAATACTGATGAATGTCATCAGGATCAATGACGATAATCAGTTGGAAAACGAGCAGGATTGAAAAAAGTTGAAGAGAGGAGCCCAAAAGGCCTCCTCTTCGAAAAATTGGTTAATCAAAAGAGGAACAAAGTGTATTACATAGCTTACAGCTTTTTCCAAAATGCCGACGATGCGCAGGAGATTGTGCAGGAAGTCTTCCAAAAGGCGTGGGAGCATCTTGACTCTTTGAAAGATGAAGCAAAAGCAGGCAGTTGGGTCATCTCCATAGCATATAATGTTTGCAGAAATTATAAAAAGCGCAGGAGAATATTTGAAGAACTTGACGAAACGATGGCTACCCCGAGTAATGATACAACGATAAAAGATAGAGTCCGTCGCGAGATAATCACTCTTGATGCTGAGAAGAAGATGGCGATAATTCTTCTTGAGTATGAAGGCATGACATACAGAGAAATAGCTGACGCAATGAATAAGAGTGAAAGTGCAGTCAAATCAATTATATTCAGGGCAAGGGAAGAGCTGAGAGAACATCTTAAAGACCTTATGCCGCGGAGGAAAAATGAAACACATTGACCCTGCTAAATTGTCTGCTCTTGTTGACAATGAATACACATTGAATGAGAGAGAGATAAAGCATTTGAAGGAATGCAAAGAATGCGAAAAAAACTTTTTGGAGATGAAGAGTCTTAAACAAACAGTTAAAAGCGCGCAATTTTGTGAAAATACTGATTTTGACATAATAATAGATTATAACCAGCCGAAGAAAAATAGAGAGATATATG
>CAZMBH010000057.1:0-5972 GCA_964564535.1 uncultured Gammaproteobacteria bacterium
ACCAAAAATAACACCAATAGCTGCAGATACGGCAAATGCCAATGCCACCGACCAAAGAGTAATAGTTATAGGCATGAATTGCCCGAGAAGTAAACCGCCACTACCACCAAGCAACACACCAATAATTCCCCCTCCCACTGACAGGACTACTGCCTCAATTAAAAATTGAGTTAGAATCACTTCGGGTTTTGCCCCTAGTGCTTTACGAAGTCCAATCTCTTGCGTCCTTTCCGTGACAGATACCAACATAATATTCATAATGCCAATCCCTCCAACGATTAATGAAATAGCTGCTATACCTCCAAGAGCTATCGTAAGGGTGTTAAGGATGCCGGAAATGGTAGATAAAATTTCTTTCTGATCAAGCACGGTAAACTCGTCTTCTTTTAATCTTCGTTTGAGAACTTCTTCAGTTAAACTTACCACCTGTGGTACATCGTCAGCAGTTTTTGCTTCAGCGAAGATTAACCCAATATTGCTCTGTCCGAACTGACGCTGAGCAATTGTAATGGGGATATAGATTTTATCATCAGGACTCATTGTACCTTGGCCGCCTTTTTCTTCAATCACACCCACTACGGTATAACGGTAATCACCAACTTTAATTTTTTCTCCAACAGCAGGTCCATCACCAAACAAATCTTCCGCGATTTTATGCCCAACAACTGCCATTTTTCGTCCTGAATTTACATCAGCTTTATTAAAAAAACCTCCGGTAATAAAATTATATTTTCTTAAATCCGTATAGTTTTCTGTGGTACCCATAATCTGGGAACTAACTAACTCGTTTTTGTAGCGCACTGGAGCAGATGCCATAACTAGACCAACAAGATCGTTAATCTGAGGGACTGCCTGACGAATATCTTCAATATATTCCAGTTTTAGTTTAGAAGATTGCATGGCGGCAAAACTACTGGACATAGCACTCCCACCAGCACCACCTGCACCCATTTTATCCAAGTCGATGTCTCCAGGGACAACCATAACCAAGTTTGAACCCATATCTTGCATTTCGTCGGTAATATAGTCTTTCAGGCCTGATCCAACTGAAACGAGAAGGATAACTGAAGCCACACCAATAATAACTCCCAATGCTGTTAAGATGGATCGTGATTTATTAGCTTTTACTGAACGCCAAGCTACTCGAAATAATTGTTTAAGTGGCATATTAATCTACTACCTGTCCATCTTGTAATCTGATGCTTCTATCTGCCTGTTCTGCTACTTTAGGATCGTGAGTAACAAGAACGATTGTCTTTCCTTGTTTATGGAGAGAGTGAAAAATTTCCATTACCTCTTTACCTGATTTTGAATCTAAATTACCTGTTGGTTCGTCACCAAGTATAATCGTTGAATTAGTTACTAAGGCTCGGGCAATAGCTACCCGTTGTTGTTGACCACCGGAAAGTTGATTGGGGTGATGATGCAATCTTTCTCCTAGGCCAACTTTGTTTAAAGCTTCTTTAGCCATTTTTTGACCATCTTCTTCTGTAGTTCCGTTATAGAGAAGTGGTAGTGCAACATTTTCTACAGCAGATGTTCTAGCAAGTAAGTTAAATGATTGAAACACAAAACCAATTTTTTTGTTACGGATTTCGGCCAAATTTCGTTCCTGCATTTTTCCTACCTGATGTCCGTCCAAAAAAACTTCACCCGAGGTGGGAATGTCTAAGCAACCAATAATATGCATAAGTGTTGATTTTCCTGATCCCGAAGGTCCGATAATGGCGACGAACTCGCCCTCATATATGGCCATGGATACTCCACGGAGTGCTTGGACTGCTACCCCATCCATTTTGTATTCCTTGACAACATTTTTTGTCTGAAGGACAATTTTTCTACTTTTTCCCATAGTTTTGTAAGACAACTTCTTGCCCTTCCTGTATATCTCCACTTATTTCTTCGGCAGCAATTGTGGTAAGCCCCGTTGTTACTGAAATTTTGGTGATTTTGTCATCGCTTTGGCGAACCATTACATAACTTGTTGCTCCATCATTTTTAACAAACTCGCGCGGAACAACGAGTACATTCTCTTTTTGGGCTATCACAAATTCAGCATCGCCACTTAATCCAGTTACCAGTTTATCCATGTCTGAAGTGAAAGCGATTTTGACTGGTATAACTACTCCACCAGTAATCGTTTTTTTACCTTCACGACCCACATAGATTACACTGCCGGAAAACTCCTCATCTGAAAAAGCATCAAGTGAAATATTTACTTTTTGCCCAACGGTTATTTTTCTGAAATCAACTTCATCAACCGTAGCTTCAAAAACGAGAGTTTTAAAGTCAACAATTCGTATAAAACTAGTCGATAATTGCGCTGCGGTTAACTGTTCTCCAACGTTTAACCCTGAAAGGGTGGTAACAGTTCCACTAATTGGGGAAATGACAGTTGACTCTGCAATTGATAAATTGGCAATCTCCACATCTAAAACTGTGCTGTTAAGATCAAATTGCGCTTTTTCCAAAATACGTTTCTCTTTATCGGACAAGGTAACGTCAGTCAATTGTTTACCGTCAATATTATAGTCATCATGTAATTGTTCAAAATCCCACCGTTCATTCATATAGGCTAAAAGCTTCTTTTTTATGTTATTTTCCACTTGCCGTTTGTCTAGGGAAGCGAGCGCTTGGCCAGCTTTAACCGTGTCTCCTTCTTTTACTCCCATCCAAACAATTTTGGCCGGAGCAGAAAATCGAAGTTCAACTTGTTTGTCTGCGGTCACTTCTCCCGAAGCAGAAATAGTCTCCGTTAGGTTTTGTCTTACGACTTTAGCTGTACGCACCTCACTTTTTGGTTTTTGGGAGTTATACCAAAACCAACCTCCCATGGCGATCACAAGGATCAAGCCGATAAGAAGCGGACGTTTTAACACCTGACGTTTTATAAAACTAATTGTTTTGTGTACTTTTTCCATATGTGTCTTTAAATAAAAACAGCACGTCCTTTGGGAAGCTAAACACTTCCACATACAAAGTTATGCTGTAATTTTTCCTTTACCTTTTTCACCTGTTTCCGATAAAAGTAGGTCGGTAAAATCTTTAGCAATATCTTTATTGTTTGTATCTTGAAACGGACTTAGTACAAGGCCTAAGAGTGATGTAGTGAGTAAAAATAAGCCTTTATACGTAATTCTTCTGGCAAAATCGATTCCCCCAATCAGTTCTCGGATAAACTTGGTGAGTTCGATACGAAGATCCTGGATAAACTGAACGAATGGCATTTTCTCATCTGAGGTAAAACCAAAGGATACTAAGAGTGAAAGTTCAGGATGTCGGATTTTGAAATCGAGGAAAGTTTTAACTATATTGAATACCTTGCTTGAGGGTAACGTACCTCTCTCACAGGCATGTTTTAGTTCCTGTTTTAATTCATCTATCGTCCCACGTAGTAATTCCTCAGTTAGTGCTTCTTTGCTTTTAAAATGGTAATAAAGGGCAGCCTTTGTAATAGAGAGTTCATCGGCTATATCTTGCATAGATACGCCAAAATATCCTCGTTTTGAAAAGAGACCACCCACAGTTTTGAGTATTGCTTCCTTCGTAGTATTTATTTTAGTCATAGTGTTTCCTTACTTACTAACCGTTCAGTAAGTATTATAGCATCTAGTAATCAGTTGTCAACTGTTCTCACCTTAAAAGTAAGAGTTCGCTCTTCTTGACACAGATTGTCATTCCCTCGAAGGAGGGAATCCAGTCTAGATATACATTTATAAGGTATTAATAGTCTGGATCCCCGTCTTCACGGGGATGACACAAAACAATAATTAATGCGTTTTGATACAGTTTTGTCAAAGACCGTGAACTCTTACCCTTAAAATTGTTGCAAGATATTTAAGAAAAGAAATTGGAATCAAAAAAGCCTTTGAAATATTACTTTGTAACCCGCGAACATTTTTAAATTATCAAAAACGTTTTTTATCCTTGAGAGTTGATGGGCTAAAAGATAAAAGACACGGTAACTATTACAAACTATCAAAAAAAAGGAAAGGAAGAAATTATTAATTTAAAAACTAATGAAACTTAGAGATCGTCAATAAATATTAAAGATAAATTAAAACTTCAGATAAGCAGACGAATCATTGCTAACATTCTAAAACAGGCGGGACTCGTTAAAATAAATATCAAAAGATTAAAACATGCCCATTTAACCGACTCGATTTCTTATTCGTCATGAGACCGAAATTGCAAAGCTTCCGCTATATATGATGCATCTATTTTTTCTGTTCCATTAAGGTCCGCGATTGTTTGACCAATCTTAATCGTTTTAAAATAACTCCGGGCCGATAAAGATAATTTAACAATCGCCTGTTTCAAAAGGTTAACTGCTTCCGGAGTTAATTGGCAAAACTTTTTAATTTGAGCTGAAGACATCTCTCCGTTATTAAAGATCTTTAAACCTTTAAATCTTTTTTTTTGAATTTCCCGCGCCTTCACTACCCTCGTCCTTACTACTTGACTTGATTCACTTAAAATATTACTGGTTAATTTGTCTTCTGAAACTGAAGGCACGTCTATATGCAGGTCAATTCTATCTAAGAGCGGTCCTGACAATCTTTTTCTGTATTTGAGAACCGTTCCCGGTAAACAATGACACGGCTTTTTTTCATGACCAAGATAACCGCATGGACAGGGATTTGACGCAGCAAGAAGTAAAAATCTTGAAGGAAAGATAAGGGTTCCTGAAGCTCTGGAAATAGTAATAAATCCATCCTCCAATGGCTGCCTCAGCGATTCTAATGTTGACCGGGGAAATTCGGGAATTTCATCCAAAAATAAAACTCCCCGATGGGCTAAGGAAATTTCTCCAGGGGTTGGATTTGAACCGCCACCAACTAATCCAATACGCGACGTCGTGTGATGAGGACACCGAAACGGCCGACTGGCAATAAAACTTTGATTATGAAGTAGCCCTGCAACTGAATATATTTTTGTCACCTCGAGAATCTCTTCTTTTTCCATTGGCGGTAAAATTGAAGGAAAAGCCCGTGACAAAAGTGTTTTCCCTGTTCCCGGCGGACCCTTGAGAATAATGTTATGAAATCCTGCCGCTGCTATTTCCAAAGCACGCTTAGCCGTTTCTTGACCTTTTATATCTTCAAATAAGTTGTCATATTTTTCTTCTTTGATAAGACTGATAAAATCACGATGAGGATAAGGAGGAATTAATTTGACTTCATTCAGATGCAAAATTAAATCCATTAGATTATCAACCGGACAGACCTCAATTCCATCAACTAGAATTACTTCAGAAATATTTTCCCGGGAAACGAAGATCTTTTTTATTTTTTTTGATTTGGCTAAAATAGTAATTGATATCGCTCCGGTTACCCGACGGATGTCGCCTTTTAAAGATAATTCTCCTATAAACAGACTGTCTGACAAAACATCTTTTTTAATCATTTTTCCAGCTGATAAAATTCCAACCGCTATCGGCAGATCAAAGGCTGAGCCAACTTTAGGAATATCAGCCGGGGCCAAATTAACAGTAATTCTGGTATCCGGAATTTTAAAACTGGCGTTATTAATAGCAGCTCTGACTCTTTCTTTAGCTTCCCCAACCGCTTTATCCGGCAGACCAACGATGGTAAAACCAGGAAACCCTTTTGAGGCTACATCAACTTCAACCTCGATTAATATTCCATCCAGACCGATGACAGTCCCTGAATATATTTTTGACAACATATATAAATCCATAACAAATTCGTCTCCTTGTCAACCGCTTATAACCTACAGAATCAGTCTTGTGGATTATCACAATAATTAAAAAATGATGAATGACATGTTGTCATTCCCGCGAAGGCGGGAATCCAGACTAAAATCTTCTATTTATTATGTAATCATTGACTGGATCCCCTCCTACGAGGGGATGACAAAAATAAAAATTTGAATTTAATTTGATTTTTGTCATTTACATAGTATTTTAAAGTCAAGCGATGAGCCTGAAATTCTGTAACCGTTCAGGAACT
>CAZMBH010000058.1:0-5945 GCA_964564535.1 uncultured Gammaproteobacteria bacterium
ACGCAGCCCTGATCCCTGCCCCTTCCCAATTCGTGAGATTCGCGCTATTCGTGGTTGAAAATGACTGAAGGTTCTAACAAAACCGCCCCTTACATGGCCCCCGGCCTTATTCGTGACAAAGTGGCCGAGCGATTTGCTACCATCAACCCATCGGTCCCCATCACCCGTCTTTCTGGTCAGGACCTGCGTGATCAGATCGGCCGCACCATCCTTCAGGAGGCCCACGGCCTCTATACCCAATGGCAGCATCAGGACACGGAAGGCATCCTCCGGAAATCAGTCGATACCCTCGAAATCATCCTCACCGGCCTGAAACTGCACGGCCTGGACCGGACCGACCTCATTCAGGCCCGGGAAGAGCGCCTGAACATGTTCGGCTCCTTTGATGATGGCAAGTTCCTTCAGGGGACAGGGCCTGAACCCGGCCCCTGGACTGTCGATGACACCCTCGCCTTCCTTTTCTCCCCAAACCAGGCAGACCGGCTCATCCATCTCATCCGAAGCGAACTGGAGCGGAGCGACCATGCCTGGATCGCCTCGGCCTTCTATTCCCCGGGTGTGACCAACCTCCTCATGTCCAGTTTCATCCGGTTCATGGAAGCGGTCGGGCAACTCTTTGTCCTCACCTCTACCATGGGCAACATCAACCGGCCTGAGCACCTGATCCATCTTCGGGACACGGTTCCCGGCATTCGGGTCAAGGTCTATCACCCCCCGGACATCCCGTTTGATCAGGCCGCGCCCAATTTCCATCCCAAGGCCTATCTCTTCCGCCACGGGGACGGCAAAGGGGCCCACCTGATCGGTTCTTCCATTTTCACCGGAGCGGGATTTTTCAGGAATGTGGAGTGGAACTACTTTTCATCAGACGAGGTGAACCTCCCCTTTGACGGCGGCGCCCCTTTTGACGCGGTCCTTACGGAATTCATGCGTCACTGAGACCAGGAATCCGTGGATCTCACGGATGAATTCCTCAAACCGGGGACCAGTATAATGACGCTGGATAAGACCAACAAGCATAGGATATTCATTAGCTCTGTTCAAAAAGAGTTGGAACTGGAGAGGATCATGATTGCCAGTCTGATCACTACCGATCCATTCCTTGATGAGTGCCTTGAGCCAGTATTGTTCGATAAGGAACCCGTCTCCGGGCGAAAAGCATCGAAGCCATACCTCAAATGTCTCGACACCTGTAACCTGTATTTGCTCATGATAAACAGAGAATACGGGCAACCACACGGCCCTATGTCCGCCACCCACCATGAGTATCGGCATGCGCAGAAACTGGGTCTTCCGACATCTGAACTGCTGGGGATGGGATTGATCAAGAGGGTTGGAAAAGGCAGGTCGACACGATATGTAGCCAAGGCTGGAGAGCGCTCGGATAAATGAATCTTCTGATAATCTTCCGATGATTTCAAGGAATCTTCCGATTTGTTCATGAATTGAGTGGCGGCATGCCGTATCGAATATGAGTCGTCTGAAGCCCTGGGGTTATAACCGTCCAGATCCTGCGGGGCGGAATGACTACAAACTGCTGGGGTCAAAGGGAAGCGCTGTTTATGTCAAAATAAACACAAAAAGCCAGCCTTGGATAAAACCATGCCGAACAAAAGGAAAAGCAACAGCAAGACCGTTGAAGCCATCCGGCAAGATGAGGCGACCCGAAAGAACATTCCCACGGCTGAATATCAGTCCGTGATGCGGGAGACGGAGGTTGGGGATCAGGAGTAAGGACTCGGGGGTCAGGGGTCAGCAATCAGAAGACAGAGAACAGGGGGTGAGACGGCAAGTATCCAGTCCCGCTGAAGACGGGATTTACGCTTCGCTCCAACAAGGAACCAGTATCCAGTATCAAGCACCCAGCGACCAGCATCCAGTTTCTCTTGACTAATCCGTCAGTTGGGAATACATAACACCCGGCAATCAAACCGACCCGGCTTTCTTCTTTCGTCCCTGATGGGGGCATGAGGATTGGAAATGGTCTGAAATATCACAAAAGCCCCGTTATTCCTGTCAGATGGAAGCGGGGTTTTGTATTTTGAGACTCCATTGAAAGCAAGAACCCGGCACATGGCCGCAGGTCTGGAATAACTGAACGAAGGCAAGAACGCCGGACGCCCAGGCACCCTGTGTCGGTTCATCGATGTGGTCCAGCAACTCGACCTCACCTATGATCTTTACAGCATGACCGGCGACCAGATTCTTCAATTGTTGCCCAGCGAGTTTGACCGTTGGCGGAAACCGTAGGAACTTCTTAGAAGATAGGGCACGAATCCTTTTTGGTAGAAGCCAGGAACACGTTTTTCACCTCCAACCTGAGGCATCTCCATGTCACAAGAACCATTCTCGATGGATGAGTTCAGCCAGATGGCCCTCACGGCTCTGCGTCAGGCTGTGGCCCGTGTGCTGGAGGATCATCGCCGGCGGGGCAAACCGGTGGCCATCTGGAAAGACGGCCGTGTGGTCTGGAAAATCCCGGATCCTCCGGGCGAAATCCAGGAGTCTCCAGGTTTCTACGAAACAACGCCCGCCCGGCATGATCCATGTCAGAACAGAGCAGGCATAAAAGGTTAGGCCAAGGAAATTCATGCATAGGGGTGAAAGGCATAAAAGGATGGATGTCACCGCAGCACACCAGGTCACCGATGTCTCCTATACCCAGGACATCCTCACAATCGGCTTCCCCGTGCCCCGAGACTTCGCCCTTGCCTTCCTCGGTGATAATCCCCAAAGCCCGGCGACAGCCGCAAAATCAAACTGAAAATGAACGGCAAACGATACAATGTCCTTTTCCAGCGTCCCGGCCCAGCCCGGAAATATTGGATTACGTTTGATGCGAAAGGTGAGGTCGCAAATGCGTTGGCCGTTTGTCTGGCCGATGAAGCCAAACCACGGAAGACAGCATTCCTCATTAAATCAAAGGGAAGAATGAACTAATCTTGGAACCAACTGGGGAACGGGCTGATTGAAGTAGGTATCGACAAGAACAAAATATGAATTTTGGGAAAAAATTCGACTTTTCGACCGCATCTTACTTTCTCATATGATATGGTAGCGCGCAACTGGCAATCTGCACCGTTGACCAACCCCAAACTGAGGTTTCCCCATGGATAATCGGTTCTTTGAACAGCCTGTCCTGAACTCCCCCTATGAATATCCTTCAAGCCACTGGGAGCTGGACGCTGAGGGGCAGCCTACCCAGAGGATCATCGAGAACCGACGGGGAGCAGAGTTCATCACCCCGATTCCCAAACCCAGGAAACGAAAAAGCACCGGGGCCAAACAGATGGCGTTTGTCTTCGACGAGGGCAAAGGCCTCTCTACCGAGGAGCAGCAGTACGACCCCACCCCCATCATCAATGAACTCCGCAGACACGTCGATATCTGGCGTGCCCGGCCCAATCCATCGGACTGGCAGGTCACGCCGGAAACCGCACGCCTGCTCCAGCATTGGCGGCATCACCGGTTCAGCGACATCCGGCCCTTTTTCTGCCAGATCGAGGCCTTGGAAACCATCATCTATGTCACTGAGGTGGCCCCGAAGATGGGGAAGAAGGCGAAAGGGTTTCTGGAGCATCTGGCCAATGCCAATCACGACGCCAATCCGGAACTTATGCGGCTGGCGCTCAAAATGGCCACCGGCGCAGGCAAGACCACGGTTATGGCCATGGTCATCGCCTGGCAGACCATCAATGCGGTGCGCCGGCCCGGCAGCACAAAATTCACCCGAGGGTTTCTGGTGGTCACCCCTGGCATCACCATCCGCGACCGGCTCCGGGTGCTCCAGCCCAACGACCCCGACAGCTACTACCAATCCCGTGAACTAATCCCCAGTGATATGATCGGCGACCTTGACCGCGCCAAGATCGTCATCACCAATTTCCATGCCTTCAAGCTCAAGGAACGGATGGCCCTGTCCAAGGGAGGCCGATCCCTTCTTCAGGGGCGGGGGCGGCCTCTCGATACCCTGGAGACCGAAGGCCAGATGCTGCAGCGGGTCATGCCCGACCTGATGGGCATGAAGCGCATTCTGGTATTGAACGATGAGGCCCACCATTGTTATCGGGAGAAACCGGGAGAGGCGGTTGAAGGGGAACTGAAGGGCGATGATCGGAAAGAGGCGGAAAAAAACAACGAGGCCGCCCGGCTCTGGATCACCGGTCTGGAAATGGTCAACCGCAAATTGGGGGTCACCCGCGTTATTGACCTTTCTGCAACCCCGTTTTTTCTCAGGGGGTCCGGCTATGCCGAGGGGACCCTGTTTCCCTGGACCATGAGCGACTTCTCCCTGATGGACGCCATTGAATCCGGCATTGTCAAACTGCCGCGCGTCCCTGTGGCCGACAACATTCCCGGCGACGAGATGCCCAGGTTTCGGAACCTCTGGGAACATATCCGCAATCGAATGCCCAAAAAAGGCCGGGGCAAATCCAAGACCCTCGACCCCCTCAGCATCCCGGTAGAACTGCAAACGGCCCTCGAAGCCCTTTACGGCCACTATGAAAAGACCTTTAACCTCTGGCACGAAAACAGCGTCCATGTTCCGCCGTGCTTCATCATTGTCTGCAACAACACCTCCACCTCCAAACTGGTGTACGATTATGTGTCCGGCTTCTATAGAGAAAATGAAGAGGGTTCCAGTACACTGGAAAACGGCCGCCTCCCTCTGTTCCGCAATTTCGACGAGTACAATAACCCCCTGGGCAGGCCCAACACCCTCCTGATCGACAGCGAGCAGTTGGAGTCGGGGGATGCCCTGGACAGCAACTTCAGAAACATGGCCTCGGATGAAATAGAGCGGTTCCGCCGGGAAATCATCGAGCGGACCGGCGATCCAAGGCAGGCCGAGGGTCTGAGCGATCAGGACCTGCTTCGCGAGGTCATGAACACGGTCGGCAAGGAAGGCCGTCTGGGCGATTCCATCCGCTGCGTGGTGTCGGTTTCCATGCTCACCGAAGGGTGGGACGCCAATACCGTCACCCATGTACTGGGGATTCGCGCATTCGGCACACAGCTCCTCTGCGAACAGGTGATCGGCCGGGCCCTGCGGCGTCAGTCGTACGACCTGAACGACGATGGGCTTTTCAATGTGGAATACGCCGATGTCCTGGGCATTCCCTTTGATTTCACGGCCAAACCGGTGGTGGCCCCGCCCCAGCCCCCGCGCGAGACCATCCACGTCAAGGCGGTGCGGCCCGATCGAGACGCCCTTGAAATCCGGTTTCCCAGGGTCCAGGGCTATCGTGTGGAACTCCCCGAAGAACGGCTGACAGCTGCATTCAATGAGGATTCCGTTCTGGAACTGAGCCCGGACCTGGTGGGTCCCTCCATCACAAGAAACGCCGGCATTATCGGGGAAGGGGTGGATCTCAGTCTGGAGCATCTGGAAGACCTGCGGCGGTCCACGCTCCTCTTTTGTCTGACCCGCAGGCTGATCACCACCAAATGGCGGGACCCCGGCGAGGAGCCCAAGCTCCATCTTTTTGGGAAGCTCAAGCGCATTGCCAAACAATGGCTCGACACCTGTCTAACCTGTAAAGGCGGCACCTACCCCGCCCTGTTGATGTACCAGGAACTGGCCGACATGGCGTGCGAACGGATTACCGCCGGCATTACCCGCAGCATGGCGGATGAACGCCCAATCAAGGCCGTGCTCGACCCATATAACCCAACCGGTTCCACCCTGTACGTGAACTTCAATACCAGCAAGACCAGCCGATGGGAAACCGATGCCCGGCGATGTCATATCAACTGGGTCATTCTGGACAGCGACTGGGAGGCGGAGTTCTGCCGCGTGGCCGAGGCCCATCCCCGTGTAAAGGCCTATGTGAAGAACCACAATCTCGGGCTGGAGGTGCCTTACCGGTACGGTTCTGAAACCCGCACATACCTGCCGGATTTCATTGTCCTGGTGGATGACGGCCACGAAGACCCGCTCCATC
>CAZMBH010000059.1:0-5885 GCA_964564535.1 uncultured Gammaproteobacteria bacterium
CGGGTTTTAGGAAGTTTATCGACAAAATCAATTTCATCAGGGGTGGCGATTGGTCCGATTGATTTCCGGACCGTTTGAACAAGTTCCATCTTTAATTCATCAGACGGCACAACCCCTTGTTTTAAAATCACAAAAGCTTTGATTGATTCGCCTTTAACTTCATGAGGTTTGCCGATGACGGCTGCTTCGGCGACTTTTGGATTGGAAACAAAAGCGCTTTCAAGTTCTGCTGACCCTAATCTGTGTCCGGAAACTTTGATTACATCATCATTACGTCCGACGATCCAATAATATCCGCCTTCGTCAATCTTGGCCGAATCTCCGGCAAAATAAACGTTAGGGATTTTTTCAAAATAAGTTTCTTTATACCGGGTGGGATTATTATAAACGTCCAAGAACATTGATGGCCAGGGCTTTCTGACAATTAAATATCCCTGGGTATTGGCAGGAATCTTATTGCCTTTATCATCGACCACATCGGCTTCAATTCCAAAAAAAGGCTTGAAGGCGCTACCCGGCTTTAAAGAAACTGAAGGAACCGGTGTCACCATAAACATTCCGGTTTCCGTCTGCCACCATGTATCCATAATCGGAATTTTTCCCCGTCCGACATTTTTATAAAACCATAACCAGGCTTCCGGATTGATCGGCTCACCGACTGAACCCAAAATTTTGAGAGAGGAAAAATCATATTTTTTAAGATGCTCTTCACCGAACTTCATTAAAGCCCGGATGGCGGTAGGGGCAGTGTAGAACTTTGAAATTTTATATTTATCAATAAGCTTCCACCAGATTTCGATGTCGGGAAAGTCAGGCGTTCCTTCATATACGAACGTGGTTATTCCGTTAATAAGAGGGGAGTATAAAATATATGAATGTCCGGTAATCCAACCGGCATCAGCTGTTGACCAGAAAATATCATCGGGAGAAATATCGAAAACATATTTTAAAGTGGCATAAATTCCAACCATATAACCTCCGTGTCCGTGAATTATTCCCTTCGGTTTACCGGTTGTTCCGGACGTGTAAAGAATGAAAGCCGGATCAGAAGATTCCATTATTTCGGTCGGACAAACGTTATTTTGTTTTTCAACTAATTCGTTCCACCAAATATATCTTTTGTCGCTCAAAACGGGTATCTTCGCTTCCTCCAATCTTTTAACAACAATCACATGTTCAACGGTTTTATTTTCTTTTAAAGCTTCATCAACGTTCTTTTTCGATTCCACAATCTTTTTCCCGTAGGGATAAGAATTGGAACAGATAACAATTTTTGCCTGGGCGTCCTCGACCCGGTTTTTCAAAGCGTCAGCCGAAAAACCTGAGTACACGACAGAATGAACGGCTCCGATTTTTAAACAGGCAAGCATGGCAATAAATTGCTCGGGAATTCTCGGTAGATAGATCGTGATTTTATCACCTTTTTTAATTCCTAAAGACTTAAGACCGTTGGCAAATTTTGAAACCTCTTCATTTAATTGCCCGTAAGTAAACCGCCGTTCACTTTGGTCCTGAGCCACCCAAATCAAGGCCGTTTTATTTTTAACATCGGTATTTATCCAGCGGTCAAGGGCGTTATAAACAATGTTTGTTTGTCCGCCGATAAACCATCGGGCATAAGGAAATTTCCAGTCCAAGACTTTTTCCCAAGGTTTATACCAGCTTAATTCTTTAGCAATGTTTTCCCAAAAAAGTTCAGGATTAGCAATAGAATCTTTATAAAGTTTTTCGTAATCCTTGACATGTGAGCTCTCAATTATTTCTAGTTTCGGATTAATCAGCATAACTCCATTCTGGCGGAAGAAAATTAAAAAAGCAATAGAAAATTTTCTCCCTTGAATTTTTTCTTCAATAAGCTATGATATTAATCATTAATGAGTAATAATAAAATCTTATTTAAGAAAACCCAGTTTCTAAAAGAGTCTTGGGCTTATATTGCTCCAACCTGGGAAGAAATGGGACAGATCTGCCTTGATCTGGGGGTTGAGATTAATGAAAGCAAAAAAAAGTTTGACACCCTAATTACCTTAGCTAAAGGCGGTTGGACATGGGCCAGAACAATGGCCGACATTTTGCAGGTCTATGAACTTTCCAGTTTCAAACTGTCTTTTTATGACTCCTCCTCCCCGGGAATAAGATTAAAAAAACCTTTATTGGAAATTCCGTTGACGATTCCGTTAGCCAAAAAAAGAGTAATTTTATTTGATGATGTCAACGACTCCGGTCATAGTTTAAAATATGCAATAGAATATTTAGAGCATTTCGGTCCTGCCTCAATTACAACGGCGACACTTTTTCACAAACCAAAATTTGCAATAATAAAACCGGATTTTGTCGGATCAGAAACCGATGCTTGGATTGTCTTTCCTCATGAAAGGCGGGAAGTCATCGACGGCTTGGCATTAAAATGGAAAAAGAATGGAATAAAAATAAAAGAGATTAGAGAAAGGTTGATAAAAATTGGTCTGCCGGAAAAAGAAGTTAACATATTTTTGAAATAACAGATGATTGTTATTGTTGATTTTGGCTCCCAAACAACTCATTTGATCGGACGGAGAATCAGGGATTTGGGAGTAAAGTCGGAAATTATTCTTCCTAAAGATTCATTTAAATCAATTAAAAAATTAGCTCCGCGGGGAATTATTTTGTCCGGCGGTCCGGCCTCTGTTTTTGGAAAAGATGCCCTTTTAGTTGATAAAGCAATCTTTGAACTGGGAATTCCGGTTTTAGGAATTTGCTACGGATTGGAAGTATTAGGACAGATTCTGGGTGGAAAAGTAGCTCCGGGAAAGAAAAAAGAATATGGCCCCACAGACTTTAGTTTAAAAAAAGACTGTTCATTATTTTCTAATTGGGGAAAAAATAAAAAAGATTTCAAGGTTTGGATGAGTCATTTTGACCAAGTGGTTGAGCCGCCAAAAGGTTCAATCGTTATCGGATCAACTCCGGCCGTGAAAATTGCAGCTTTTGCCGATGAAAAAAAGAAAATCTACGGAATTATGTTTCATCCGGAAGTTCATCATACAGAGTATGGACAACAGATATTAAATAATTTTGTCATAAAAATTTGCGGGGAAAATCCATTACTTGGAACTAAAAAAATTGAGGAAATAAAAAGTTATTTGAAAAAAGAAATCGGCAATAACAAAGCGGTTTGTGCTTTGTCCGGAGGTATCGATTCAAGCGTTGCTGCCTATTTAGCTCATCAAGTGATTGGAAAAAACCTGACTTGTTTTTATGTCGATACCGGGATGATGAGAATAGGGGAGACGGAAGAAGTTATAAATACTTTTAAAAACAAACTGAAGCTTCCGTTAAAGGTTATTGAAGGCAAAAAAGATTTTTTGACAGCTCTTAAAGGGGTGATCGATCCCGAGAAAAAAAGAACTGTTATTGGCGAAACATTTATTAGAATTTTTGAAAGGGAAGCGAAAAAAATCGGAGCAAAAATTCTGATTCAAGGAACAATTTATCCGGACGTGATCGAAAGTCAGGGAACACAGCATTCCCATAAAATAAAAAGTCATCATAACGTGGCTGGTTTACCGGAAAAACATGGATTCAAAATAGTTGAACCTTTGAGGATGTTCTACAAAGATGAGGTAAGAAAAATTGCAACAGAGTCAAAATTTCCACCGGAAATGGTCACTCGTCACGTCTTTCCCGGGCCGGGATTGGCAGTTAGGTTAATTGGGGAAGTGACCGAAAAAAAACTGGACATATTAAAAAGAGCTGACAAAATTGTCATTGAAGAAATCAAAAAAGCCGGTCTTTATGATCAAATTTGGATGGCGTTTGCCGTTTTTACCGGTGTAAAAACTACGGGCGTGACGGGAGATGAACGGAAATATGGGGAGTTGATAGCGGTGCGGGCGATCGAATCAAAAGATACAATGACTTCCGATTGGGTAAGACTGCCTTATGATGTACTGGCTAAAATTTCCGAACGGATAGTTACTGAAGTTTTCGAAGTTGTCCGCGTCGTCTACGATATTACCACCAAACCCCCGGCAACGATGGAGTGGGAGTAAAGAATAGATTAACTTCGACTAAAAAGAGCACACCCACCTTCTTCTACTGGTTTTCCAGCAAATTCACAATTGGATAAACATGCTACAGCTCTAATTCCTAATAACGTTCGTCCATCTTTTACTAAATCGATAGATTCACCGGGTTTTACTTTACAAGGTCTAACTTTTGTATCTATTATCACTGTTGCCTTTATATCTGGATCACGAAACATAACACTATCGGTCGCTGGAGGACTTTGCCCCGGAAAGGTAAGAGGGGTGCTTACACTTTTTACAATTGTATTAACAATTCTCATAGTGGAGCAATTTTACTTCTTCTTCTTGTCAAGCGCATTTGGAGCGTATTAGTAGTGGAATGATTCATCATTCCAAAACAATTCCTTTAATTTATCTCTTGACATTGTATCATACAGTATATACAATAATAAAGTGAAGATCCTTGATAAGAGTGTAGAATTTGAGTGGGATAAGGGAAATATTGATAAGAATTGGTTAAAACATAGGGTAACCAATAAGGAATCTGAAGAATCATTTTTTGATAAACATAAGATAATTTATAAAGACATTTTCCATTCAAATAAAGAAAAAAGATATATATTACTTGGAAAAACAAAAAATTATAAGTTGCTTTACGTAGTTTTTACGATAAGAAAATTAAAAGTTAGAATAATTTTGAGTCGTAAAACTGATAAAAGAGAAGAAAAAATATATGAAAAAAATACTTAAGCTACCAAAATTTAAAAATGAGGATGACGAACGTGACTTTTGGGCAAAAATTGATTTGACTGATTATTTTGATGCAGATGACTTTGAAGAAGTTAGTTTTCCAAATTTAAAACCAACCACCCGTTCAATTTCAATCAGAATTCCGGAATATATGTTGATGCATCTAAAAGAAAAAGCCAATGCTTTAATGATTCCTTATCAAAGCCTGATCAAAACCTATATACAAAAAGGACTGGGGTTTGATAAATAAAATTATGGACTTTAAATACTTTTCTCAAAACGGCAAGATCCTACCGATTGAACAGGCGGTAATCCCTTTAAATAATATTGAATATTCCTACGGCTTTGGAGTTTACGAAAGTCTTCGTGTGAACAATGGAACTGTCTATTTTATTGATGATCATATCGAGCGACTAATTGAATCGGCAAAAATAATTGACTTGAAACATTCGTTTGATGAAGAATTTATAAAAAAAAGTATTATGGATTTAATTCATGATTATAAATCAGAAACTTTTAATCTTAAAATACTTTTGATCGGCGGACCCACCAAAGAGAAAGCCATCTTAAATATTTTCTGTCTTAATCCATTTTTTCCAGATAAAAAATTGTACCGGGATGGGGCTGAGTTTATCACTTGTCAATATGAGAGAGCTTTTCCCCATGCCAAAACTCTAAACATGATGCGAAGCTACTTAGCCTACAAAAAAGCCAAAGAATCAGGTTCTTATGACGCTTTATTAATCAATAACGAAGGATTTATTACCGAGGGGACAAGGACAAACTTTTTTTGTATCAAAGACAAAACCATCTTTACGCCTTTTAAAAAAGATATTTTATTTGGGGTAATGCGGAAAGCGATGTTGAAAGTGGCTAAGCAAAATAACTATAAAATTGTCGAGTCAAATATAAAACTTGAAGAGATTAATACTTATGATGGGGCTTTTGTGACAAGTACTTCCTCAAAAATCATTCCGATAAAATCAGTTGATGGAACAATCATAAACATCCCTGGTTCGTTAAAAGAGCTGATAAAGTTGTTAAATGATTTTTTAGAAAATTGTCAGGGAAAAATGTAAGTTTTTTGTCATTCCCGCGAAGGCGGGAATCCAGACTATAAATTTCCAT
>CAZMBH010000060.1:0-5656 GCA_964564535.1 uncultured Gammaproteobacteria bacterium
AGTATATTATTTTTTTTTATTTTAGATAACTTTATTAATACTTTTTTTATTGAGTCTAACAAACTGTTTTCATTGAGAGAGATATAACAAAGTAAATATTTTTTGTAATACTTGCCCAGTATTTTTTCCAAAGTTTTTTTATCGTTTAGAAGTTGATGAACACGATAAATAGCATCATTTTGCATCTGAATAATTGTTCCAGACTCGTTATATCGAATAATATTAAGCCACCTTTTGGCGTCGTTTTCAAAAGTTTCTCTTGTCAATGAATTGATTATTTTTTTCATAAGCTGACTAAATTGTCATCATTATAGCATATCACCGGGCTAATCTCAACTATTTTGTCAGAATTCTGTCATTTTAGAGTCAAGCTGAAAACACCATTCAGACCTATAATACTTTCGTTAATAGTTTTTTTATAAACTATGAAGGAACACACAATCAATCGATTAAAAACTTTTAGAGAAAACCTGTGGAGCCTTAGTAAAGCTGCAGCTATTCCAGCCGTAGCATTACTTGGAATGAACTTAATTGGATTTAATCCAATTGATGAAATTAAATTAAGTCAACATCACCTCGTTGAAACAGCAATTAAAGGCGGTTCATTTGCGATCGGTTTAGCCACTGGAATTGCACAAAATGCTGTCTTGATAAAATCAACTTTAAATAGTATAAGTGGGAAAACTGAAGCTGGCAATTATCAACCTGCTAGGAAAGAATCTGACGGTACACATGTTTTTCAAATGGCGTGTATCGATGGACGTAGAATCGATAAAAAGGGTGCCGCCGTTGCCGGCTCATATGGCCCGTTGGGGTCTGCATTCATTGGTTTAACTGGCTCTATGATTGCGCAGGGAGTAGCGCCGAATACAATTCTAGGGGATTTCGCAACCGGATATTTCCTAGGAAGTAACATTCTTACAGAGGCTTATTCTCACCTTGCAATATTTAAAGAGATAGGTAGATTGGCAAAGGATTCAAAAAATTCGGATCATCGTATAAAGATTGAAATGATGGATCACTGGGATGGGTGTGGAGCTGAGGGGTTTACAAACCCACTTACTTATTGGCTAAAATTTAAAGCTCATAAATTAACATTAGCCGATCTTACAGTCTTGCCAAATGAGATTGCCGGGTATATTTATGTTAACGCGATTTTAAGTCCTGCAATAGGGATATTGTCTGGTGGACGAATTAGTTTATCGGCTGTTTTAAAACACTCAGCAATGGAAAAGCATGTCAGTCATTAAAAGTTACAACTAAAAATATGAAATTTCGATTTAATGTTTTGGCAAGTCTTTTGGTAGTTGCAGCTTTCGGTTTGGCTGCATGTCAACCTAAAAATACTGCTCCAGAAGGTACACTTACAAAAAGTGAGGCTAATTTATCATCTACTTTTAATTTCAACTTACCGGGTGATTGGCAAGAATGTTTTCATGAAGTATGTTTTAAGCCCAATGGTACTTTGAGAGGAAATTATGCACAAAGTAATTATACCTTTATCAAATGGTATCCGTCTGATGATAAAACAAAACTTCTATTTCTTACTTATGGAAGTGGTAAAGATCCAGATACTGTTAAAGTACGTATGTGTGAATATGGACTTGATGGTTTTAGTATTACTAAACAAGATATATCGATACCAAGTATGTTTCCTTTTGAGCCAGATGAAGTGGTAAATGCCGATGTATACAAAGCACATGTTAGCGAAGAATGTGTTAATGATACGATACCTAAAAGCAAACTTCCATGGGAATATCAACCATTGCCAGCAAGATATAGGAAATAACTAGAAATTTCAATCTTTACGGACTTTATTAACTCTGCTATTATTAAATTATGTACGATCTTATTTGCGTTGGCAATATTGCTATCGATCTTTACTATAAAGGTAAGACTTTAACGAATAAAGACGGAAGATTCCAGTTGGCTATTGGAGGAAAATATCATTCGGATTTTTTTCACGAGGATATTGGTGGTGGCGGTTGTAATGTGGCCGTTGGAGTGGCTAAACATGGTTTAAAAACAGCGGTTTTTGCCCGGATAGGCAATAACAATTTTAAACAAACGATTCTTGAAAGGCTAAAGCAGAAAAATGTTTCCAGTGAATTCTGCCAGTTTGAAGAAAACTATAATATTATTTCCTCAATATTGCTGACTGACTCCGGCGAAAGAACCATAATCAGTTATGATACGCCTGGTCACCTTGTAAAAAAGTTTTTTCTTCACGATGAACTAAAAAAAGCCAAAAATATTTATATCTCATCGCTTACTAATGTTTCTCTTGAAGATAAAATTGAAATAATTACCTATTTAAAGGGTGATTTAACTTTGACATTTGTTAATCTCTCAATAACTGACTGCAAACGTGAGCCGGAAACGCTTTACAAAGTATTTGATAGTTTAGATGTTTTAATAATCAACGCCCATGAATACAGCGAGTTGATAAAAAAACCCTATAATAATATTAATTTAAAAAATTTAGAAATAACACTCCCCTATCTCAAAAACAGAATTTTGATTATAACTGACGCCGAGAAAGGCAGTTATGGATACTATAAAAACGAAAAATATTTTCAAGGAGCAGTAGAGGTCAAAAAAATTGTTGACACTACCGGTTGTGGCGATGCTTATACGGCTGGTTTTATTGCTCAATATTTAAAAACAAAAAATATAAAAACTTCGATGAAATCCGGAGCAAAATACGCAGCCGAAAAGTTAACAAGAATCGGGACAAATTAATGCGAATAAATATATGCGAATCCACATGCCACTGCATCTGCTTCGTCATCTTGTATTAAAACAATCCCGGTTGTAAGTTTGATCATCTTTTGGACCGACTTCTTGTCTGCTTGACCATAGCCAGTTACTATTTGCTTAATTTGAAGAGGAGTTAAAAATTCAACTTTTATTTTATTTTGGGCCGCCAGTAACATAACAATTCCTTGTGCTTGTGCAACCCGAATAAATGTTTTCTGGTTTCTAAAAAACAATAATTGTTCTAAGACCATAGCATCCGGCTGATATTTTTTAAAAACTTCCTTTAACTTTGAATAGATATTTTCTAATCTAATTTCGGTTGAGTCACTCTTACTCGTCTTAATAAGCGCGGAAGTGACGTACTTTTTATCTTTAAAAATTGCGTACCCTGTCCGTTCAATACCGGAGTCGATAGAAAGAATGGTCATTATTCAATTATACGCGGAAATGGCGTCAATTTATATATGGTTTTACCGAAATATGTAAGAAAGTATGTTTATATAAGGTCCGTCCTTATAAGGACGGACCTTTCTTTGTATACTGAGAAAAAAGATGGGAGAGTCGCTACTTAGTAACTCTCGACTAAAACCCTTACGGGTCTTACATCTAAGTCCTATCAACCCCGTATTCTGCGGGGAAGCTAATGGGAACTTCTAATCTTGGAGTTCGCTTAACACTTGAGATGCATTCAGTGTTTATCGTTTGGAAATGTAGCTACCCGGCGATGGCCTTGTGGGCCAACCGGTAGACCAGTGATTTCCTCTTCCAGGTCCTCTCGTACTGTGGAAGAGTCTCCTCAAAAGTTCAATCGCTTGCACAGGATAGAGTCCGAACTGTCTCACGACGTTCTGAACCCAGCTCGCGTACCGTTTTAATGGACGAACAGTCCAACCCTTGGGGCCTACTTCAGTCCCAGGATACGGTGAGCCGACATCGCAAAAAATTCTTTCAATTACTTGAAGGTTTAGACTATACCTTCACCCCAAGCTTTCGCGAGGGAGCCAGCCTTATTACCTAATAATAAATTATTAAGTCCTCTAACATTTTTCAATGTTAGAAAGTCGTTACAGGCGCAATCAACATTTCAGTCGAAGGCTTCCCACGGTATTGTCCTTTTATTGCTAAAAGGAGTCCACCGTTATGAGCTGGTATAAATTTCAAAAAGACCCAAATTAAATTATGGATTACAAGCGTGAGATTACTCTCATGGCGCCCCAATGTATTTCAAAAGGTGCCGAACCGCGTCGTCGATATGAACTCTCGGACGCGACTAGCCTGTTATCCCCGAGGTAGCTTTTATCCGTTAAGCCCCGACCGCAATCACAGCGAGTCAGGGGATCACTAACACCTGCTTTCGCATCTGTTTGAGTAGTCACTCTCACAGTTAAGCCAGCTTATGCGTATGCACTTATAGTCCGATTTCCATCCGGACTAAGCTGACCTTTGCGCCCCTCCGTTACTCTTTAGGAGGGAACCGCCCCAGTTAAACTGACTGCCAAGCACTGTCGTACGTCTTTTGACGAACTAAGATGAAAAAAAATCAAAGAGAGGTGTTGCATTGTCGCCGTGAGGCTCCCTCCTACGCTAAACAGTTAATTATCTTCCATCAATACCTAACTTCAGTAAAGCTTTCGGGGTCTTTTTGTCCATGTGCAAGTAGGCCGCATCTTCACAGCCATTTCAATTTCGTCGGGTGGCGGTTTAAGACAGTTATCAAATCGTTAGACCTTTCATGCGGGCCGGAACTTACCCGGCAAGGGGCTACGCTACCTTAGAACTCTCAGGGTTAGAGCTGTCGTTCACTGGAGCTTACACCTCAAGCTAACCAAATAAATTGGATCACCCAAAGCGGTTGACTTACCAGTACTGGACAGGCCTCAGCTCCTATATATCCCCTAAAGGGGTTTGCAGGAACCTGTGTTTTTGCTAAACAGTCGTTTGATAAACTTTTGTTGTAACCCCGCGATTAAGCGGGGCAGAGCATATCGAAAACTTACGCTCAGCTTTTTTGCCGAATTCCTTAAACTACCTTTTCCCGAATGCCTTGGTGTACTCCACCAGTTCACCTGTGTCGGTTTGTGGTACGAATTGATTTAATAATCCTTTTTAAACTTTTCCCGGAGGCTTAAGTCATTCACCTCTCCCGTCTTGCGACAGAATTGCATTAATTATTTGCCTAAATCTTGCGAAATAGATTTGTAATTTAGACCTTCATGTAGAAGGCGTGACCTATCAAACCTCGTCATCTAAAAAATATAACTCATTAAACCAAGTAGCCGAATATTAACGGCTTGTACATCCCCCGTACCAGACGGTACGCGGTTAGATTCGACTTACCCTCGGATGATTGACATTACCGAGGAAACCTTGAACTTACGGCATTCCGAGTTTTCATCGGAAGATTCACTACTTATGTCAGCATTCTCACTCCTGTAATCTCCAGCAGATCTTACAATCTACCTTCACTGTTTACAGGAAGCTCCTCTACCACGCGACCTTACGGTCGCATCTCCGTCTTCGGTAGACTCTTTAGCTCCGATCATTTTAGGCGCAAGATCTCCATCCCAATAAATTGGGAATATTCAGGTGAGCTGTTACGCACTCTTTAAAGGGTGGCTGCTTCTGAGCCAACCTACCTGCTGTATTGGAAATCAAACGGCCTTTTCACTTAAAAGTCATTTTAGAACCTTAGACGAGAGTCTGGGCTGTTTCCCTTTCGCCGAAATCCGCTTATCCGGACTCGACTGACTCCCTAGCACTTAATTTCACGTATTAGGAGTTTGGTTTATCCCGATTGAAATTAATCTTTCGGGACAATCCAGTAGCTCTACCCCGTGAAACGTTAACTAGAGGCTATACCTAAATATATCTCGAGGAGAACCAGCTATCTCTGTGT
>CAZMBH010000061.1:0-5578 GCA_964564535.1 uncultured Gammaproteobacteria bacterium
AACTGACGATAAATCAAGTTAAAAATTATCTTATAGATAGAAATATCCCTGTCAGATTAACATGAAAAAACTTATTCCAACCATTATTCAAGATTACAAATCAAAAGCAGTTTATATGCTTGGGTATTCAAGTGTCAAATCTTTGAAAAGAACAAAAATAACTGGCTATGTTTGGTTTTGGAGCCGTAGTCGGAAAAAACTATGGATGAAGGGTGAAGAATCCGGAAACAAATTAAAAGTTAAAGAAATATATTTTGACTGTGACCAAGATTCGTTGTTAATCAAAGTTTCACTTGAAGGAAAAAACGCTTGCCACTCTGGAAGTTTATCTTGTTTTTTTAATTTACTTAAATAAATATGAATATAAAAAACCTTTATAAAATAATTAGGGAACGAAAGCAGAAAATGCAGAATGATTCTTACGTGGCTTCCCTATTTAGATTAGGTGAAGATCGTATTATTCAAAAAGTGGGCGAAGAAGCAACAGAGGTTATTATTGCTGCAAAAAATAAGAGTAAGAAGCAAATCGTTTATGAGGTATCCGATTTATTTTTTCACTTGTTAGTTCTTATAGTTTCAAATGGAATTACGTTGTCAGATATAGAAAAAGAGCTTGGAACCCGAAATAAATAGTCATTCGTTAATAATTTCTTTTTCCATTACTCCAAACTACCACTTTTGTAGGTTATAAGCGGTAGACTAAAATATTCCTCTTATTTATTCTATTAATAAGTTACAAGAAAGGAGGTGATACAACATGGATTCCAAACCACAACCAAAACCAAAATTAAGTTCTAAGATCCTAAAATGCCCGAACAAAACCATTTTCTTCGATACTTATGAAGCAAAGAATAAAAGTAAATATTTGAGAGTTACCGAGTCACGCTATAACAAGGATACAAAGCAAAGCGTCAGATACTCAATAATATTATTTAAAGAAGATATAGAAGGATTTAAAAAGACATTGGAAGAAATAAAACTGGATTAATTATTTGTTTAAGTAAAATTTTCTTTCTTTATCGGAAAATTTTTCAATCGCATAACGAAGCATTGTCCGCGGCATTGCTTTGTAGTGCTTATTAAGAAAATCTGTTTCTGTTTTTTTATTTTTTTTTCCGACTTCCCGGAGTACCCAACCAACCGCTTTGTGGATTAAATCATGTTTGTCATTGAGAAGAATATCCGCAATCTTCAATGAATCGGTAAACTGACCCTCGTCAATAAAAGCAAAAGTAGTGATAATCGATATTCTTTTTTCCCAAAGATTTTTTGACCCTGCTAATTGATATAAAATTTTTCTATCTTTATCGAGTAGCCAATTTCCCAAAATATAATGACAGGAAAGATCTACCAGATCCCAATTATTGATTTTCTTTGTATTTATTAAATAAAATCGTACTACTTCTTTTTGATCTTTGATATTTGATTTTTGATATTTAAACCTTAAAATCATTAACGCACATAGTCGGTGTTCATGGATTTTACTGTCAAGTAGCTTCTGGAGATCTTTCAAATCGATCTCTTGATATTTTTTACTGATCTCACGAAGATGCGGAACCGTAATTCCCAAAAATTGATCCCCTTCCCCATATTCGCCCTTTCCTGTTTTAAAAAACCACTTTAAATTCTTTGCCCGTTCTAAATCACCGGCAGATTTTAGCTCTGTAAGTAATTTACTAAGCATTTATTCTTTTTTAATTTCCCAAAAATCTGATCCTGCCGCATCCCATTTTAATCTTTGTTCATCAGGATCGGAAAAATTAAATTGACCGTTGACAAAATACCAGATGTCACCTGATCTTTTTGATACGTTGACAACACCGTGGGCAACCCCTCTTGGGACAAATACCAGCTTTGAACTTCCGTTTCCTAAAACTACTTTCATTTTAACATCTTTGGTATTTGAATCATTTCTTAAATCCCACATTCCAAGTATCATATGGTCTTCCGGTGCAACATACCATACGTCTTCCTGTTTATAATGTAGGTGCCAGGCTTTGATGCTACCAGGTAATAATTTTGATCTGTTGATTTGTTTGACTTTGAATTCAGGAAATTCCTGCATGTTACCCTGTTCATTGATTCTGGTCAATTCTTCAAAAGTTCCGTCTTCACCGATAAATTTTTTCACTTCAACAATCTTAACGCCATCGATCACTTTCTTTTTTGAATAGTCTTGCATATAAACTTCCTGTTTTAATCGGACCAACACATCATTCAAACTTAAGTTTTTCATAGTTATACTATAATTTCTAATATTTAATGACATTATAGTATAATTTAACAAATAAAAGCTATCGTAGCTCAGCGGTAGAGCACCCGTTTCATAAGCGGGACGTCACAGGTTCGAATCCTGTCGATAGCACCCGATTGCGACACTTCGCTTACATTTTTGCGACATGACGAGCTTCAAAACTGGGGGCTGGGGACTGTGGGAGCGCTGACGATCAGAGCTGATGGTTTGGTGGAAAGCTGGCCATTCTGTCAGCCGGCCAGACTTTTAAACACAACACGCCCTCGCTAATCGCTCGGGAGTCTCCTCCTCCCCTCAAAACTACGGAGGACAAGTCCGCCAGAACTCGACTCCCACAAGTCAGACTGGTATCTCATCCCTCGCTCAGTCGCTCGGGATTCCTTTCCGCCTCCACTTGCTTCCACCTTCTCCCGATTGAATCGGGATTCGGTGGACAAGCCGGCGGTTTTCCGATTCATTCCTTTTCCGGTCGGGGGGAAGTCGGCATTTTTTTTATTTTTGAAACCAAGTAATATTACACCTATGAACATTGATAAACTTATTATCTTTCAAAAAATTTATGATTTTCTTCTTTGGCTATACCCCTTAATTAACAGAATCCCAAAAAGTCACAGACTTGTTTTAGGAAAGCATTTGGAGGAATTAGGTTTGGATTTACTATTATTATCTATTCAAGCAAATAAAATAAGAGACGATACCAGGAAAGTAATACAGCTAAAAATATCTGACGATTTGGATGAATTGCGAATTCTTATCCGGTTAACAAAAGACCTTCATTTTATGAGCATTATCCAGTACCAGTATGCGGCCGAAAAAATAAACGAGATTGGAAAAATTCTTTACGGATGGATGAAATGATATATTTATAAAATGGGGGAACTAAAACGGGTTCCTACGTGGCGGCAATTGGAATAACACCACCAACACGGGGGCGTTCACGTTGAATCTGAACAATACCTCGGACAATCAGAACAACAATATTGGTTTCCGCTGCGCCAGTGATCAAAAAAGAGCGCCAGGATGGAGTGGCATATTTCCACGGATATATGTCCGGAGTCTAAAGATCACCAAGTTCCCTCTTTCCCGTGAACTGCGGGAGAACATAAAGCCCGTATTCCCCGCCGTATCAAAAAAAGAAATGACGGGGGTAAATGGGTAAAGATTAAGAGTAGCGGGTCGGAAGAAAAAAACCGGCCCGCTTTTTTGTATTTGTAATAGTATGTATAAAAAAATATACGACTTCAAAAACCTTCTTAAGGCCTATCAGATGGCAAGAAAGTGCAAGCGTTACAAAAGAAACATTGTTGATTATGGATTTTTTCTTGAATCCAATTTATTGAGATTGCAAAGAGAAATTGTCTCGGAAGCCTACATGCCGTCCTCTTATATTTGTTTTACGGTCTTTGATCCCAAAACAAGGAAAGTGGCGGCTCCGGCATTCCGGGACCGAGTCTTGCAACACTCGCTCGTTGCCCGGATAGAGCCTTTTTTTGATTCCAAATTTATTTATGATTCTTACGCTTGCCGTAAGAATAAAGGAACCCATTTCGGCCTGAAACGTGTTAAAAAATTTCTTCAAGGAACGCGATCCATTTATGGCAAGAATATTCCTATTTATTGTTTAAGAATGGATATTAAAAAATTCTTTGCCAGTGTTTCCTGGGATGTATTAATATCTATTATTAACAGAATTATTCTTTGCGAAAAGACAAGAAAACTTATCGAAAAAATCATTACCTGTCACCGGTGTTTTGATATAAACGGGAATTTCATCAAGGAGCCTTATGATGTAGTTAATCCTGAAAATCGGAAAGGACTTCCGATTGGCAACTTAACAAGTCAACTATTTGCCAATATTTACCTCAACGAACTTGACCACTTCGTCAAAGAAACCTTGCGCGTAAAATGGTATGCCCGCTATATGGACGATTTTTTGATTATTCACCCAGACCGGAATTATCTAAAGGAAATGAGAGAGGCGATAAAAATGTTTCTTGAATATGAATTAAAATTAAAATTTCACCCGAAAAAAGTTATCATCCAAAACGTGAAAACAGGACTGCCGTTCGTCGGTTATCTTATCTTTTACGACCATGTGCTTATTCGGGGAAGCACCTTACTTCGGATGAGAAGAAGACTCAAGAAAAAAAGAATAGAGTGCATGGAGGAAAATAATAATAAATCACTTAAGGCATCTTTAAGCGCACTCCGGGGACATCTACGATACGCAAACGCCTATAGGCTAACGAAAAACTTGTTTGAACAACCGCTTGTCAAACCAAAAATAAAAAAGAAGAAAATACCAAGCAAACAACTGAAATTATTCTGATAAAATAACCAGTGCAGACTTTTATTTTAGCGTTTGCTTTTTTAATTTTAAGACTTCACCATTCCAAAATTCCAGCATTTCTTCTTTGGAATAATCGGAGATCATTCGCGGATTGTCTTTTAATTCGTTTACTTTTATGATTTGTTGGGCAAGTTGGAGCGGATCGATATGAGTATCGAATTTAACCCTGGTTTTTTTCAAAAGCTCTCCGAAACCCCAATGTTCTTTTTTGATAATGAAATACAAGTCAATAAAATCGCGCCCTCTGGGATTTTGATAGATGGTAAAAGCTTTGTTGACAGCAATATCCAACAAGCTATCGATTATTATATTACCTATAACTTTTGATGCCTCTATTTTCGTAAAGGGATAATACGTAAATTCCGTTTTTATTACTTCTTTGTCCGGAAAGTGAAGATAAAATAGATTCCGATTGTAACTTTGTTGATAATCGGTTTTGATAAATCCCGACTGTTTTTGGATTTTTTTTAGGACAACCTGGATAGCACTGGGGATAACCTCCTCATCACTGAAAAAATCAAGGTCTTCCGAATAGCGGTGCTTTAAGTAATATTCGGATAAAGTAGTGCCTCCAGTCAAATAGAAATGATTCTTAATATCATCCTCTTTAAATAAGAGTGAAAGAACTAATTGTTGCCGTTTGGTTAAGATTGTGCTGGCCATAGCCAAGTTTCCAATACTTTACGTCGATTGGGGTCGATGTGTAATTCGTTCCAGTATTTCTTTAATTCCTTTTCGTCGATTTTCTCGCCGTTTAACCCGTAGTTTACGAGTTGCTCCAAACGCCATTTGGCATATTTTTGAGGATTTTTCTTTAATTCCTTCGTATCCGTATTCCAGTTGTACATATTTATTACATTATACTCTTAAATTGTGACTATTCGCAGTTGAAGTACTTACCTAATTGTTTTGTCCTTTTCCTCAGTATTTTCTAATCCAATGATGAGCATGAAACCGAGTTT
This sequence comes from uncultured Gammaproteobacteria bacterium, assembly GCA_964564535.1. GTDB lineage: Bacteria > Patescibacteriota > Microgenomatia > UBA1406 > GWC2-37-13 > GWC2-37-13. The sequence goes on from CAZMBH010000061.1 coordinate 5,567, forward strand.
TAAAAATCAACA
>CAZMBH010000062.1:0-5256 GCA_964564535.1 uncultured Gammaproteobacteria bacterium
TGGGCGACAGCCCTTCGTCATGAATGATCCGTTCCACGTTTTCCACCACCACGATAGCGTCGTCCACCAGGAGACCGATGGCCAGCACCATGGCGAACATGGTGAGCATGTTGATGGAAAATCCGAAGGCGTCCAGCACCGCAAAGGTTCCCAGGATTACCACGGGCACGGCGATCGTGGGGATGAGGGTCGCCCGGAAGTTGCCCAAAAACAGGAACATCACCAGGAAGACCAGTAGGATCGCCTCAAAGAGGGTCTTGACCACCTCGTTGATGGCCACTTTTACGAAGGGGGTGGTATCAAAGGGATATATGACCTTGACGCCGGGCGGAAAGTACTTGGAGAGTTCATCCATCTTGGCGCGAATGGCGTCGGCCGTATCCAGGGCGTTGGCGCCTGCGGCCTGACGGACCGCCAGGGCGGCGTTGGGTTTGCCGTTGAAAAGGCCGTCCACATCATACCGTTCGGTGCCCAGCTCGGTCCACCCCACGTCCCGAACGCGCACAATCGAACCGTCGGGGTTGATGCGGAGGGGGATGGCGGCGAACTCCTCCGGGGTCTTGAGGAGGTTTTGAACGATGATAGAGGCATTCAGGCGTTGCCCCTTGACCGCCGGGGCCCCGCCAAACTGGCCGGCGGATACCTCCACATTGTAGGCGCGAAGGGCCGTGATGACGTCGTCGATGGTCAGCTTGTAATTGGTCAACTTATCCGGGTCCAGCCAGACGCGCATGGCGTACTGACCGCCGAAGCTCTCTACCTCTCCCACGCCCGGGACCCGTGCCAGGACCTTTTCGATGTTGGATTGCGCATAGTCTCTCAGGTCATTGCCGCTCATGCTCCCGTCTTCCGAGATCAGACCGACAATGATCAGCCAGTTGCGGGTGGACTTGCTCACCTTGACGCCCTGACGCTGAATGACATCGGGGAGGCTGGCCATGGCGAGCTGGAGCTTGTTTTGCACCTGGGACCAGGCCAGGTCCGGATCGGTGCCAGGGGCAAAGGTCAGTTCGATCCTTCCCGCGCCGGAGCCGTCGCTGGTGGCGGTCATGTAGAGGAGCTTGTCGAACCCGGTCATCTTCTGTTCGATGATCTGGATGACGCTGTCTTCCACGGTCTCGGCCGAGGCCCCGGGATAGAAGGCATCGATGGCGATGGAGGGGGGGGCGATGGGCGGATACTGGGAGATGGGCATGTTGTAGATGGCCAGGCCCCCGGCCAGCATCATGATAATGGCGATAACCCAGGCAAAGACCGGACGATCCAGAAAGAATTTCGACAGCATTCGACTCCTCCGTTACCGCGTTCCCGCCGTCGTTTCCGTTGGCTTCCCACCCTTTGACGCGGCCTTGTCGCTCCCAAAGGGGACAGCCTTCACGGCTGCGCCCGGCCGGACCTTGAGCATCCCTTCCACGATCAGTCGCTCGCTGCCCGCAAGGCCCGACGTGACCAGCCACTGGTCGTTGATGGCGCGGTCGAGGGTGAGGATCCGCTGCTGGACCTGTTCGTTTTCATCCACGATCAGGGCGATCGGCTCTCCCTTGGGGTTCCGGCTCACCCCCTGCTGGGGCACCAGAATGGCCCCCTCCGCAACCCCCTCCTGGACCACGGCCCGAACGAACATGCCGGGGAGGAGGATTGATTTTGGATTTGGAAAAATGGCCCTCAGGATGATGGATCCGGTCGTGGGGTCTACGGTGACATCGCGAAACTGGAGGGCCCCTTCCAGGGGATATAGCGTGCCGTCCTGCAGGACGAGGTTGACCTTTTTATGGTCCTCTCCGCTCTGCTTCAGCCGACCCGCATCCAGACTCCGCTTCAATCGCTGGAGTTCAGTGGCGGATTGGGTGACATCCACGTAGATCGGGTGTATCTGCTGAATGGTGGTCAGTTCCTGGGGTTGATAGGCCGTCACCATTGCGCCATCCGTCACAGTGGATCGGCCGATGCGGCCCGAGATGGGCGCCGTGATGCGGGTGTAGCCCAGATTGATTTGGGCCGTTTTCACCGATGCCTTGCACGATTCGACCTCTGCCTGGGCCTGCAAAAGGGCGGCGGCCCTGTCGTCATAGTCCTGCTGGCTGACCGCGTTGGAGGCCATCAGCTTTTTATATCGTTCAGCCTTGGAACGGATTGCGGGAAGGTTGGCCTCTGCCTTGGCAAGGTTGGCCTTCGCGTTATCGAGGGCCGCCTGAAAAGGGGCGGGATCGATCTGATAGAGCACATCACCTGCTTTGACCTCGGCCCCTTCGGTAAACAGGCGTTTCTGGATGAGACCGCTGACCTGAGGACGGATTTCGGCAATGCGGTAGGCGGTGGTGCGACCCGGCAACTCCGTAGTGAGGAGGACCGCCTGAGGGGAGACTGTCACGACAGCTACCTCGGGGACAGGGGGAGGAGGCGGGGCCTCCTGCTTCCCGTGCCCATTTTCGCAGCCCGCCGAAAAAGCCAAACTCGCAAGCACCACCACTGCCATGCTCCAGTTCAAAAATTTACCACCGTTCTTGTTCAGTCGCATCAAAGATCTCCCAAAAGTAGGTAAAGGCGCAAGGCGTTAGGCGCAAGGCGCAAGGTGCAAGGCGTTTGGATTGCAAGCTGAAGCGTGTATGCAGTGCCTTGCACCAGGGGTTGAGCAGCCAGAAAAGATCCTATCGCCCCTTTCCATCATCCAACATTAATTATTCGCCACCCAGAATCCAGCAACCGGCATTGAGACTACCGCTCAAGCAGCCCCTTGAAAAAGATATCCAGAATGACATCAGGGTCCTCAGGGTTGGGATGCCGCTCGGGGGCCTGGAGCCAGAGGAGGAGAAAGGCATCCACCACGCTGTCGAGGGCCATGGCGAGATGGTAGGGGGAAGCGATCTCTCGAATACGTCTGTTTCTGATGCCGATCTCAAAGACGGCAGCCAGCTTTTCCAGAAAGGCATAGTATCGTTTCTGAAGGGCCTCATCCAGTCCGGCTCGAATATTGAAGCTCGCCCCCTTGCTCTCTGCCAGGAAAAGGCGGACAAATGGAAGATTGCTGCGAAACTTGTCGCCTTTTACGCAGACGTAATTTCTGAGCTTTTCAATCTCGTCTTTTGGCGTCTCAATCGCCTGCACCAGCGCCTCTTCAAAGGTGTCGCACTCTTCTAAGACCAGGGCCTTATACAGATCCTCCTTGTTCTGGAAGATCGTGTAGAGGGTCCCGATGGCAAATTCAGCCCTTTCGGCAATCTCGTGCATGGAGACCTTGTGGTATCCCTTTTCCGCAAACAGGTCAAGGGCGCCCGCCAGTATCTCCTGGCGCTGCCGCTGTTTTTCTCTTTCACGCCTTGAGGGCTTTTTATCGTTCATGGATAAATTCTTTCAAACCGCAGGGTGTCCTCACACTATGCACGAATATGACGTTATATTTCAAAAAATGAATAACGCGTCACAATAAAGGATGGCGCATCACGCTGTCAAGAGATATCTATGGGTTCCAGCAATTTTTATGATGAGGCAGAAGCGGCGTCAACATCCTGTTGGGAGTGGCATCTTGCCATCCCGCCCGACAATTCTCATTATGCAATGGACTTGGAGCCAAAATGCTGTGTGAGTGGCATCTTTCCACGACGTTTCGAGGCTGAAAGCCGCTCCCACGATGCTGTTTTCCCAAAATGAGAATCGCTGCCTTAAGCCGTGACCATTTGCATTCCTGTCGCGAATGTGATAGGGTCGATTTCATTTGGCCATCCGTCCGTTCCCCTTTATCCATAAGATGGATTATCTGGGCCCGAGGGTACAACCGGTAACCATGCATACCAACTCGGCCCGACCCACGGCCGGAGAACAGGCGGAGAGGGTTTGACTCTGGGTTGATGCGGCTGTGAATGAGGCCAGAAATGCTACGTGAAGCCGGCTTGCTATGGCATTCAGGGACATCGGGGTGTGGGGAATGGCGGTTCATCCATGACTCAGAAGCGTGATGAAAACAAACGCAAAGCGGTGATCGAGACGGCGGTTGAGAACACCAACGAGGCATTTGTCACCATCGACAGCCGCCATCAGGTCGTATTCTTTAACAAGGCTGCGGAAAGAATCTTTGGCTTTGATCGGGGAGAAGTCCTGGGGCACGATCTGGACCGAATCATGACCCCTACCTGCAGTCGGAATCATCGGGAAGCTGTCGCGAGATACGTCAGCACCAAAATCCCCCGACGAATCGGCCACGATACGGAGATTCTGGCGACACGAAAAAACGGCGAAACATTCCCCGCGAACATCTCCTTTTCGGTTGCCGAGGCGGATGGCGAGACCTATTTCACCGGCATTGTTCGAGACCTTACCGAGATCAAGCTCCTTCAGGATCGCATCATCCAGTCCGAACGTCTCGCGGCCCTGGGACAGTTTGTGGCCGAAATCAGCCACGAGATCAAAAATCCGCTTATGATAATCGGCGGATTTGCCCGGCAGCTCGAAAACGAGACAGACAACGAAAAGGCCCGCTCCAAATTGAAGATCATCGTGACGGAGGTGGCACGTCTCGAAACCCTTTTGAACGAGTTTAGGGACCTTTATTCGCCTAAGAGCCTGGAGATGGAGGATATGGACATCAACGAACTGGTGAAAGAGGTCTACGATCTGATACACGACGATTGCAGCATGAAGCATATTCGGGTGGAATTCAGCCCCGGACCCGGTGGGATGATGGTGAGAGGGGACAGAGGCAAACTGAAGCAGGTTCTCCTGAACCTGACCAAAAACGCCACGGAGGCCATGGAGACAGGCGGGCGCCTATTCCTCGAGACCCGTCGCACGGACAAACGGGTGGAGGTCATGGTTGCCGATAACGGGTGCGGCATTGCAGCGGAGCATCGCGACAAGATTTTCTCCCCCTTCTTTACTCGAAAGAAAAAGGGGACCGGTTTGGGCCTGAGCGTTTCCAAGGAGATTGTGGATCAGCACCCTCACGCTGCCCTGACGTTTGAAAGCCAGGAAGGAAAAGGGTCGGTCTTTACGTTGAGCCTCCCCCTGAACCTCGCCCCTTGACGCCTCGTGAGTTAAAAATCTCGGAGCGCATAGGAGTGCCCTATCCCTTTGTGTGCTTCGTGTCTTTGTGTAAGATATGTTGGTTGTTGGTATCCGCGTTAGCTGACAGGAGGAGATAAACCGTGAGCGAAGAAGAAGCCAGAAAAAGGACTCAGGAGACCGCAAAGAGGCTTTTTGGCAAGGGCATCCAGATGGATCCGCCCTACCTGATGTGGAAGGAGTTTGACAGGGACCTGGCCA
>CAZMBH010000063.1:0-5069 GCA_964564535.1 uncultured Gammaproteobacteria bacterium
TTTACTTCAAATATCTTCCAATAAATATCGTCAGCCAGAGGAAAATCATTAAACAAAAAACCGTTTCTGAGATAGCGTTGAAGTAATTTAAAAACAAGAAAATGTTAGCCATGATCGTTTCAAACAAAATCAAGAGCTTGGAAAAATGAACAAAATTTTCATCGTTTGTTAATCTGGCTAAAGAATATTGGGAAAATATCCAGGAAAAAAAAGTCGTGATAAAAATTACCAAATGAATTAAAGGAAATTGATTGGTCGGAAAAAAACCGAATAATCCAAAAGACAGAATTGCTACAAGCAGAACTGCGGCCGGTATTGTTTTTAAACGTAAGTTATAAAATTTAATAACATAGTAAGCAAAACTTAGATCAAGAAAGCTTTTTATAAAGAATAGAGAATTAAAAATTGAAAGATTTTTTTGATCTAAAAAACGGGCCAAACCGGAAATTGTATAGTCAGAAAAACTATAATTTGTTGTTTTAACTCCCATATAGTAAGTTGAAGATAAAAAGAACAGGATAGAAAGAATCGCGTTGTACTTAAAGATTGTTAACCGGTTTCTGGATTCTTCCATAGATTTATTATAATCTTTGGAGAATCTTTGTGAAGGCCTCTTTGTCCGATTGATAAGTTAGTATTTTCTTTACTTCGTCAGCATCCACAAATTTTGCCTCGCTCATTTCCCAATCATGATTTTTCGGGTCACCGGAAACGTATTCCATTAAAAAATAAAAAACAGTTTTTTTGTAAAGAACTCCTTCAAATTGGTATTCATATTTGGTAATAATCGGCTCAGGATCTTTGATTATTGCTTTTACTCCACCTTCCTCTTCAACTTCTCTCAGGGCAGCCGTCTCATTGGTTTCGTTTTTATTAATATCGCCGACAAATCCTTTAGGAAAAACCCAACCTTTATGTTGGGAATGTTGACAGATAAGCCAGAGGTCACCCTTAAAAACAATTCCTCCGGCGGAAGTTTGATTAATTATTTTCATAGTTCAAAAGTTGTCATCCCCGTGAAGACGGGGATCCAGTCTATAATTACTTTATAAAAATAATAAGGAACATTTAGCTTGGATTCCCGCCTACGCGGAAATGACAATAATTTATTAAATTTAACTAACTATTTGTTATTAACCCCAACAGCTTCACTTATATTCTTAAACCCATCTTTCTCCAATAGTTCTTCCATCTCTAAATTAATCTGCGATATAATCTGAGGCCCCTGATAGATCATTCCGGTTATCAGTTGAATTAATGAAGCCCCAAGTTTTATCTTTTTATAGGCGTCTTGACCGTTGAAGACTCCACCACAACCGACAATAATCAATTTATCTCCGAATTTTTTATAAGTTAATTTAATAAGTTCATTAGACCGTGGCTCACAAGGTTTGCCGCTAAAATTTCCAACTTTAAATTTTTTAACCTCCTGCTTATTGAGGAGAGAATTTGTTCTATCTTTCATTAGATTTCCGATAATTACACCTTTAATTATTTTATGTTCAGAAACAATATTTAAAAGTGAAATAAATTCCTTATTGGAAATGGAAATAGGCATCTTAACAAAGACTGGCTTTTTAATTTTTAATCGACCGACAGATTTAAGTAAAAGACCTAAGTTAGCAGGTTTGTAAAAATCAGTTGCCGTATTAATTAAATTCGGGCAACTGATATTCAGTTCATAATATTTATTTTTAGTTCCGGATCTTTCAAAAGTCTTAAAGGTAGCAACTACGTCTTTGATAGCGTCATTGGTATTTTTGATCGATAAATTATTTGACATTCCGATACTAATTCCCACTGGGATCTCAAATTTTAGATTATTAATTTTACTTTCAATTACTCTTACCCCTTTATTTTTGAAGCCCTTATAAACCATTAACGATCTAGATTTTGGTAGCCGTCCCAGGCGGGGTCGAGGATTGCCTTTATAAGACAGATTGGTAATTGTTCCAACGCTTTGAAATCCAAAACCAAGCGAATAGAGAATCTGCGTTAACCTCGCTTCGTAATCAAATCCGGCGGCTAAACCAACCGGACCGGGAAAACTTATTCCGGAAACTTTTTGTTTTAGTTTTGAAGACGAATAGTTAAATTTCCAATTGATATAATTTTTGAGAAATGATTTACCAAGCAAATCACCCAAAAAAATGTGCGATACATGAATAAACTCCGCATCAAATAAAAAAAATACCGGCTTGATGATATTTTGATATATAAAAGCAATTATATTTAAGCGGAGGGAAAATCTTTCTTTGTAAAAAATTTTTCCGATAAGAAAAAAAATCATAAAACTGATCAGAGCCGACAACATACAGTAAATGCAGATGCTTTTTAAAATAACCAGCTGAAGATATACAAAATATAAAGAAAAAATTGCCCCAAGCATCGACTGGAGAATTAACCAATAAATAAGAATTCTTTTTTTATATTTAAATAGAAAAATAACAATAAGCAATAAAAAAACATATTGAGTGACTCCCAGAACCGCCAGAGGAATCCCGAACATGACGGAATAACTGCTTCTTAAAACTCTTCCACAATCTGAAAGGATCGGAAGAAAGCGGTTAATAGTGCAAGGGGGGATGACCTGCCGGTAATGTTCATAGGTCAAATATCCGGCATCAATAATTCCTAAAACGATAAATAAAGTGAGTAAAATTTTTTTAAATTTCATATATTTATTTTTTCTGCCTCCAGAACCATCTCAAAAGTTTTAGGCATCAATTTTAACTTTGAAATTTCATCCAGCTCAAACCAATTATACTCCGAGGCCTCATCGTTTAGAATAATTTTTGCTTTTTCGTTTTTAAGTTTACAAAGAAAGCAGATAAAAACTCCCTGCCAGTTATGTCTCACTTCAGTATAAATTTTTGGGATAAGAGAAACAATTTCGATTTCAGTTCCGATTTCTTCGATCATTTCCCGCTTAGCCGTTTCTTCGGGTATTTCCCCGAATTCCATCCCTCCTCCGGGAAACTGCCAGACGTAGGGATAAAATTCTTTATCTTTTGGATCAAAACTGACCCTTTTGGTCATTAGAAATTTATTGTCTTTTTTTATTAGTACAATCACGACAGGCTTAATCATTATTCACATTATACCTTTATGAAGTATCAGTGACAAGACTCCCAACCCAAAAAAAATAATTGTTTGAATAGGGATTTTTTTATTTGTTGTTTGTGTTTGGATTCCTAGAATCTTTTCGGTTGGTATCGGATCCGCCTTTGTCAAGACTACGGCGGACAAAGTTGGTTGAAGTAGTTTGTTAGGGATAGGCGTTGATGTTGGTTTTGGGGTTGAGATTGGAGCCGTTTTTGGCTGGGGAGTTGATGTTGGAGTAGGAGTAGTTGTTGGAGTGGGTGTTGGGGTTGATGTTGGCATTGGTGTCGAGGTCGGTGTCGGTGTTATTGTTGGAGTGACTGTAGGAATGTTTCCGGAAAAAATTCTAATCGGCCAGAAGACATCCTTAAGGGCTGTGATGACATAGGAGGTGTCAAAAGTGTCTCCGGGAGGATATATCGGTTGATAAGGGAAAGATCCGTCAGGCTGCTGGGTCGAAAGTAAATAATTTTGGGCATTAATAAAGGATACATCGCCACTCATTCCTAGTGCCGCTAACGCCATTACAACCCAAGAAGTCGTTGACACATTCGAAGTGGTATCCCAGCTTGTTCCCGGATCCGGATCATAGGCAAATCCGCCGTCAGCATTTTGGTGCGAAAGTAAATAATTTTTAGCGTTGTCAATTGCCGTTTGAAGATTGGCAACGTCAACTCCCTGAGTTTTGGCAGCAACCAGTGAAATAATAGAAGAGGCGGTGTCATCAATATCGCCGCCAACTGAAAGATCTGAGGAATAGCTAAAGCTGCCGTCAGTATGCTGATGGGAAATAATAAACGATGTCGTGTCGGTCATAATTGCGCTTGAACTGCTTTCGCGGCTGGCGACCAAAGCCAGTAATCCGAAAATATCATCATTGATAGCGGTTTCATTTCCAATTTGATTATTTTTATAGTAAGTTTTCAGTCCGTCAACCAAATTTACTCCGGAATAATCATAAGGATTTTGGTTATCGGCGGTCACGGCAAGGATCCTTCTTGACCAGTCGGTTGATGAATTATTTGTAGCCGGCGGATTATTTCTTAAATAAAAATCTAAAGTTTGTCCGCTGGCTGTTGATATGGTTGAAATATCAATATCTAAAGCAGAAAATGCCATCGACGCCCAATCGGAAACTCCGGAAAATCCGTCGATTTGTCCATCAATTTTTTGCTGGGTCCGTAAATAGTTGATTGCACTATCAATTGCGGTTTGATTTGGGGAAACGGCCAAAGAGGGGACAGCTAAAAATAAAAACAACCAGATAATTAAAAATATTTTTTTCATATTAATTATATTTCCAGGTGACCGTAGAATTTTTTTCTAAAGTGTAATTTGAACAGCCGCTAGGTTTGCCGCTTCCGTCAACGGCAAAGTTCCAGTTATCGGAAAAACCGTTTATCTCTTTGACGTAATCGCTATTCAAGGGAGCTCCGTAATGCAGGATTGTTACTGATTTAATTTTTCCGTCATTTTTTGCGTCATTTAAAATTGAGCAGGGATTAAGGTCTTCCTTGTAGGTTAACAAAAATTTATTATTTCCATCAGGACCGTTTATTTCCAGATTAATCACGTCCTGTTGAGGTGTGCTAGTTGGATTGGTCAAGTTAGTTGAATTGGTTGAAATGGTCGGAGTTGGTTGAACTGGTAGAACATTGGTCGGGGTCGGGTTTTCCCATCCTTTGGTAATGAGCAGAGTCGATTTGATTGGGGTAGGAGTTACGGTGACAACGGGTGATGGTTGAATTAGTTTAATTGGTTGAATTTGTTTATTCTTGTTCGGGTTATATAAAGAAGTTCCTGCAAGAAGAAGGAAAACAACCGCCAGAATTTTAAAAATATTTCTTTTAAACATAGACCTTAGACTTTTCGCTCGAAAGTCAAATATCGGTAATAACAAAGGTAAGTTTTCTGGCTGTAACAGTTACGGCATAGCCACGGATTTATCACCGTGATTTCCTTTTAAG
>CAZMBH010000064.1:0-5050 GCA_964564535.1 uncultured Gammaproteobacteria bacterium
CGCGCCTCTACTTTCTTACTAGAACAAAATATTCTAAAACAATTCAGTGGCTAAAAATGCTTGAATTTTGAAGCTGATAAAAATTGGAAGAATCTGAAGACTAATTGAATAGAGCCAATCTTATTTAAACACGGCTATAATAGATGCTGATTTAATACAACCGTTTATTTCTGTACTGAAAGTTGAAAAGATAAATTTTGAGTTATTTTTTTGTACTTCTTGAGCATTTATATTGCTTGTTACTAAATATAAAAATCTCTTATAAGTATCCAAGTCATATATTCCACCTATTACTGTTACTTCTGTTGGATTTCTATTTATAATTTCCTGCAATGCCTTTTGGGTGGCTAATTTCTTTGGGGTATTAGAAAGGTCATTATTTTCAATAGCGCTTTTAAGATAATTCTTCACTTCGATTTTTATATCATTTGATGTGATTAAGGTTAAGGTAGGCATTCCATTCTTTTGTCTTATTTGATTAAGATAAATTAATAATTTGTTACCATCCTCATCATTTACGACTTTCATCTGATTATTCTTCAACCAATACTTCAAAAATGTTGTTTGATAATCTTTCGGTAAATATCCTAGTATTTCATCTTCTGGAATTGTGCCAAAATTTCTACTATCACCATCGGAAAACATCCTATTGTCACCTAGAACAAACAATTGATTTGCAGGTACAGTTATTTCCTCACAACTTTTGATAAACTTTTCTTGATTATAAAAAATGCCCGCATAGGTTGATTGATCTTTTGCCAAATATGGTTCATTGATCTTTTTTCCATTAACATAAACATATCCATTCTCAAGACGAACTTTATCACCGCTCTTAGCAATGACTCGTTGGATAAAAACTCTCGTATCATCTTTTTGCACTTCTTTATTGAATACAACGAGATCCGAATAATTGAATATCTTTCTTGGTTTATATTTCAATATTTTTTCAATTTCATACCTCAAGTTTGGTTTAAAAGGAGCCATATTTGTTCCAAATCCAACATTATGCCCTTCTCTTAAATCAAACACATCAAATATTATCTTGTCATTGGCAATAGTTGGATTTTTAGAAACATCATCATATCCGCCTTTATCAACAGGCCAGTATAAGCTGGGATACATATATAAAGCGGAGCCTTCTTCCGCAAAAAACTGAGCCGTTTTTTTAAGCGTAGTTCTTCCGTCAATAAAACCGTAGAAAGAGGCAATTAATATTGATAGCGGAACAAATAAAAAAATTAAAATTAAACGACTTACCTTATTTAATCTCAAATTAATTCTTTTTAATAATTGGTTATATAAAGGAGGAATCGTTATTAAAGTAAGTATTAAATAGATCGGCACAATCAACCACATTCTTAAAAGTATTGTAATAAGAAGACCTAAAAGAAAACCAAAACCAAAGAGCCAAATAATTACTGTCTTCATAAGCTTTCTCATTGTAATTCCTTATCAAAAAAAACTCAATAGGAAGTTTTTATTTATTTTTTTGGCTCATTTTATAATAGAAAATATAACAGCAACGCCAGATGCAATGGCAGAAATGATTGATGCAATAAAAATCTTATTTTGAATCTTTCTGTCTTTTTGCCTTTCAACAATATCGATATTTTGTTTACTTTGTTCTTCTCGCTGAGTAGTCTGAAAACTTAATCCTATTTTCCTAAATTCCTTATAATCATTTGGTGTCATTTCCATAGGACTTAAATTTTAGTTTAAATCATCTCTCCGATATTTCTTTATTTTATTCGAGAATATGTTATTTAACAATTCCATATTGTAGTCAACTTTTTTTTGTCCGGTAATGGACTACTTTATTTTTGAAAAAAATTATTTTTCCCCGCACTTTTTTTCCTTGGACAAGACGGTTTATTTCCGAGGGAATGTTGAAGTCTTTCATAGAACGAAGAGCTAAGATGAAAGATAAGATTAAAATCAATACGAATGTTAGCAACATAATTATAAGAAAATTATAGTCTGGATTCCCGCCTTCGCGGGAATGACAGGTTCTCGACTTTAAAAACTTTATGAACTTTATAACTTTATAAACTAGTTCACCGACCATTCCTTTTCCAAGTCCCCTAACTCTAAAATTATATCAGACACCGTCGTCTCCCCTATCTGCGTTTTACATTTAAAAAATTCTCCTAAACGTAGAAATGTTTTTGTCTCCATTGTTTTCTTATCAGAAATCAATAAACAACCGGAATTTTTTTTATTTTGATTAGATAAATCTACCACACGAATCCCCTCCCCCTCAATCATCTGACCAATTAATTGAGCGGTTTTATAACTGTTTGTATAGACAATTTGTACGTTTATATCATGATTTCTATAGGTTCTTTGAAAAAAGCTTCCTTGAAACTTTTTGTAGAAGAGATTACGGTCAAAAATATTATCATCACCTTCCAATTTGAATGGACTTAGATCTATAGACTGGAAGTTATCTTTGCTATTAGTTGAGAACGCGTATACAAGAAAAAGCTTGTCAATTAGATTTGCATTTGAATCTGTTAAAAGAATTTCCATAAAGGTAGGCATTTGTCTTAAATTAGAATCTTCATAATAAACAACCGTCTTTTTTTGATAAAAATACAGATCAACGAAAGTTGAGGTGGCAGCTGAAAAAGTTCTTTTAAAGATATCGGGTTTCTTCTCCAAACTGGCTAATTTTCCAATTGCCCCGATTATATATTTATCGTACCCGCCAGGGACAATTACTTTCAAAGAATTTGAAAAAGACAAAAGATAGTTAACGTTTTTCCGGTCTAACGAATAGAAGCGGGTTTTTTCTCCATAAAAAACAACGTTAATCTTATCTCTTCCTTTTAGAAAAACCGAAGAAGTAACTGACTTATACAGATAATAAACTATCCCTAATAAAATGAAAAAAATAAATAAGTTCTTTTTTTTGAAAATTTTCTTATGATATTCCATGTTCTATTTTAAGCCTTTTGATCTTATTAATTATGTCTTCCTTATCCAGCTTATGCCAAAGATATATTTTTTTAATAATTGAAAGAGAAGCTTCAAACTCCGGCTGAACTACCAGATCAACTCCAAGATCCTTCATCCGGGCCTGATCCCTCTCTTTATGGACCCGGCTGATTATGTACAGTTTCCGGTTAAGTTTTCTTGAATTTAATATTATTGCTTCTTGAATATTCTTTTCAGGAAGAGCCATTATTAAAATAATTGCATCCTCAACTTGTGCATAGTCTAAAATATCAATATCCGAGGGATCTCCGTAGATAATATTCACACCCTGTTTTTTTGCTTTTTCAACAATGAATAGGTTGTAGTCTATGGCAACATAAGGAATATTTGCCATCATCAATGATCTTCCGATATAACTACCTATTCGACCATACCCACAGATCACCACATGATTTTTTATAATCACCTCATCGATTGGAGACTGATTACTGTCGATCCTATAAGTTATAAAATTTTCCAAAAACGGTAAATATTTTTTTATAAATCCTCTAATAGCTCTATACGATTTATCTTTATTTTTAATAAAGATTGGGGTTAAAACGAAAGTTATAAGTACTGCTGTAATTACAAAAAGATATTTCTCAAGCGAAACAACTTTACTTAAATAAGCTGACGACATTAAAATAAATGCATCTTCATCTATCTGAAACAAATACATAGATAGACTAAAACTCGTCCGAGAGTGAAATCTTAAAAATAGAAAAATTATCAAGACCACCAGTGCTTTAATAACTATCACTCCGATTGTAAATAACAGTATTGAAGGTAAATAAGGAATTACCCTTTGCAGTTCGATATGACTGCCAATATAAACAAAAAAAATTACCCCTAAAAGATTGCGGAGGGGTCTCACTTCAGAAAAAATATGATAATGCTCTTTTGTTTGAGCTAACAACACCCCCGCTACCATAGCTCCGATCAAAGTCGGGATCTTTAAAATAATCGAAATAGTGACAATAAAAAAAATGAAAACAACAATAAAGAGATCAAAAAGCTCCCTGGAAATTCTGGCGATTTTATTAAATACTTTTGGGATAATTTTCTGCCCAAAATAAAATAAGGCAGCAATGATTACGGTTGCTTCAATTAAACCCAAGACTGTATCTTTTATCACCATCCAGACTGAAACATCTTTACTGGTTATTGATGTGAATATCATCAGATAAGGAATGAAGGCGATATCTTGAAAAATCAAAATACCCATCGCAATTTCACCGACAAACGAAGATTCCTCTCCCCTATCCTGGATTATTTTAGCAACTATCGTTGTCGATGAAGATGAAAGAGCTATACCTATCAAAAATGACTCCAGGAGAGAAAATTTAAATAACAAACTTAAAATGAAAACAAATATCATCGACAAGAAAAGCTGTAGTATTCCCCCTATTATGATAAATTTTTTTAAGATGACTATCCGGCTGAAATTTGTTTCTAACCCTAAAGTAAAAAGCAAAAATACTATTCCAAAATAGGCAAAGCTTGATATGGCTTCACTTGTTGCCATTTCAGGAAATAGATTTCCAATTACCAATCCTCCGACTATGTATCCAATTAAAGGTGAAAGCTTTATTTTCCTAGCAACAATAGCTAAGGAAAAAGGGATTGCTAAATATAAGAAATAATTTAAGACTAAAGATAATGAGATTTCACCCATAGAATTGAGTATAACATTCTCGCTTATTTTCTCAATCTCTTTTCGCAGTCAATACAAAACGAAGCTTCCGGAATTAGTTTTAATCTTGCATGAATAATAGGCTTCTTACATCTTTCACAATAACCATATTGATTTTTATTGATCTTTTTCAATGCATTGTCGATATCTCCAATCCTTTTTTTCATATCCTTAATTTCGGCCTCTATGGTATCGTGGCCGACTTGTTCACGGACATCGGTATCAACGGCAGCATTATCTGAAGCGTGGTCAGGATCGGCGAACGGATCGTCTTTTTTAAGCTCTTCAATCTGGTTGAGGTTTTTTCTCCTTTCCTCCTCTAATCTTTTTTTTTGATCCGATACGAACTGCTTTGAAAATTTTTTGTCCATAATTTTTTAT
>CAZMBH010000065.1:0-5031 GCA_964564535.1 uncultured Gammaproteobacteria bacterium
TTGCAGATCTCAATTTCCTGAGAAAGATATTGGTTCATAATTAACAAAAGAGAAGAATTAAACTTCTCCCTATTAATATACCTCCTTCCATCCAAGAATTTTGAAGTATGATAAATTACTCTCAACTGTTTTGTCTAAAGCATCTTTTGAATACAATATGCAAAGAACTTTTTGGCCTGATAAGTGAAGATTATCTATGGAATCTTGAACTGCTAAAGCTCCAAGCACCCAAAATACATTGTTAGTACCTCCGCCTCCGGCACCTGTCATTATACCGTCAACATAGATTAATCCCTTATGTCTGAATGATTCATTCCCATTCGTAGTCACAAGATTGCCTGTTATCCAAATTATTCCTCTTGAATAATCTGAAGCGTTTGGCATGTTAACACCGCTTGGCAATTCAGCATTACCGTTTATTTTATAATACGACACATCCGAATCATTTGCGGCGACTTGAATGATTGATGCTGCTGTTCCGACTTTCCAAGGAAGCTCCGAATCCATTAGAGCCTCTGAACTGAAACCGAGGATTTCATAGAGAGGAGGAACTACTATTTCTGATTTTACAAGATAATCAGGATTACCGAATATACATCTTCTTACTGAACCAAAAGATGATATACCGCTTGACTTTGTAGCCATTCCTGCTTTACATCCAACATCAGAGCAGAATTTATCGAATTCAATTCTATTGTATCCCCAAGTATTCGTATTTTTAAACCAGTATTTGTGATTGTATCCGGGATGTTCCAGACTGTCATACATTGTTGAAACATGATATAGAGGAATTGTATCTGTACCTACCACAGTCTCTGCCCAACAAGAGATTGCGTATGCACCACCACCGTTACCATTACCATTACCTAATTTACCGTTTGTAGTATCCGGTAGGGGGGACAGATTTATTTCCATTGAACCGTCATCAGCGGGTGGGGCAAAAGGCTGGGTTGTTCCGGGCATATAAGGAGCAACTGTTGTTGGAGTTGATAGCTTATGATTATGACCGCATATAAAAGGTTCATCATTTCCGGTGAATCTCATTGCAATCATTGGAGATGAAATTGCTGAAGGCAGATTTATCGAAATCTGTTGCTTTGAAACTTCTGCCATTATCTTTTTAACAGCTTTTCCGCATCTTGCAGTTATTTCGATAATCTCAACAGGAGGATATAACTCCACAAGTTCAGGTCCGCCTAAAAATTGTTTTTGTGTTTTAGAATCAAAGTAATATATTTTAGTGCCATCTTCATTGGTTTTATGAGAGATTGTCAAAGAATTCCCATCCACATAATCAAAAGTTGTGTAATCCAATTCAGGCACTTCCGGATCATCTAAAACAGCAGACTGTAGCGATGTTTGAAAAAATGTATGATCAGTGGCATCCTCATCTTCTACAGAAGTATTGAATACTATAATTGTCTTCCAATCAGTGCGAAGCGGCTTGGAAGTGTCTCCGACAAAGTCCGCATCAGCGGGAGAAAGTTTCATTCTGTATTTCACTTCATCAAGAGCAGCTTCAGCAACTGCAACAACCTGAACGGACTGAGCCTGATAGGTTGAAATTGCCGATTCGCTCTTTATGGTAAAGAGCATCCCTGCCGACAAAATTGAGAGCAGGAGAACAATCATAATTGTTACGACTAAAGCGATTCCCTTTTTATTCATTTTAATCCTCCTTACTTTAACGGCGGTAGATAAAATCTTGATAACTTGTTTTCTCCAAAATGGAATTGTACATGCGCGGCATATGATCCTCCCCCGCCTCCGGTTGAATGAAACTTACCGGAATAGAATACTTTAATGAAGAGCCTGTTTGTAGTATCCATCCTCATTGCCTTATCATAAACCTGGAAATGGACTTCGGATTCATAATCCGGTATCGGGCCTGTAGATCTTGGATATGGTAAAACAGAATCACGAGTAGCAAGGTCCCAACTTTTGAATATAACTGTATCTGATGCTGGAGACCCGAGAGAATCTCTCTTGCTTACTTGAACATCAAACCACATAATGCTTCCTTTATCGTCATCTTCAAATCCTGTCATATAAAAATCCCAGCAACCTTCGTAAATAGAATCAGCCCTCGGGAAACCCTTCTTTGTTATAAACTGAACTGATTCAGCATCCTGTGTATAAAACGGTCTTGCGTAAACATCGGTGTTAAGAAGAAATGAATCTCCCACCATGCTTAATGTTGGAGATTTCATAGAAGACATATATCTGGGATTTGGTCTCGAAGGTACGACAGTAGCGTAAGTGTAAAGCAAGCTGTCCTCCTCCAAAGTTATATATTCAGAGTTGAAATAAATTTCTCTGAATCCGGCTTTATTAATAATTGTAAAATAATTATCTGATTGATCGGAAATTGTCCAATTGCCCATGTCAAGAACGGAGACTCGTATAAGACAATATGGAGAAGTTAAGCTATCATTGGGAGCCCAATCATTAAAGATATAAATTGAGTCATCAATATTCGGTCCCGGATACATTTTTGCGCCAATATAATTCCATGTGTAACCTCCATCAATTGACAGATATGCAGTGATAGTTTTAAAAGTTTCTCCAACATCATTTGTTCTTGCAGCAACTCTTATTTCATTCATTGTATTCGTATAAAATACCTCTCCGCCATTTGGTTCCATAACTCTTACATAAGGGGCGTTTCCAGTGGCTCGAGTAAGTGCAATTGCCGCATATAAAATTCCATCTACAGGTACAGTACAGTAAAAACTCTTATCTTCATTAATACTTATTATTGAAGCGCCCGGAGTACTTGTCACTGCTCCGGAAAGAATTGTATCGATATTGCTTACGGAATAAGTGCTTTCAGTTGATTCAGACCAAACATATACTGTATCCAAAGCATCAAGTGTAAGGTCATATGTTCCGTGAACAGTTTCATCTGACGGGTTATATATTGTTATAGCTGAAGAGTTTATTGTTGAGACCTTAATTCCAGATACCCAAGGTTCACCCTCTTCAAAATATCCGCTTCCGTCCAAATCTTCAAAAGCGAATCCGATAAGATGGGCAGTGGGTGATTCAATGAAACCGAAATATTTGCTTAAAGAATCAGAAGAAAGAGTAAAATCTAAATCTTCATTTGTTACAGGAAAATCAAAATTGGTTGTTACTACAGGTTTATATCCTGTTCTTGAAGTAACCTGAACAGAATATGCTCCGGGAACAAGTGCAAATGACCATGTTCCGCTTGCATCAGTCATAGCAAATTCTCCCGTGGATAATTTAATTCTGAATGAATCAAGTCCAGCCTCTCCGGATTGATAAGTGTTGTCTCCGTTTGAATCAAGATAAACATGCCCTTTAACAATAAATACTTTTATTGGAGCATTTCTGGTTATAGCAACATCGGTTGATGTATATGAAGTTAAGTAGCTACCTCCTATTGCTTTGGGAGAAACTCCCGTAACACCCACTGTTACTCTTTCAATTTTATCGAGAGTTTCAATGTTTATTATTTCAGTGGCATTAGCTTCATCTTCAGATATAATACCGTCTCCGTCTGAATCACCGTACAGAGTCAGAGAATCATTGTCATTTTCATCAATCCAGAACATAAACATCGGAGTACCTGTAGTTTGATTGGGAAAGACATCAGGACCTGAAACAACAGAGATGATCTCTCTGTTTTCTAGGTCCAATCCGAAGTCCAAAACATTTGTTGAATCATCATTTTCGCCATAAACTCTCTTTATGAGACAATAATCATTTGGGTTCAGAGTTATAGCGGCAGGAGATTCGTCTCTGTCCTGCGCATCTATGTTTCCATCACCAGTCCAGTCAAGAGTATAAACAATTGTTTCAGCTCCTGTTTTATATTGAATTGTAGGGGTGTAATGTGTAGGCTTTTCTCCATTTACAAGCATTGCTTTTGGAGAAAGGGGTGCCTCCGGATTATCTTCTGAAGGATTCAAATTTGCATTGAATATAATTTCATAAGGAGACGCATAAACCATTCTTCTCTGAGGGGAATTAGTTACAGTTTCATCAAGGTCAATGCCGTAACCTGCAGCTCTTAAATCTTTAATTATATAATCTATTGCAGTTCTTGCTGATTGTTGCGCCTGAGTCATTAAATCGACCCTGTTCTTTGTTTTTTGGCTGTTAATGTATACGCCGATTGCTGAACTTAGGATAAAAGAAAAAATTAGAAGAGAAACAAGTAATTCAATAAGAGTAAATCCTTTTTTCATAATAACTCCCTGTTATCTGCTAGTTATATATGTCATTATACTTTGAGAATGCTCTTTCCCACTGGCAACACTCTGAACCCAGGAAACATTCACTTCAATTTTCTTCATTCCATCAACAGGATAATCTTCAGTGATCACATAATTTCTCACATATTTAGCATTAAGAGTCTCATCAGGATGAGTTCCTGCATTGAGCTCACCACTGTCATAAGAAAGAACCCGTAAGCGTTCCAGTTCTTGCTGGCAATACTCTATTGCTTGGGTATTCTCTCTTGTAAACATTGAGCTTCTTAATCCTGCAGGGAAAAGAACTCCAAGACCAATAATTCCGATTGATAATATTATAGTTGCGACCATGAGTTCAAGAAGAGTAAATCCTTTTTTCATTTTTCCTCCTATTCAAAAAGTATATATCCGGATGGAGCAACATAGATAAGCATCGTATCTGTATAACCGCAAAATTCAATAGCCACAAATCTGTCTGCTGAGCCATTGGCAAGAAACTGTAGCGGAGCGTCTACCAAAACTGTCGCTCCTGAAGCATCAGTAACATTTAAAGAAATACCTTTTTCTAAGCGAAAAACAACATTATTATAAATAAAACTATCTGCATCTAAATAAAAAGAAGTGGTCATATTTTTAGTTATAGCTTCTTGTCTTGCCACATTCAGTCTGTCAATAAGATTCTTGTAATTTGAAGACTGTTTGGCAGTGCGATTATTAAACATTGGAATAGAGAAAGCGACAAGCATTCCAAAAATGACAATTACCACCATAATTTCTATGAGAGTGAATCCTTTGGTTTTTATCATAA
>CAZMBH010000066.1:0-4577 GCA_964564535.1 uncultured Gammaproteobacteria bacterium
TATTACACCCATTTGATAATGTCATAGTTAACCACGTGAAAATGTCATACCCCTGACGGTTGGGAAAAGGTAGGATAAGTTTTCCACTTATCAATTATCAGATTACCCAATATGAAGGAGAGAATTATGACAACTATCGAAAGGTTACGAGCGACGGTTATTGAAGAGTTAACAGACGGACTGATAAACGGCACAACTGCCGCCAATAAATTAAATCTGTCGGTACGGCAGGTTAAAAGATTGAAGAGTAAATTTAGGGATAAAGGACACGACGGTTTAATCCATGGTTCTCGAGGAAAGACAGGAACAAGAAAAATTAATATTAATTTAGAAAACAATATTGTGAAAATCATTAATGACAAATATTGGGATTTCGGCCCATTATTGGCACATGAGAAATTACAGGAATTTCACCAGATTAAATTAGGCCGTGAAACCATAAGGGCTATTATGATTAGACACAATATCTGGAAATTAAAAAAGAGAAAAAGAAGTGAGTATTTTTCATGGCGGGAGAGACGATCCTCCTACGGAGAACTTCAACAATTTGATGGGAGTTATCATAACTGGTTTGAAGGGCGAAACCCAGCTCTTCCTGAGGTTTGCTTACTGACTTCAATTGATGACGCCACGGGTAAGATGACGTATGCTAAATTTGATACTAATGAATCGACTATGGCCGTGTTTAGATTCTGGTTGGAGTACATCAAACAAAATGGAATCCCGTCAGAAATCTATCTTGATAAATTCTCTACCTACAAGATAAATCACCCGACGGCCGTTGACAATACAGAGCTGATGACCCAATTTCGTCGAGCCATGAAGACACTGGGAGTCAATGTGATATTGGCCAATACCGCTCAAGCTAAAGGTAGGGTTGAACGACTATACGGAACCCTACAAGACAGGTTGGTTAAGGAAATGAGGCTCTCTGGCATTAGTACAATTGAAACAGCAAATATATTTCTAAAAGAAAAATTTGTTCCATTTTTTAACTCCCGGTTTGCTGTTGTCCCTAAATCAAACAATAACTGTCATCGTCACTTAGATATTTCAACTACAGCAAAACTTAATGGAATCTTTTCTAAACATTACGTCCGGGGAATTAACAATGACTTTACCATCCAATACAACACCAAATGGTACCAGTTAAAAGAAATCCAACCAACAACAGTATTTAAAACAGAAAAAGTAATAATTGAAGAAAGACTTGATGACACAATCAAAATCAAATACAAAGATCATTATCTTAATTTCTTTTTGTTACCGGATAGACCATTAAAAGTTAAGTCATCACCGGTTGTATTGACAGAACACAAATCAAACTGGGTGCCACCGATTGATCACCCTTGGAGACAGTTTAGTTACGCATAAATTACAAGTTTATGGGGTATGACATTTTCATTTGGGTTTGACAGTCAAATGGTATTTGTCAATTGATATTTGTGAGCTTGACTATTTAAACTTAGATAGGCATGATTTGAGTTCCTTAGTTTGAGTCCACCCACATTTTCCATCAGATTGTCTTTCGCACGTTGCATTTTTGTAACAAGCATATTCGTCTCGATAAAGACAAATTGTGGCTCTACCACCATTTGATTTTTCTACACAAAGTTCGTTACTACATCCACTAGTTACACATGAATCATTAATACCACTGGTAGGAGAATTTACAAACTTAAAAGTTGAGAGGATTTGATCGAATTCATCATCTCTTGAAGTTACTGCAGGATATTTAATTATCCCAAATTCCTTACCATTTCTTATAAACAGAATAGTTTGACCCGTTCCCATTCCTTCCCATGTTTGTTTAACAGCATTAATTCCATCAATAAGAATTTCTTCTTCTTTAAGTATTTTTGTATTAGAACCTAGTGAGTCTGACTGTTCTTTCTTTTTTTTAACTAAATCGATTAATGTTTCATCAAAACTTGCATCAGAAGTATAAATTTCTACTTTCAGTTCGCCATTTTGTAATTCATATCCTTTTTTAGGTCCCGAGTTCAAAGGGCTCATAAGCGAAATATAATTGTTATTTTCAATAGGATCTTTATATTCATCTGGATATTTGAAACTAAATCCTAACATTAAATTTGTGTATGTTCTCCAACCGGTTATTTCGTTGGAAGGGATTGAGATTGAAGAAACTGTTTGTGGAGTTGGGGAGGGGAATTGAATAGTTGGAGATATTTGTGGATTTAAAACTTGTTTTTGTAGTTTTTGGTTTTGAAAAATTAAATAAGTAATCAAACTTAATGAAATTATTGTTAAAACAAAGAAAATAACTGTTTTTAAATAATTCGGTTTAGGTTGAAGTGGAATAGGAACTTCAACAGGAATTTGGACAGGTTGTTGAATAGGAGGTTGAGTAGGTTCCATTAATTTTATTATACTGGATTCCCGCCTCCGCGGGAATGACAATCAAGACTTGAAGAACTTCTTTTTTGACAAATGAGAGTGGGAAATTCGGGATTTCATTTTTTCAAGCAAGGTGGTTAAACTAACCTTTTTTTTTGTAACTTTATCTTTCTTGATTTCAGGACTTTTAGAGACAGAATGATTGTCGACTTTAACATGCTCTTTTTTTAACTGTTTTAGTAGTGAAATTAATTGAACGCTGACAATTATCAATAGAATAGTAGTAATGGTAACCGCTGTTGAAAGCAATAGTTGGGTCGTATCCATAAATTAAAGCAGTCCGAGTCGGACTTTTTCAGCAACAAGATTATTAGCTCGAAGCAATTCGTCGTGAGAAGTTCCCGCATCGATCCACCAATCCAGCAAATCACATTCTAGGGTTCCTTCCCTAAGATAAAAATTATTTAGGTCGGTGACTTCTAGTTCACCCCGGCTGGATGGCTTTTGTTTACGGATAAAATCAAAGACGCGCTGATCGTAAACGTAAACACCTGTTTGAGCGATATTGGATTTTGGTTTTTCCGGCTTTTCCACTATTGAAAGAACTTTTCCGACGGAATCAATCTCAATTACACCGTAATGTTTTGATTCCATCTCCGGCATTTTGATTCCAAATACCGTTGCCCCTTTGTCTTTTTTGCTAAATTTTTCTACAGTTGGCTTGAGGTTATAACCAAAAATATTATCGCCTAAAATAACTGTAATTTTGTCACCCTTGGCAAATTCTTCAGTCAGCCCAATTGCATGGGCAATTCCACCTTTTGGATTCTCTTGAACTGAATAGTAAAGTTTAACCCCAAACTGATCTCCTCCTTTGAGAAGATTGGCAAATTGACCGGCGTGATCCGGAGAGCTAGAAACAAGAATTTCTTTTATTCCTGCTTTAGCTAGCGACTCCAAAGGATAATAAATCATTGGTTTATTGTAGATTGGTAAAAGATGTTTATTGGTAACCCAAGTTAAAGGTCGGAGACGAGTAGCTAATCCTCCGGCGAGAATCAATCCTTTCATAAAGTCAGGGTAAAATTATAATTTTCAAAAGAAAAATAATTATAAAAGCAATTAGGATATATTCTACCACAGTTTTTAAATGGAGGGTTTCATTGATAATATGGTGATAAACGCCCCAAATAATGTAGAAAAAAGCAAAAGAAATAAGAACAAAAAATTCTATCACCCTTTCTCCCCGAAAAATATTTAATAAAATCAAAAAAAATATACCAGCAGTAATTAAAAGTAAATAGTCAAATAGGTGATTTTTAAACTCCCTTTTTAAATTTAGATATAAGTGTTTGACCATAATAGATTAGATAATTGAACCGATTGTTGACATAAACAGTCCAATCAATATAAAAATAATAAATAGAAAATGAGCGGTATTTTTTCCACCAATTCTTATGATGTTAAACTTAGAGGCAAAATAAAAATCAAGAGCCAAAGCTAACAAGAGAAAAGCTATAAAGATAATATTCAAATTGAAAGTAAAGTTAAATGCATTTATTTTAGGTTGAACGGCGGTTGCGGATTTAATCTCGGGAACAGCCGGAACATTATTGGTTGCTTCACTCGCTTCAACTGTTTCCGGGGTGAAAGAACTAGCCATTGGTTTCCCGAATTCCTGAACGACGATAGTGGTTTGTTCCCCATTTAATATTCCATTAACAATTGCATATCCAACTTCCGTATATTCATTTTTTAAGATATTTTCACGATGTGTGGTTGAATTCATCCAGGCATCGACAACACCGTTGCTAAACAAAAAATTTTTTGCCAAATTTTCTCCCGCATATTCATATTGATAACCGGCTCCAAGGATAAAATCCCAGGGAGTCTTTCCGTCGGGAGAATAGTGCGACCAGTAATTTTCCGCGAACATATTTTCTGCCTTTCTTTGGGCAGCTAAAGTTAAAGCGGAATTCAAAGAAAGCGGTGATAAGCTGTTATTTTGCCGTTGCTCGTTTGTCAGTTGATAAAGTTTATCAACACTGATATCTGTAGCAAATCCCAGAACATTATTGCCTTGTTTAAAGGCGATCATCATTAAAAAAGCAATCACCAAATAAACGGTTAAAAAATCTGTATGAAGACTTTTTGCGCGAAAATTATTTTCTTCATGAGGAACGAACAAATGATGAATAAAAGCCTTTATTTTTTCCATA
>CAZMBH010000067.1:0-4571 GCA_964564535.1 uncultured Gammaproteobacteria bacterium
CATCCCAAAGTTGTTGGTCCGCCATAACTTACTTTTCGACTTAATACATCGCTATTCGCGAGGCGTCTTAAAGTGCGTTTATCGGCGGACATAAGAATCTGTAAACTCTCCCGACTGAGTCGGGAACATTAACAGATTCTAATGTGCTCCCGGGCAGAATTGAACTGCCATCAGAGGTTCCGCAAACCTCTATTCTATCCGTTAAACTACAGGAGCATGAATAATATTTTAACAGATTTAATTCTGACTTGACTTCCTAAATACAAAACTATAATATGAGGTTATATGACTCTTCCTTATAATTTAAGTATAGTTGATGAAGCGATAGATTTAAGAAAAAACGGTTACTCTTACGAAGAGATATCAAAAAAACTAAAAATTGCCAAAAGCAGTGCGTACTTGTGGTGTAATCAAGTCAAGTTGAATGAAAAAGCAAAAAAAAGAATATCAGGTCGTATGGCAATAGGAATAAAAAAAGCAAAAGAAGTATTAAAAACAAAAAGAGATAATATATTGAAAATAATATCTGATAATTCCAATCATTATTTATCAAAAATAGAATTTAACAAGGAATTCAATAAGTTATTGTGCTCGTTCTTATACTGGGGTGAAGGGTCGAAAAATACAAATTCTCTCATTTTTACTAATTCCAATCCAAAAATGATTCGTTCATATTTAACTTTGTTAAGGAAATCTTTTGAATTAGATGAAAGTAAATTCCGAGCTTTAGTACATGTTCATGAATATCATGAAGATATAGAAATAAAAGAATATCAGGTCGTATGGCAATAGGAATAAAAAAAGCAAAAGAAGTATTAAAAACAAAAAGAGATAATATATTGAAAATAATATCTGATAATTCCAATCATTATTTATCAAAAATAGAATTTAACAAGGAATTCAATAAGTTATTGTGCTCGTTCTTATACTGGGGTGAAGGGTCGAAAAATACAAATTCTCTCATTTTTACTAATTCCAATCCAAAAATGATTCGTTCATATTTAACTTTGTTAAGGAAATCTTTTGAATTAGATGAAAGTAAATTCCGAGCTTTAGTACATGTTCATGAATATCATGAAGATATAGAAATAAAAAAATATTGGTCAAAAATAACAAATATTCCGTTAAGTCAATTTTCTAAAAGCTATCTTAAACCACATACTAGTAAAAACATTAGAGAAGGATATAAAAGAACTATAAGCATTCGATATTATGATTATAAAATTGCTTTAGAGCTTAGTTTTATTTATAATAGGTTCGCTGATAAACTAATTAAATAGGGGGCGTAGTTCAACGGCAGAATATGGCTCTCCAAAAGCCTAGATGAGGGTTCAATTCCTTCCGCCCCTGCATGAAAATTTATTTTCTCGGTACAAATGGCTGGTATACGTCTCCAACCGGTGACACACCCTGTATTCTTATAAATAGTAAAGATCAATATGTTGTGTTTGACGCCGGAAACGCCATCTATAAAATCGATAAATATATTAAAGAAGATAAACCTGTGTCGCTTTTCTTGAGTCACTTTCATATAGATCATATTTCCGGACTTCATATGTTGGTCAAGTTTAAGTTTAAACGGGGGATTGATATTTATTTTGCCAAGGGAAGAAAAAAAGATTTTAATTTGTTTGTTAATCCGCCCTACACAATCGGAATTACTAACGATAAAAAAAATATCTATACAATGAAAAGCGAGATTAGACTTCACGAACTTGAAGAGGGGGAGAGTAATGTTGGTTTTCCGGTTGTCATGAAAAAGCTTTATCACGGTTTTGAAAATCACGGGTTTAAAATTACTTTGGAGGGAAAAACTGTTGTCTATTCCGGAGACACAAAAATAGTTCCTAATGGTTTATTGCTTGCTAAAAATGCTGACTTGTTAATTCATGAATGTTCAAATATTACTTCACCGCCGGAACCAGATCTTTGGGGCCACACAGATCCTACCCAGACTGCCCAGTTTGCAAAAGAAGCCAATGTCAAAAAATTAGTTATGACACATTTTGGAGCTATGCAATATGATACTTTTGAAAAAAGAAAACAAGCGGAAAAAATTGCTCAGAAAATTTTTCCAAACACGATCGCGGCAAGGGATGGATTGTTTTTGGAAGTTTGACCTATGCAAGTGCGGCTTGAATTGCCTGCCAAACATTTTGTTCAACTTGAAATCCTTGTTGTTTCAATTCTTCCAAAGTTTTTTGTAAATTAGCGGGTTTAATATTTGATCCTTTAATTCTGCCTATCTTTGTTGTTCTACCATCAAATCTTTTGCCATACTCAAATTCTTTACCCTCTCTTTTATAAATATACCTGACTCCCGGTTGATAACTAGAATTGGCTAATAATACTCTCATTCGACATTCGTTCATACTAATTATTGAAAATTGAAACATTTTACTTCTTCTTCTTCTTCTTCTTCTTTTCAATCGGAAATGAATTAACATATTGACATTTCATCCCTTTTGTCATACAATAAAACTGTGAAACATTTGGATTGGAACTTAGAGAAGAATACGTGGTTAAAGAAAAATCGTAATATTGGGTTTAATGAAGTTGCTTTAGCGCTGATAGATGGAGACCTAATAGATACGATAGATAATCCGAGTAAGAATTTTCCTGAACAACAAGTTTTTGTGGTCAATATAAATAATTATATTTACTACATTCCTTTTGTTGAAGATGAAGAAAAGTTTTTTTTAAAAACAATTATTCCAAGTAGAAAAGCAAATAAGAAATATTTAAATAAATTATAAATTAAAACAAATTTATGAAAGATTATAAACTTGATAAGGAGGAATTACAAATACTTGAAGATATTGAAGCTGGTAAATATAAATCAGTGGATAATTTGAAGGAAGTCATTAAACGGGCCCGTGAAGCCGCCATAAACACACTTCAAAAAACAAAAAATATCAATATTCGCCTGCCATATAAAGATATCCAAAAACTGAAAGCTAAAGCGGCGGAAAATAATCTGCCTTATCAAACTTTGATTTCAATGTTGCTTCGACAGTACACGAACGGAGATATCGAGATTACTTTATAAAAATTCACTTCGCCGGAAAATCGGGGATTGCGGGAGCGTCAGATGGAGGAGCAGTTGAGACAGTTGAATCGGTTGGACCCGCCTCCGTTGAAACTACGGCGGGCGAAGCTGGTGGTTGTTCAACAACTGGTGGAGGAGTTGGTTCTGCTTTTGCTTGAAGGTCTTCCATAACTGATTTTAAAGGATCCGCCTTCGCTGAAGCTTCGGCGGACAAGTCCTGTGCAACTGGTGTTTCTATTGGTGGAAAATCAGTTGGTATTGGGGCTGGCGCGACTGCTTCGACAGGAGGAGTTGGTTTTGCTTCTGCTTCAGATGGAGGTTTGACTTCAGCAATAAATCCAAAAGTTTTATCAAATTCTTCCTTTGTAAATCCCTTAAGAACAGCAATTGTTCCATCATCTTTTTCAACTCGGGTGACCGGTGTGCCAGCAAAATTATTGGAAATAGCCAGCATCTCCGTCAAAAAATCCTTATTGGTTTCTAAATCTTTTTCTTCAAAGACGAGCTTATTGGTATTTAAGTATTCTTTTTCCTGTTTGGAAAACGCGCAGTCTTTAATTGTGTAAATCGTAATTTTCATTTCAATTTTCATTATGAAGGATAAATAATTATTTGTCAAACGCTTTTAATTCCTTGAGCTTCCACATAAAAAGAGCAGCTCGGTTTCGGGCATTGGCGTCGACAACAAACCTGAGAGCCTCTTCAAGAATAGCCCGGGGAACGGTCTTGGCGAGTTTCATATAAAGGCCTTTTCTCCTGGTGTCCTGAAGTTTTTCTGACAGATAAATTCCAAAGGTTTGAAACTCCCGGGAAACATATTTGTCTTCAAGCGGATTGAATTTTTTTAAGATATCGCGGACGGATTGCATAGTTTATTGTATAGTTTAATATATTCTCTGGCACTTTTGTCCCAGGTAAAATCTTTTTTCATCGCATTTAGGATCATATTATTAATTTTATTTTTGTCATTTTTCCAAATTGCGACCGCCCTTTTCATGACTGTCTCCAGATCAAAAGATGAATATTTTTTAAATAAAAATCCGTCAACTCCATCAATGATCGAGTCTTTTAAACCTCCGGTTTCCCTGGCGATCGGCAGAGTCCCGTATCTCATCGCAATCATCTGGATCAATCCGCACGGTTCAAATTTAGAAGGCACCAAAAGAAAATCGGCGGCAGCATAAATTTGTGAGGCAATTTTTTTATCAAAAACGGATATGTAGGCAACGTTTTTTTTGTAAAAACTGGCAAGCCACAAAAACTGGTCTTCCCACTCAACCTCGCCTTGACCAAGAATTACAAACTGAAATTTCTGCAAATTAACCCGTCTGATCATTTTATGCATAATATCTAGGCCTTTTTGTTTAGATTCAAATCGACCTATAAATCCGATCAACGGAATTTCATCAGAGACGGTAAAGCCAAGTTTTTCCTGAAGAAACTTTTTATTGAGATGCTTTCCTTCAATCGGGGATTGGTTAACTCCATAATGAAAGTTGATATTTTTGTCGTGCACGGGATC
>CAZMBH010000068.1:0-4509 GCA_964564535.1 uncultured Gammaproteobacteria bacterium
TGCAATTGATAGCCGATGACCTCATAAAAAGCAAGTTTAAAATTGACGACATAGTAGGAAGAAAGAGTGAAACAAAACTATTTGCGGAGATTTATTCAAGAACAATTAACTGCGGATTCGAACTCGGAATGAATATGCGCCTCTATGAATTGAAAAAAGTCAACAACATAATTCTTTCAAGCGGACTAATAAGGCAGGCAGAGCAGAAAGACACTGAAATAATAGCAGATTGGATAGGGCAGTTTCATGAGGAGACTCACACGGAAAGAGGAAGTTCAAATCTTCTTGAAGCGGCTGAAAGAAGGATAAAGGACGGGTCTGCGTTTGTGTGGGAAGATAAAAAGATTGTTTCTATGACTCTTAAAACAAGACCGACAAATAAGTATGTTTCAGTATCCGGAGTTTTGACGCCAAAAGAATACAGAAGAAAAGGGTATGCCACCTCATTGGTTTATTCATTGAGCAAGAGTCTTCTTGAATCAGGCTATGAGGGATGCACTTTGTTTACTGATTTAAGCAATCCCACATCAAATAAAATTTATCAGGATATAGGATATAAGGCGATATGTGACTTTGATAAATACAAATTTGCTAAAAAGATTAGTGCATAAGAATATGAAACTCGCTCTTGCAGTTGTAAAAGTTGAAAATACAAAAGAAAGAAATATTAATAAAATATTGAAAAATGTAGAAGATGCCGCGCTGAAAGGATCTGATATTATTGTCTTTTCTGAGACTGCATTGACTGGACTTATAAACGAAGATATTCCGGAAAAGGATTTAAAGCTTGGAGTCACCATTCCCGGCAAAGAGACCGGAGTTTTATGCGAGTTTGCAAAGAAACATGAAATTTATATTGCCATAGGTCTTTTTGAAAAATACGGCTCATCTCTTTATGATTCTGCAATTCTTATAAATAAAAAGGGTGAAATTGCTATCAAATACAGGCGGATTTCAAGGGGGTGGAGAGGCCCTAAGTCCGATTCAGCAATTTATAAAGAAGGAATTGAAATTCCTCATTATGACTCTGAATACGGCAGACTGTGCGTTTTAATCTGCGGGGATTTTTTCGATGATTTGTTATTAAAGAGAGTAAAAGAATTAAAAGCAGATTATCTTCTGCTTCCTTATGCGAGGTCATTTATTGATTGCTCCTTTGATAATGAAAAATGGGAGAAAGAGGAGCTCCCCGCCTACTGTGGACAGGCAAAAAAGGCAGATGCTGTTGTTATCGGCGTGAACAGTTTGGATAATGAATACTTCGGCGGAGGATTTATTCTGTCAAAGGCAGGAAAAATTATTTTAAGCTTCGATTTGGGAATAGAGGAAATGATCACAAAGGAAATGGCATGCTTATTATGATTCGAAACAGCCAATATCTGCGTTAATGCTAAGGCTTCAAGAATGTTCCTCGGATAATTCTATAATCCGTGCTTCCGGTACATCCAATGTCATAAAGGATGCACTTATTTTCGCAAATAAGATCATGAGTTGCGTTATCAAACATTTCATTTGAAAACAGACGAACATGAGGCAGTCCGTTCTTGGGATGTCCGAATAATACCGCTAAAACCAAAATACCATTCTTATTTAAAGTCCTTAATATTTCATTCATTATTTGCTCTAATTCCTTATGCCATGTGTTTGATGTAAGCTCGTGCAAAAGCCCGAAACAATAAATTCCATCGAAAGAATTGTCTTTAAAAGATAAAAAACGGGCATCCGTCTGAACAAAATTGCAATTTTGCATTTTGCTGTTTTTACAAGCTAAAGAGAGTCCGTAAAATGACAAATCAACACCGACAATTTCCCTGTTATTGTTGCTTAAAGCCAAAGTTTCCCGCCCAATTCCGCAACCCAGATCCAAAATTCTGGAACATTTCTTTGAATCAAAAATACTCTTTGCATAAACAGATGTAGCAGAAATAGGCGCACTTAGAACTCTGCTGTCTTCCTTATAAAAATCATCCCATCTGTTCATAAATCAATCTTTCCTTGGAGTGGAATTCATATTGTGCAATAATGAAATCAACTCTTCAGTGAATGTATATATTTTTTCACGCATGCTGACTGAATTCAGATCAGTATTTATTCGAATATTTTCAAAAGTAATGTTTCCGATCGGAGTAATGCCTAAGTGTGAAAAATAATGTTCAATTGATTTTATTATTTCCATGTTCTCAGCCTTGCCTGCCCCGGCTCTAATACTAATGGAAATAGCTCTTTTGTGTTTAGGGAAAGATGAACTGCCGTCAATAGTATCACAATAAGGGAGACTTCTGTCAAAGAATACTTTCAATTGCCCTGTTACTGATCCCCAATAGGAAGGAGTGGCAACAATGATCAAATCTGCAGTTTTTAGGATCTCATAAATAATCTTCACATCATCGATCTGCTTACATTCTTTTGTCTCTTTGCATTCTTGGCAGCCCAAACAGTAATTTATCTTATAATCGGAAATATTTATTAAATCACATTCAAATTTGCTTTGCTTAAAATGATCTGCAATCATCGTCAGCAAGGCATTTGTGCTTCCGTTCTTTCTGGCGCTTCCATTTAACATTACAATTTTCATTTTACATCCTTCTGCCAATAAAGGTAGCAGCAGTATTTTTTCTTATGAATATTAACAATTCAATTACCATATTTGACTTGTTGAAAATTGCTAACTTTCATTTAATCATTTTAGCATTATAAAGAATTATTTCAATATGTTAAATTTGATTGTGTAACACTTTTATTGACTAAAATAATATAAAAATATATAATATCTTAAGGAGAATTTATGAATATGAAACACAGAAAAGTCGATTTAATCAAAGATAATGAAATTATTTTGAAATTTCATTGTGAAATCAATTATGAATGTGAAAACAAAGAGACTCGGAACACTTCTTTTCAATCCTACTATGATAAATGGATCAGTATAAAATCCCAGACCAATGAGTTTCTGGGTAATTTCAAACAGAGTCTTTGCGATGCAAGAACATTAGCAGATATTATAGAGGATGATGATTCAAATATTATTGCGTATATTTGGGTTAAATTTATAGATGTGAAAGGATATGAAATTGTGATAGCCGAAATCGAAGATTTGTATGTAGCGAAAGAGTTTCGTGGAAGAGGAATCAGCGTTTATTTGATGAAATATATTGAAAAATGGGCGTTTGAAAAAAAAGCAGATATACTTCGCTCAGGAACAGGAGCATCAAATCATAAATCAATTAAGATGCATGAGGATTTCGGCTTCAAACCCTATAGAATAGAATTTGAAAAAATAATCAGCACAAACAAAAAGGATGATGCAAATGTTTGTTAAAACAAAAGCAGAGAAATACGAAAAACTGAAAAGCTTTTTTAAGGGGCCGGAGTTCATACGGGCTTCTGCAGTTATATATTCAAACAGGGACGGGGATGTTTTTGTTGATAATGAAGATGAACCGAACATTGCATTTGTCAACACTTCAAATTTTTCTTATTTGTCAGGCGGTTTATCATTTCTGAAAAAATCGGATGACTTCAAAACATTCTTCAATGATTTGTTTGAAAAAGACAAATCAACAAAAAAGCATGTTATAAAGATAGTCACTCCGGACAAAGAGTGGATAGCGCCTGTTATGGAAATAATAAAGGAAAAGGAACCGTATATTATGCCTTATCGCCAATATCAATGCAGAAAAGTCAAATTAAATTGGAGAGAAATGCTTCCAAATAATTATGAGGTCAGAGAGATTGACAATAAATTTCTTGAAGATGTTCCCTTGGAACTTGCAAAGGATATTGAAGGGCTCATTGAAAAGACTCAATGGAATTCAAAGGAAAAGTTCATTGCACACTATGGCGGTATCTGCTTGTTTGATAAAGATAAACTTATCAGCCATTCATTCATGTTCTATAATAAAGGGGATGATTCGTACGAATTGTCAATAGCGACAGACAAGGAATACAGATTAAGAGGGTTCGGGTCAATAACAACAGCCGCATGCGCGGAGCTTGCTTTAAAAAGAGCATCTATAGTGCGGTGGACATGCAAAGCGCAGAATGAAGGGTCAGTGAAGACAGCATTGAAAGCAGGTTTTGAGCTTGTTAAAGAGAATGATACAGTATTTGTCAATTTGAGATAGAATCAATTCAGGTTTCTTAAGAAAAGCGCTTGACATTATATTGTCGTGGGATAGAATAAAAGCAGATTATAAAAGACGGAGGATATATGAATAGACTGATCTCCTGCATTCTTATCATTACAATGATTTATGTTGTCGGTTTCTGCGAATCCGGCCTGTTTGAGAATGTTGAGAAGAATAATGCCGCACAATCATCAGTCGGCAAGAAGCCTGTGTGCTGTATTGAAGTAAATTCATGGTCAAATGACATAAATATATTAAAAGACAACATCGCATTCGGATTCTGCGCAGGTTATATAGGGGACGGTGTATCATTTTTATCACGATTTATTAGAAAATTAATCAGCTATGAATTATCAAGAAACTTGACACAGATAGGAGTAAG
>CAZMBH010000069.1:0-4504 GCA_964564535.1 uncultured Gammaproteobacteria bacterium
ATAACTAAGTTCATGGTAATAATCGGGGAGATATCATAGGTGTTATCAAACTTAATGTCAACCTGATTAGAATAAGTTGAGATGATGGCAGTTCCTGCCGTGTCTTTGTTAAAGACAGTCTTTCCTAAGAAAGTAACATCGGAAACAAATGTCACCGCTCCCTGAGTTGCCAGTAGTTTATTAAGATCAAACTTTTGGTAAAGTCCGTGTACTGCTCCGTCACTCATAAAGTTATCAACATAGGGGAGAAGATAATCTCCAGTAGAAAGTCCCAGTACTTCTTCTTTTGGAATCTGGAATCCTCCGGCTTTGGCTGAATAACTCCAAGATCCTCCTTCTCTAAAGTAGACCCTGTGGTTGGTGGTATCAATTGCCATCATTCCGTCTGCTACTCCTCCTGCAAAATCGCTATCCGAGATAGTTCCTGCTTTACTTAAAGTTGCTACTCCATTTAGTGTTCCATTTATTAACCCCTGGACATTTAATCCTGTGACTCCGGTATTACTGTTTAAGACATACATAGTTTGATTGGTTCCTGTTCCAACCTGCAAATGCATCTCATCAACATAGACAGTTTTCCCAGCTTTAACCCTTACTCCAAAGTCCTTAGCAGAAGCTACACCGGTTAAAGTACCTGTCAGTTTGTACCATCCTGTTGCCCCCATAGGGGCATAGGTAGTTGTTATAGTTCCTGTGTCGTAGTACAAACTTAAATCAGCAGAAGTTACAGCCGCACCTGTGGTATATGCATAAGCGATCAAGTTATATGTTGAAGTGTCTCCAACGTTGACGGACTGGACATAATCCGCATCAGTAGTGGTAGCCACTAATTTAACGGAGGCAGTTGAGTTATTGTATTTAATAGTTGTTTCTCTGGTTGCGGTTAAATTAACCGGAGTGATTTGTTCAAACTCTCCCCCTGTTCCTCTTGGCCATAAAGTAAAGTTATCAAAAGAGTTAAGTTCATAGGTAGAAAATAGACCATGTTTGGTATTGGTGTTAGCTCCAAGAGTGGTAATTTCAGATCCAACCAGAGTGTTGTTGTAGTAAACCCTCATGGTTGTTCCTTGAGTGATTACCCTTAAAGTTCTTCCGGCTGCATAGTTTAAAGCGGTAGCTGAACTGTGGAGGACTGAGAGTTTGTTAGTGTATGTTCCTCCCACCACATCATCCATCTTAATACTGGTTCCATCGGTATATATGATTCTAAAATCAGTTGGACTGGTAGTATCGTTTAAGTTGGTGACAATACCTGCCTGAGTACCGGCTGTAACCGTGACATCCGCATCTGCAATCACATCAGCGTCACTGGTTGAGACAGTGGAAAAGAGGGAGGAGAGGGTGAGTTCCTTAACCGAAAAGTCATCTAAATAAACAGATTTTGAAGTTGCTACTCCACGACCAACACTTACATATTTATTGTTTTGCAACGTTCTGCCAGTGAATAAGTATTGGTTATAATCCGTAGCTGATAATGATGATATTTCCTGTGATGAAGTCGTGTTGTCCCAATACAATCTTCCACTTGCCCCTGTCGTACTTGCTCTTGCCCAAACAGAAAATTGTAGCCACTTACCAATAGAATAACTGCCTTGAGAAATATATCCAGCCGAATTACTTCCATCTACATCAATACGCACTGCGTTTGAACCACCATGCAATACTGATGTTTCTTGATTTATGGTTGTAGTTCCCTGTGGTGTCTCTGTGTAATTTGTTAAATCAGTGGCGCTTGCCCATGTTTCCAGTCCACCATCGGTTAATGACTCACTCCCCAAACTTGGTGTAATCGTCATCACTCCACCTGCGTCAGAGCCTCCAGTCCAAGCTAGTTGAGGAGCAGTCTGGACGTCAGGGCCAGTAGCTTTTGATGTCATATCTGCCGAAGCAAAATCATCGTAGGCAAGAGGAGTCGGGAGCCAGGTGGAGGTAGGGATACGGATGTTATCAAAAGTTCCTGCAAGTGGATAACCAGCAAATGCGTCAGAACTTTGGGCTGGATACAAAGAGGCCGCAACGTACTGATTGTCAATATTTAACAATGTCCAATTTGTGTACTCTCCACCTTTTACATAGTAATATGCTCCAGAAGTCCTAAGGACGACGGCAAATTGATAATCGGTAGATGGACTGATTGTGCCCGATGCCATGGATGTATTACCATTAACCCCATATGTAGTTTGGATATTTCCACTGGACAGATAGATGGTATTTCCATAAACACCGGCGGCGTTATTGGTTAAACCACCATACCATCTGTCTGTGGTTGTCGTTTTATTAATATTCCAAATCATTGCTTTTCCTGCTCCTCTGGTGAGTGAAGGATATTTAATGCCCGGGTCGCCATACGTGGTTACTCCAGAGCTTACGGTTAATTTTCCTCCAGAGATTGAAATTTTACTTCCCGTATCCGTGACCGTCCTTGTTCCCCCTGTGGGAGTGGCCGATGTTCCATTAACACTGCCTGCGGGAACTCCGCCAACATCACTAAACTCATCATTTAAAGTATAACTTGGTGCTTCACTCCATGATGTTAAATCAGTATCAAAAGTTCCATTAAGTAATTTGTTGGTTGGATCTGTTGATGTCTGATCAAAAGTTGTTGAGTTTGTTCCATATGATAAACCTAAAACTTTTGCTCCACTGTTAGTTAATCTGAAAGCATCAACTCCTGATGTTCCTGCTAAATCAAGAAGTGCAGTTGGTGCGGCTGTCCCAATACCAACATATCCCAAAGAGGTATCAACAACCAGATCATTGGTATTAACTATCATGTCTCCAGTTCCGGAAAGACTAAAACTTATGTTACTTCCGGCTGTGGGAGAGATACTTAAAGCACCACTTGAAGTTAAAGAATTACCTGACAGATTAAGTGTTCCTGCAATATCATTACTGGTGCCATTAATATTCAGGTTACCTGCGGAAGTTAATCCTCCAGTTGGAGAGATACTGGCCAGCACTGAACCCGTTGAGTCTTGCCATTCGGTCAAGTCTTCAGTTTGACCTGAAAAGCCTTTAACAATTAAAGCTTGAAGAGAAGCAAGACCTGAATTAAGTGTTGTTGTTGATTCAACACTTAGTCCTCCAAGACCGGTTGTGGAGTTACCGACAGCCAAGACAGTACTACCGCCTGATGTCGTAAACAAAGACAGGTTATCAACATAGACAGTTTTACCTGCTTTAACCCTTACTCCATAGTTTTTAGCAGAAGCAACTCCAGTTAAAGTCCCTGACAGTTTGTACCACCCATTACCAACTGATGTATAGGTTGTTGTGAGAACATCGGTATCATAATAGAGATCAAGATCGGCAGTCGTTACTGCACTGCCGTCCGTATAAGCATAGGCAGTCAGGTTATAGGTAGAAGTATCAGGGAGAGTCGCAGAGGTGATTAAGTCAAAATTACCATCAGTGGAAACGACAGCTTTAGCTGAAGATGAACCGGAATATTTGATGTTTGTATCAAGGCTGACGACTCCGGTTAAATCAGACGTTGAGTAGTCTAGGACAAGTTTTGGCCGATACGCAGCAGTAGTATGATCGGAAGTACAGAATCCGCTAGTACCAATACTAACATTACTAGAAAAAAGCAAACCATAATTAGTGTTACTGGTACCGAGCCAACTCTGGACTCTCGATGTGGTTAGAGTAGTAGAATATTCTGTTCCTGCAGGGCTAGTTCGGTCTCCGGTAAATGAACCCAAAACACTTACTTCATAATCAGTTCCTGACGTTGCTAATCCTGCGCTTCCTGCCCAAGGTGTTAAAAGACCGACGTCTTTATAATTCCAAGAACTATCTCCAGTTGTTCCAGTACTACCGTTTTTTGTCCCTTCGGGCCAGTCAGCGTTACCTGATGCAACACTGTAAAACGTAACGGTAAATGTTCCAGCTGCTCCAGAGGCATAACGATATAAATAGAGAGTGGCAGAATTTAAGGTGACACTCGAGGAAATACTGGAAGTATCAAATTCAAGAAGACTTTTTCCCGAAGAACCAAACAAAGCAAAACTATTATAAATACCATAATTATTATTTGAACTAGTCGATGATAAGACGGATGTATCTTGACCTGTTGTTGCGCTGGGTTGGAAAGCTTTAATTATATTTGCCGTCCAACCGGTAAGATTGGTTTCAAACGTCCCGTTACTCAATTTGTTGACAGTTGATGAAGACGGAGTATCAACTGTGACTCCCGTTCCCGTCCACTTCATGGCCAACTTGGTGGTATCTGAAGTGTCAGTCAGTTTTAACCCTTCAACACCTGTAGCCACCGAAGAGGCGATATCTCCAACAACAGTTAGTTTTGAGGTGGGAGTAGAGGTTCCGATTCCTACATTACCTGTTGGAAGTATTGATAAGTCTCCGGTACTGGTAATACTGTTGACAGCTAAAGAGTTACCGGTAAATGAGGTAAGTCCTGCCGATCCAACTGTACCAGTTGTCACTATGTTGTCACTCCCCGTATCAATACTTCCAAATCCTGACGTAATACTTCCTGAGT
>CAZMBH010000070.1:0-4489 GCA_964564535.1 uncultured Gammaproteobacteria bacterium
ATCATGCTTTTTTTGGGGTCAAGTCCTGCCGCCAAATAATCAATAATAATTTCCCGTTTATTTTTCCGAAGATCCTCCGGTTTATATGGCGTTGTTATTGAATGAACGTCTACCACACAGTAGACCATTTCATATTCTCCTTTATCTTGAATTTCCAAAAAACCCTTGACAGCTCCTAAATAATTTCCCAAATGCAATCTTCCTGTTGCTCGAATTCCTGAGAAAACACGTTTAACAGTTGCATTATTAGTCTTTATTTCTTCAATTTCTGATGTCACGTCTACAATTTGGATATTAGGAAGTTTTTTTAGGTCTTCTGATTGACATTGAAAAGTCGTTGTTAAACTACCGGTTCCTCCTAATATTGTTTTTTTTAGAAAAACTTTTTCATCGATGTAAGTTTTTACCCCTGGGACATAAAATCTAGCTGTACCTATTTCAAGTCCGGTTACTTGTCTGAACTCTTCAGTTGTTGCAATCTGTAGAGTTGAAATTCCCAATAATTTTTTAATTTTTTTGAAAGAAATTTTTGTTACATCACGTCTTAAAACAGCAATGAAATTTTTATCGGTTTTCATTATCAATGTTGCTACACTATCGTTTAGCGTAAACCCCAATTGAGCGACGACATCAGCCGCCTCAACCAAAGAAGCATGTTCAAGAATTTTATTTTTGATTCCAAACTCCTCCATTTTTTTAGAGTATTCGGAAGTTATTTTGTCTACCATATTTTTAATTATAACTTATGATGCAAAAATTTGTCATAACCGTTTAGGTCAAGCAACCCGTGGCCGGAGAGGTTAAAAAGAATCACTTTTTTCTTTCCTTCTTTTTTCGCCTTAATTGCTTCGTCCATGGCAGCTTTAATTGCGTGGGATGATTCGGGAGCGGGTATAATTCCTTCACATTTAGCAAAAATTGAGCCAGCTTTAAAAGTTTCTAATTGATCATACGCACGAGCTTTCGTAATTCCTTTTTGATTAAGAAAGGATAATATAGGAGCGTTGCCATGATATCGCAATCCTCCGGCATGAATAGGTGATGGAACAAAATCACAACCTAAAGTCTCCATCTTTAGAAGTGGGGTTTTTTTACCAGTATCACCAAAATCATAACGATATTCCCCTCCGGTCATTTTTGGACACGCCTTGGATTCAACGGCAATTGCTTTTAGGTCTTTTTTCCCGGAGATTTTATCAATTAAAAATGGTATCGCAAATCCGGCAAAGTTGCTCCCTCCACCGACACAGCCAATAATCGTATCTGGATATTCACCAAAAATTTCCATTTGCTTTTTAGCTTCCTGCCCGACTATTGTTTGATGTAACAAGACATGATTGAGAACACTACCCAAAGCATATTTTGATGATTTATTATGACCAAGTGTTTCTAAGGCTTCGCTAATGGCAATTCCTAAACTTCCGTAATGTTTAGGATTTTTTTTTAAAATTTCGCGACCAAAACTCGTTTTCATAGATGGACTGGCATTAATTTCAGCGCCAAATAACTGCATAATTGTTTTCCGGTATGGTTTTTGGTCATAAGACGTGCGGACCATAAAAACTATGCATTTAAGGCCAAAAAAATTACAGGCAACACTTAATGCCGAACCCCATTGACCGGCTCCAGTTTCTGTTGTCAGAATTTTTGTTCCTTCCTTTTTATTGTAATAAGCCTGGGCAAGGGCAGTATTGATTTTATGGCTACCAGTTAAAGTCGCACTTTCATTTTTAAAATAAATATGAGCTGGTGTGTCAAGAAATTTTTCCATTCTAATGGCTCTTTGTAGTGGGGTTGGTCGATAGAGCTTGTACAATTCTCTGACTTCCTCAGGGATTAAAATTTTTTTTTCAAGTGATGCTTCCTGCCTTATTAATTCCATAGGAAAGATACCTGCAAGGTCTTCAGGACTAATTGGTTTGTTAGTCGCCGGGTTTAGAGGCGGATCGGGTAGTTCTCCAAGGTATTTTTTTAAATAATAAGAAATATTAATAAAATATCGTGGAACGTCAGATTCTGAAAGCGTAATTTTTGTGTTTTTCATAATTTTGTTATCAAAATTTATAATAAAAAAAAGCCTCCGCTTGAAGCAGAGGTTGAATCACTAAAAAATCTTCTGCTTCACCAGAGTTGGCAAGTCCACCAATTTTTTGAATATATTTTATTTTTCATAAGGACTCTCTTATTAAGGTCCGTCCTTATAAGGACGGACCTTAGAAAATCTACCTAATCTTAATTCTCTTGACCCTCTTGTCACCGTTGCCACTCCGACTTTAAGTCTTCTGGCGATTTCCTGATGTGGGAGTCCTTCTTTTAAAAGTTTGACGATCTGTAAACGGGTGACAACTTCATCAAATTCTTTCGGTGTTAAAATCCCTCTTAAAAAATCAAGCATTTCGGTGCTTGTTTTATTTTTCAAAAAAGCATCAACCAGCTCCCCTATCTTGTTCATATTGGTACTATCATACTAGTATGCTATTTAATTGTCAAGCGGATTTTTTTCTGTGTTCTTTCATCATACATATATTCATAATTACGGTTAAACCGGCAACGCGGGCTTTGACGGCAGCTTTTTTATCAGATATTCCTTCTTGCATCCAAATGGTTTTTGCGCCGATTTTTATTGCTTCGTCAATTATCGATTCAATGAATTCAGACTTTCTAAAAATATCAACTACGTCAATTTTTTCTTTAATATCAGAAAGTGTTTTATAACTTTTTATTCCCAGAAAATTACCGATATTCGGGTTAACGGGAAAAATTTTAAATCCCTTACTTATTAAATATTTTCCAACCTCATAAGAAGGTCTCTCAGGATTGTCAGATAACCCAACGATGGCGATAGATTTTATTTTTTTAAAGTCTAACATTTTGGTAGGGTTCGTTTTCATGTGAGCAGTCAACACAATATAGTCCAAACATATCTTTAATTAAGGTTTTTTCTTTCATATCAACTTCAGGCCAATTGGCAGGTGCAAGCTTATCATCTTTAGTGACCGCCACAGTTTGTTTGAAAAGGTGAGGTTCTTTTGGTTCCGTTCCTTTAATAAAATATTCAAAACGCGACGGACAACTTTCAGTTCCGTCCTCTTTTTTGGTCATAGGATCACCCGAATCCCAACAGATCTGTTTACCGATAACGTTTTCAGGACGAATAGGCCAAAGATCAGGTTGGGTTTTTAAAAGATAGGTCATAACACGATTCCAAATCGGTGCGGCTCCGGTGACGCCTGAGGCAAGATAAGGATTCATTGGCGTATTATCGTTATTTCCTACCCAAACGGTCGTCATAAAATTTGGAGTATAACCGATTGTCCAGTTGTCACGTTTGTCATCGGTGGTTCCAGTTTTGACTGAAACAGCATGTCCTCGAATAACAAGTTGTGATCCTGCACC
The DNA here is from genome assembly GCA_964564535.1 of uncultured Gammaproteobacteria bacterium. Classification (GTDB taxonomy): domain Bacteria; phylum Patescibacteriota; class Microgenomatia; order UBA1406; family GWC2-37-13; genus GWC2-37-13. Next base: position 3,397 of record CAZMBH010000070.1, read on the forward strand.
AAAAGCTTGCGAGCGGGCATTGTCATCAAGCAATATGTGGGAAATAATAAATGCTGTTTCTTCTGAGAGTGGTTTTTTTCCTCCGATTGAAAAAAAACTTGGATAACTGAGTGGTTTCTTAATATTAATAACGAGGTTTGGACTTTTAAATTCGTACAAAACTTTGCCAAATTTATCTTCAATTTTCAAAATAGGATTGAGTTCTTTAACAACGCCACGGTTAGCAAAACTGGAAAAAGCTGTTGCCATCTCGGTCATCTTGACCTCACCGCCTCCAAGAGTTAGTGAAAGACCATAATTTTTTGGATCTTTAAAACTATTTATTCCAAAAGCGGAAGCTGAAGCGACAAATTCTTTTACTCCGTTTAGAGCAAGCATCTTTACCGCAGGGATATTATAGGAATTACCGAGAGAAAATCTTAGACCTTGTGGTCCATGAAACTTGCCGTCATAGTTGACTGGGCAGTATCCTTTAGGTTGTCCGCCACCGACAAAACAGGTTGGAGAATCAATAAAAACCGTTGCTGCTGTTACTAGTTTTCTTTCAATGCCGATTGCGTAATTAATCGGCTTGATTGAACTTCCCGGCTGACGGTCAGATGTAGTTACATTAAAAGTTCCGCTGCCGGTTGCGAAGTAATCCACCGATCCAAGCATTGCTAAAATCTCGCCGGTCGGTGGTCTGGTTATCAGAACCGCACCATTTGAGACGTCAAGCTCCTCAATTTCTTCCAATTCTTCCTTTAAAATTTTTTCTGCCTCTTCTTGAAGGTCTAGGTCAAGTGTTGTTGTTATTTTTAATCCACCTTCCTCAATCTCTTTGGTTGTATACTTTTGTTCAAGCAAATTTTTTATATAAAAAACAAAGTGGGGAGCCTTAATTTTTTCTTCAAATGGCTTGACGGTAATTTTGGTTTTAATCGCTTTTTCGTAGGCAGTTTTATCAATATATTTTTGTTCATACATCGCCTTAAGGACCTCATTACGTCTTTTGATCGCTAGATCAGGATTGTTATACGGCGAATATTGAGAAGGGGCTTGAGGCAGTCCGGCTAAAAATGCTGCTTCTTCAATTGTGAGTTTTTTTGCTTGT
>CAZMBH010000071.1:0-4436 GCA_964564535.1 uncultured Gammaproteobacteria bacterium
TCGGCGGAAGAGTGATTCTGTTTCTCCCGTCCGGCTTCTTGTTTTCTATCTCTATGAATTCATTTGAACTTGAATCCGGTTCATGTATTTCTTTCATAATTGCTCCTTTTTATTACAATATACCCATTTCCCCATTTGTGTCAATACCCATCTGAAATAAACTTCGGTTGCAAGTTACGATCGACTACGTCTTCGGAGTCGTCCTGAACGCTTCTATGCTTATGACTACAGTGAAGGATCTATCAGTTAATTGAGTTGCGAGTAAGAAAATTCAAAAAGAAATGAAGATGCCTCGCGATGACAGGGATGATAGATTCTTCACAGTAGAACAGCGATAAGAGGCATTCAGGAATGACGGATAAAAGATGAATAGAGGTAAGGAGATTGCTTCGGCGAAGACGCCTCGCATGGATAAAGAATATTTCAGCGGCAGAGAATATTATCTGCCGCTTTTAATCCATTTATGATTATTCGCTTACAAAGATATTGTATGTCAAACCGTCAGAGTAAGCAGAAACACCGTCATTGCCTACGACTTTTACAGTAAAACTGTAAGTGTTTCCAACAGCATCAGCCATCGGCTTCCCTCTGACTGTTCCTGTCGCCTGATCTATAACCATTCCGGGAGGAAGTTCTCCTGTATCCAAATACCAACTCCACGGAAGAGGTCCGTCTCCAAACGCCTGAAGGTCTGCTCCGTAATCAAAGGCGGAGTGCGCCTCGGGAAGATCTATTTCATAGACTCCGAGAGGCTGTTGAAATATAGGGAACGGACTTGTGACGCTGTACGATTCAACTTCGAAAACAAATGTCGCGCTTGCAGTTCTTGATCCGTCAGAGACAGTCATTTCAAATTTATGGTTGCCTTCCATAATCTGTCCTCCCTGAGCCTTGAAAATTCCTGTCAATGGATCAAATGTAGTGCCTGCAGGCAATGAAGAAAGATTTGAAACACTCCATGTATAACCGGAGAGAGGGCCGCCGCCGTACGCGACCATCTTCTGCTGACAGACAAAGAAGAGAGAGTCATCAACAATAAATCCTAAAAATGTCTGATTGCCGTCTCCTGCCTCATTCAAATTCGGAATGCTTAATTTCGGCACTCCGCCTGTGTCAAAAAGAGAGCAGGATGTCAAGATTAACAGATATATCGCAAGCAAGATGGTTTTTGTTCTCAAATTAGACTCCTTTTGAAAATTATTTTTATTATCAATTTATCAGAAGTATTTTGCTATTAAAGATTTTTGCTCCGTCAGTTAATTTCAATATATAAACTCCTACAGGAAGCTGAGTAAACCTCTCTATTTTCTTGCCTGCAGAAAGATTGTTTTTGTAATAAACTCGCTTTCCGGAAACATCAAACACAGATATTGAATTTGCGCTATTCTCAAAACAAAAACTTATCTCATTGAATCTGTATGTGATATTTAAATCAAAATCATTGCTTTTCTTCACCAGAATTTCAGAAACTCCTGTAGTCAGATCATAATATCCGTAAGCGGCTCCTTCCCTATCAAGAGGATTGTCAAAATACGGCGCTCCGACGACTATATCATCCAATCCATCATTATTCACATCACCTGCAGTAGTTCCAAACCATCCATATAAATCATCCATCTGATGTCCTTTTCCTATCCAATAAGCTGTTGAAGAGAGTCCTGATGATGAGCCGAGATAAATCCATGCTCTGCCTTCGGTGCTGTCTCCGTTATCGTAATTGTACGCTCCAATAATAATATCATCATATCCGTCATTATTGACATCTCCGGCAGTAGATACTGCCATACCCAGATATGCATAAATTGAATTAGCTTCATATGTTTTGGCAGGAGAAGACTGAAGTCCTGATGAAGAACCATAATAAACATAAGCCCGTCCTTCATCAGTTTGACCGTTATCATAGCAGTAAGCTCCTATAATCACATCGTCATAACCGTCTCCATTCACATCGCCTGCGCTCGAAATCGTGCAGCCGAAGTACGCGCTCTCCTGATTCCCCTCTGCACTCCAGTTTGCCGACGATGAGAGTCCACTTGAAGAACCATAGTAGGCAAATACCCTTCCCTCATCAGACTGTCCGTTGTCATACGAATATGCTCCTACTATCACATCATCATATCCGTCGCCATTTACATCTCCCGCTCCTGCAACAGCACAGCCAAAGTATGCAAACGACTGATTTGACTCGGAATACCATGAAGGAGAAGATTCTATCGTCGAAGCGGAACCGTTAAAAACAAATGCCAGCCCTTCCGATGTTTGACCATTTGAATACTGATATGATCCGACAATCACATCATCATATCCGTCGCCGTTTACATCTCCCGCTTCTGCAACACTTCTTCCAAAACTTGCAAATGTCACATTGGATGTCAATGATGCTGACGGAGATGTCGAAAGACCCATTGAGGATCCGTGATATAAATAAATTCTTCCTTCGTCTGATTGTCCGTCATCATAGTAAACCGCCCCCACTATTACATCGTCATATCCATCATTGTTTACATCTCCCGCCGATGAGACGGAATTTGCATAGAGAGCCCCTTCTTGATTTGATTCCTGTGACCAATTCCAACTTGAAGAAAGACCTGAAGAAGAACCATAGTATAGAAAGGCGCGACCTTCATTTTGTTGACCATTGTCATAAGAATAGGCACCTATTATAAAATCATCATATCCGTCATTATTCACATCTCCTGCAGAAGCTCCCGATACTCCAAATAATGCTCCCTCCTGTTCTCCTTCATTGTACCAGTTCAAGGATTTTTCCGAAGAAAATGTGTTAGTTGAAGCATTGGTAAAAATACAGATGCTAAGTAATACAGCCATTACAAACAAATCGAATCTCTTTTTTATTTTTCAGCCTCCTTAAAAAATACATTCAATCCATCTTCTATGAAATTTTATTACTTTAGTTTTAAACTTCTATAGAAAAATTTTAACATACTACATTGAGTAAGTCAATAGCAAAAATTTTAAGTTTAGGCACTTCACTTTCTGTTTACGGAGAATAGACAAAAAACGCTGTATTTATGGGATGTTGCCACGCTTCACCCGAGAGTGAGAGAATCTGTGCTATAAAGATTGATATTTTGTGGACTTTCTTTAAAATAATGATATAATTTTATCAAGGAGTAAAAGATATTAAAAAAATATTACTTTTTATTGCGGTATTATTCTCAATTTTATATAGAGGAGAGCGGACTGCTGTTATGTTTGAAGGAGATGGGTTCAAAGATTACTCCTGTTATCAAGATACAATTCTTTTTACTATTGATGCTGTGGGGATACGGGTGTGGAATATAGGAATCAATGATACTTCTATGATTAAAGTCTCTGATTATGAGGTGTATCCAACGGCGCAATCCTGACGATTTCACAACTCTGACTGACATCTCTGAAGTCCGCGGTGATAAGATGTTCTACGCTTTCTCAGATGAAAGTTATCCGCATCAATACTTTATGCTCTTTGATGTTTCTAATCCCATCGCTCCTGTTTTGCTTGATACAACTTCAATCATTCATCCGATTCATGAAATTTTAATGACTGATTCTCAAATTTTCATGTCATTTCTGTATAATACAAAGGGAGTCGCTTCTGTACCTTATTATGCAGACTCATTTAATACTCGCAAATAAACTCAGCGGTAAACTCAATGTTGCAATGTGACTCAATAATGATACTTGCAAGAACTTCCAATTTATATGCTCATAAAATATTCAACGGAGATTCTATAGGTGATACTTTATGGAATTATACTTTCGCCTCAACTGTAAATGATGTCGACAGATTAAACTTATACTGGGGACGGTGTATCATTTTTATCACGATTTTTCCTTCACTTAATCTGGGGACGGAGTATACTTTATACTTTCTATTGATAGATTCTTCAGGATAGATATAATTTCTGCGGACTTCAGAATGACTGAAATTAAAAGGGGCAGGATGTGACCACAGAGTTCTGAGCTTTCGCCCAAACTATAATTTTCGGCCTTCACCTGCCCCGTCTTTTATTTTAGCATTTATTTACTTTTTTTCAAGAGTGTTAATTCATATTTACTAAAATAATAACATCTGAATTATAGAATTCAATTTCTCTGGAGACATCTCTTTTACCTTCTTTTTACTTGTGCGTTTTTTGCAGTAGTTGATTTTCTTTCCAACTCATGTGCGTCATATATAGCTGAGTACTTCGGCACCTGACTTTTTGACTTTTTTGATTTAATCAATTATTAGTTATTGAAAGACTTTTGTAAATTTTCCTGATAGGTTTTTTAAGTTCAGGAATATCATTTTTAATTGTGAGCCAAAGACCAACAGAATCTATTCCGAAATATTCATGCACGAGTCTGTTTCGCATTCCAATGATTTCCTTCCATTGAACTTCAGAAAATTGTTTTTTCAACGAGGGTGATAGTTTGGCGCTTGCTTCGCC
>CAZMBH010000072.1:0-4426 GCA_964564535.1 uncultured Gammaproteobacteria bacterium
TTATTTAGTGTCGATTGATTATTACGATTAATATCACGCATTTCTACACGAAATGCATTGACTTCTCCGCGAAATTCATTTAATTCTTTCATTATGTCGTTTTTAACTTCGCCAACAAACTCAATAATTTCAATAAATCCGCGTTCCATCGCTTCTCTTGTGGCAAAAACTTCCTTCAGTTTCTTTATATCTCCATCGGTTATCATAGGTTTTAATTTAAGCAAATAAATAATAATAATTCAATCATAAAATACTATGAAGACTTGTCAACCGCTTATAACCTACAAAAGTCACTGATTAGATTATTGCAAATATCAAAAATCATTCCAAAGCATCTGGTTGTGAACTTCATGGTGATAGATGACTTCAGAATTTTTTACCCTTGTGCCCAGATCAGCCGGTGATCTGTTAGCCGCTTTTTGTTTAAGTTCAATAAATTTTTTCTTCATTTCTGAACCCAACATTTTTTCAACCCAATCGCTTTGACGGAAATAATTGATGGCTGTATTTATATCACCCGGCAAATAGCGGGCTCTTGGCCTTTTGCTTTTATCCGTTTTTTCAACTAATCCCTCAATACCCGTTTTAACCAGAGTATAAATTAATAAATAAGGATTTGCATCTGTTCCAACACTTCTTACTTCTATTCTTGCCGATTTTTCATTGTGCAAAGGAACTCTAACCATGGCTCCCCGGTCGATTTCCGAAACTTTTATTTCATTGGGGGCTTCAAAGTGAGGATCCAGCCGTCGATATGCATTGACACTACTATTTAAAATCAAACAAATATCATTAGCACTTGTCAAGACCCTCTCAATAAATTTCCATGCCAAATTGGATAGCTGTCCACGTCCACCTTTGTCATGAAATAAATTTTTGTTATTTTTAAAAACTGAAATATTTGTGTGCATTCCGCTGCCGTTAATCCCCATTACCGGTTTAGGCAAAAATGTTGCCGTCATCCCCATATTACGGGCTACTTGGCGGCAAATTAACTTATATATTTGGATTTGATCAGCGGCTATCATCGCATCAGCATACGTATAATTTAATTCAAACTGTGAAGGAGCAACTTCAGGATGATCTTTTTCATTTTCAAAACCCATGGCTCTTTGGGCTTCAGCTGCATGATCTATAAAACCTCTCAAAACGTCCTTTGGTAACGAATGATAGTATCCGCCCATTGAAACTAATTCAAATCCTATTTTCTCATCATACACTTGTTCCGCATCAATACCCTTTATTAAAAAGCCTTCAACTTCATTGGCTGCATAAACTTTATATTGATATTTCGAATATAATGTTTCTAAGTACCTCTGTAAAACACCTCTTGCGTCCATCTGATAAGGTTTTTCATCCTGACCATTAATCTTACCCATCATTAAAACTTTACCTGGACCAAAAACATCACTTGGCAGCCACCAAAAAGATGCCCAATCAATTCCAAGCCGCAAATCCGACTCGGCTTGACGGGCAAAACCTCGAATTGACGAACCATCAAAAGTCATGTTATCGTAGGAATTAAGAAAGAATTTTTTATCGTAGTCTATCATATGAAAACGACCCTCCAAATCAGAAAATCCAATCGTTACTGCTTTCAATCTTTTTTCTTTTTTTAAGTAGCTAAGATAAAATTCCTTTAATTCTTTTTCAGAGACACCATCTTTTCTTTTTTTTTTGGCGTTTAAATTCATTTCCTCCAATTCATCATAAGGAATCTCTAAAAAAGACCTCAAAGGCTTAATATCCATAAAATTATATTAAAATAAATAATAATTAAGATAAATTTACAAGAAGATAAATTAAAATGCAAGTGAATTATTCTTGATTCATATTTTGCCTTCGGATTACGGCTCTTGGTTTAGCTCCCTCAGCAGGTCCGACGTAACCGGCTGCTTCCAATTGGTCAAGAAGTCTGGCTGCTCGGGCATAACCAATCGATAAACGGCGCTGAAGAAGTGATGCTGACGCCTTATCCTGTTGCATAATAATTTCTATGGCTTGATTAAAGTAAGTATCATTCTCCCCACCATTAACTGCAAAAGAGGCGCCACCAGCAGTTTTAATGTTAACGGCCTGTTCAGTCACCTCTTGAGTATAGTGAACTTCTGGGGCCTGAGACTTCAAGAAATTTACCAAGTTATTAACTTCACCTTCCGTAATATACGGACCCTGTATACGAACCGGTTTTGCTTTATCAGGAGGTAAAAATAACATATCTCCCCTTCCTAATAATTTTTCAGCTCCCGGCATATCAATAATAACTCTTGAATCGATCATTGAGGAAACATTGAAAGCAATTCTAGTCGGGATATTGGCTTTCATTAAACCTGTGATAACGTCAACCGACGGTCTTTGAGTGGCGAGAATCAAATGAATTCCGGTCGCCCGCGCCATTTGGGCAATTCGGGTAATTAGCTCCTCTGATTCACCTGGTGCAAATATCATCAGATCAGCAAGTTCATCTATAACAAAAATTATGTAAGGTTTCTTTTCAACTCCCTTGACTAAATTATAACCGTCAATATTGCGGGCTCCGGCTTTAGCAAATAATTTATATCTCTCCTGCATTTCATTAACAGTCCACTTTAAAGCAGAAATGATTTTTTCTGCATCGACGATAACTTCTGTTAATAAATGTGGAATAGAATTATAAATCGAAAGTTCAACTCGCTTAGGATCAACTAAAATCATTCTTAAATCTTCCGGTCTTGTTCTAAACAAAAAGGCAGATATCCAAGCGTTTAACATCACTGATTTACCTGATCCAGTCGCTCCGGCAATCAAAGCATGAGGCATTTTGGCAATCGAAGCAGCAATCGGCTGTCCGGAAACATCTAAACCTAATGGTACTAGTAACGGATCATTATTGGAAGTAAAAATCGGAGATGAAAGTAAACGTTTTTCAGTAACAATTTCTGGTCTCTTATTTGGAATTTCGATTCCAACTAAAGCTCGACCCGGAATTGGAGCTTCCAATCTAACCTGTCCGGTTGTGGCGGCAAGAGCTAAGGCTAAGTCGTTTGATAAAGCAGTAATTCTAGATAATTTTGTGCCGATGGCAATTTCCAATGCATATTGGGTCACCGCAGGCCCTTTATTAACTTCAGCTACCCTCGCCTTAATTCCGAAAGATTCAAGGGTTGTTTCAATTGTATGGGCGTTAGCATTAACATCTCCGCGATCAGCCTCTTTCTGTGAAACATCTGCTAATAGACTAATTGGCGGATAAACCCAGGTTGAATTTGTTGATTGGGGTAATGGTTTAATGGTTATTTCACCTTTTTTTTCCAAGACTACTGTTGAGGAGGAAAGCGGCGCAATTGGTTTCTTTGCTTTTTCCTCTATTTTGCTATCAACAATAAATTGATTGTCTTGTTTAATGGATTTTTCACTTCCTTTGGTAAAAAACGATCTTAATAAATAATTTTTTACAAAAGATAGTCCTGATTTTAAAATGGTATAAATAAAAATCAAAAAAGCGTCAATCGATGTGTCAAGAAAAAGCACTAGACCGATAACTAAAATAACTCCCATAATGATAACCGCACCGGCAACAGAAAAATCTAATTTTAAATTTTCAAAAATACTCGATCCGATTTCTCCTGATTGAAAAACACCGATCAAAGAAATAAAAATCATTATTAATCCACTGGTAATGTTTGGTTTGATAAATTTAAATTTCTTAGTATTAAAAAAATGAATAGAAACAAGCAATAGAATAAGAGGAATGAAAATCGATAAACCGCCGAACTTAGCAACTAACATTTGGTTTAATTGATAAAGCATTCGACCGCTTTCTAAATTGGCAAAACTTTTTATAAAAGAAACAAGAAAAATCAAAGCGGAACCAAAAATAATGAAACCGAATATGTTGAATATCGTTCCCTTATTAATTTTAACTTTCAAAAACGGCAATTTGAATAAAGATTTTCGTCTAGCCATATTTTTCATTGTAATGAAGTCCTTACTTAAAATCAATAAGTGAGTTCTTTATAAACTTTATAACTTTAAGAACTTTATAAACTTATTTAATCATTTGTAGATTCACCCTGCCCATGTTATCGATCTGATAAACTTTGACTTTTATCTTCTGGCCTAATTTAACAACATCTTCAGGACGTTTGACAAAGCCTGTTCCCATCTTTGAAACGTGGACTAAGCCTTCTTTTCCGGGGACCATTTCTACAAAAGCTCCAAATGGAAGCATTCGCTTTACTTCACCTTCAAACTCTTCCCCAACTTGAATTTCCCTAGTTATATTGCCAATATGAGCGACTGCCTCATCAACTTTTGCTCTATCCAGTCCGGAAACTGTCACTTTACCGTCATCGTCAACATTGATTTCTGTTTGAGTTCTGGCAATAAGAGCGCGAATATTTTTTCCGCCAGGGCCTATAATTTCTCCTATTTTGTCAGGTGGCGG
>CAZMBH010000073.1:0-4407 GCA_964564535.1 uncultured Gammaproteobacteria bacterium
CTTATTGATCTTCCCCTGATTATGAGGATGATGATAATGGTCAAGAATTATGTCTTGATAGATATTCATCTAAGTATTTTTTTAACTTTTTTTAACCCATCAACCAATTTTTTAACATCTTCTTCATCGTTATATATATAAAAACTTGCTCTTACTGTCGCCTGTGCATTTAAACAAGCGTGTAATGGCATGGCGCAGTGGTGTCCAGCTCTGACACAAATTCCTTCATCCGCTAAAATCTGGGCGATATCGTGAGGATGAAACTTATCAAAACTAAAAGAAATTATTCCACCTTTGTCCTCAGTATTTTTTGGTCCGAATATTTTTATCGAATTTCCAAAAGCGTTAATTAATTCTTTGATGGCGAAATCCGTTAACTTTTCTTCATGTTTCCTGACATTATCCATGCCAATTTTATTTAAAAAATTTATTGCTTCTTTAAATGCGATTATTTCACCGATGGCCGGTGTTCCGGCTTCAAATTTATGAGGAGGACTTTTATAAGTAGTTCTATCGAGATAAACCTCATCGATCATATCTCCGCCATACATGAACGGGTACATCTCTTTCAAAATGCTTTCTTTACCCCAAAGGATTCCTACCCCAGTCGGACCCAGCATTTTATGGGAAGAAAAAACGATGAAATCAGCTCCCAGGTCCTGAACGTCAACCTTAATATGAGGAACTGCCTGTGCCGCATCAACGACAATAATAATTCTTGGATTTATTTTTTTTGCCTCGGAAATTATTTCCTTGACCGGATTGATTGTCCCTAAAACATTGGAAACATAAGTCAGAGCTAATATTTTAGTTTTTTTTGTAATTACTTCTTTCCAATCAGACTTCAAATATCCTTGGTTATCAATATCAACTATTTTAAATACCGCTCCCGATTCACCCGCTAATACTTGCCATGGAACAAAGTTTGAATGATGCTCCATGATTGTTGTGACAATTTCATCTCCTGATTCAACGATCTTTCTGCCCAACGAATAGGCCAGTAAATTTAAAGACTCAGTTGCATTTCTTGTAAAGATAACTTCCTCTGGTTTATGTGCACTAATAAATTTAGAAACAATGTTTCTTGTTTCTTCAAACTCAAAAGTAGCTTTTTCCGACATTGGATAAATTCCCCTGAAGACATTGGCCGAATATTCTTCATAATATTGTTTTAGCTTATCGATTACTGCCTTTGGTTTTAATGAAGTAGCCGTTGAATCAAGGTAGACCAAATCCGGTTGTTTTTTGAAAATCGGAAACTGATTTTTAATCAAATTAATATCAATCATATTTTTTGCCAACCTGTCCTAACCTCGGAGGTTGAGTCTCGGTTGGCTGTATGGCTTTATTTTATCAGTAATCTCCTGAATAAAGCCTGAAATATATAACTGTTCAGCTGTTTTTTGATTTAAGCCGCGGCTTTCTAAATAAAAAAGTGATTCTTCATTGATTTTTCCTGTTGTTGATCCGTGGGTGCAAAAAACATCGTTCGCTAAAATTTCTAAAAACGGCCGGGAGTCAATGTACACTTTATCCGACAGGATTAAATTTTTATTTTTTTGATACGCATGAGATTTTTGTCCCGCTTTTTCGATTTTTATTAGGCCTTGATAAATAAATTTTGAACTGTCGTCAAAGACTCCTTTTATTAATAGGTTTGAAGTGGAATTTGGAGCAATATGATACTGATTTGTTTTCAATTCAAAATCGTCAGATTTTTTCCCAACAAACAAACCCAAAATATCCAGATTGACCCCACTTGCTTTTATTTTAAAATCAAATTCGCCAGAGAGATTATAAAAGAAGACTGTATAATCACCAGGCTTATCAAAAACTAACTTTGTTTGTTTAGTTTGGTTGAGATTAATAAATTTCATAGGAAAATTATCCGACACTTCCGCTCATTTCCATCCGGATTAATCTGTTTAATTCAATAGAGTATTCCAGCGGAATTTCTTTCACTACCGGCTCGATAAAACCATTGACCAATAAGGTTTCTGATTCAGATTTATCTATGCCCCGTGACATCAGGTAAAATAGTTTTTCTTCGCCTAATTTTTCCACGGTCGCCTCGTGTTGAACTTCACAATTTTTTTCTTTTATCCGCATGTAAGGATAAGTGTCTGACCGGGATTGCTCATCCATAATCAAAGCATCACAGGAAACGTAAACCTTAGAATTTACAGCGCCGGGAGAAACAGAAACTAATCCACGATATGAAGTTCTTCCGCCGTCTTTTGAAATTGATTTAGAAATTATTCTGGAGGTTGTTTCCGGAGCTAAATGATACATCTTTGCCCCGGCATCCTGATGCTGATCTTTTGCCGCATAAGCAATTGATAAAACTTCACCATGAGCTTTTTTTCCTTTCAAAATTACACTTGGATATTTCATTGTCACACCGCTTCCGATATTGCAATCAACCCACTCCATAATTCCTCCCTCATCAACCGTAGATCTTTTTGTTACGAGATTATATATATTATGACTCCAATTTTGTACGGTTGTATATCGAACCCTGGCTCCTTTTTTTACAAAGATCTCAACCACAGCTGCGTGAAGTGAGGCAGTTGTATAAATCGGGGCCGTACAGCCTTCAATATAATGAACAAAGCTTCCTTCTTCGGCAATTATTAATGTTCTTTCAAACTGACCGAAACGCTCAGCGTTAATCCGGAAATATGCCTGCAAAGGCATCGGCAACTTGACTCCTTTAGGAATATAGACAAACGATCCGCCCGACCAAACAGCTGAATTTAAAGAAGCAAATTTATTATCATACGGGCTAATTAAAGTTCCAAAATATTCTTTGACAATTTCGGGATATTTTTTTAAAGCCGTATCCATATCACAAAAAATCACGCCTCTTTTTTTCAATTCCTTGTTGATACTCTCATATACAACCTCAGATTCATATTGTGCTGAAACGCCTGATAAAAAGTTTTTTTCCGCTTCAGGAACACCGATTCGGTCATAGGTATCCTTTATTTCTTTTGGTAAATCCTTCCATGAATTTACCTGTTTTTCAGTAGGTTTAATGTAATAATAGATATCATCAAATTTTATTTTTGAAAGGTCGGCTCCCCAATCAGGCATCTTTCTTTTTGTAAAAGCCGTATAGGCTTTTAAGCGGAATTCTTTCATCCAGGCCGGTTCTTTTTTTAATATGGAAATCGCCTCAACAATTTTTTTATCCAGCCCTTTTCGTGCTTTAAAAATATTTTTTTCCGGCATGGAGAAGCCGAATTTGTAGTCAAAATTTAAATCAGAGTTTTGCATATCCGTTTTTTTCAATCTTTTCCGCCAGTTTATAATCTCCGCGTTTAACGATCTTTCCGTCCACCATTACTAATACTTCATCAGGTTTGACGTACTTTAAAATTCTGTTGTAATGGGTAATTAATAAATAAGTTTTTCCTTTTTTATTTTTCTCCATGAACTGGGCAATGGTTTTCAATGCATCTACATCAACTCCTGTATCAATTTCATCAAACATTAAAAACTTTGGTGATAAAATTGCTGCTTGAAGTAATTCTAGTTTCTTCTTTTCCCCTCCTGAGGTTCCCTCATTAAAAGATCTCTCCAATAATTCTTTTTTAATTTTTAACAATTTAGCAGTTTTTTCAATCTCTTCCCGGAGTTTAAGCGGATCTTTCTTACCGGAAATTGCCGTACGAAGAAGGGAAAAAACACTTACCCCGGATAACGATAAGGGCGATTGAAATGAAAGAAATATTCCGGCAACCGCTCTTTTGTCGGATTCCAAATTAGTGATGTCTTTTTTTTCAAAAAATATTTTACCTGATTTGATTTTATATAACGGATGACCCATTAATGTAAGAGCCAAGGTCGATTTACCGGAGCCATTCGGGCCCATGATCACATAGACTTTATTTTTCGCCAATTTTAAACTAAGGTTTTCAATTATTATTTTATCTTCTACGGTAATTGTAAGATTTTTTAATTCCAACATAAAAATTTTAGTCTATTAATTGGAGAAGTTTAATTTTTTTAAGTTCTTTTGTTAAAACTACATTTAATCTCTTCTTTATGAAATCTTTATGGTTACAAACCTTGTCGAACTTGCAATCAAAATTTTCGTCAACACAGCTGCTGACAATCACGTCATTTTCAAAAATTTTTAAATAGTCATAAAGAGAAATAACTTTAATTTTTGCAGAAGTTAAATATCCGCCGCTTTTTCCCTCTTTGCTGATTAGCAATCCTTTTTTTACTAATTCAGCCGCAATTCTGGCTAAAAATCTTTGTGGCAGGTCGGTTTCTGATATTAGTTCAGACAATTTAATTAAGCCTTTTCTTTTATAGGCAAAGGATAGTAAAATTAATCCGTAGTCAGATTGTTTAGTGATTGCTAACATATACTTGTGTAGTAATAGTTTAGCAAAA
>CAZMBH010000074.1:0-4397 GCA_964564535.1 uncultured Gammaproteobacteria bacterium
CCTTTTTTAACACATTCTATCACTAAATCGTGTCTCATTTCAAGAGCCATTATAATATCCATACCGATCAATCCATCAATTTTAATTTTGAATCCGTTGTTGATACGATCAACCATGTTTTTGTTTATTTTAAGTTCATTATTTAAAAAATTACACTTAATTGATGAAAAACTTATTAATGAACCTGTATCAAGAAGAAACACTTTCTTTTCACATAAAAATGTACAATGATTTTTCTCAATGATTATACTACTCTTGAACATTTTTCCTCCTTTTAGTTTTATTATAATTGAGACTATTTATTATGTCAATAACTATTCAATAAACCAACTTCAATTTTCTCAGTATAGGATAACCGATGAGAAACATTACTATTTTTCTATAACTATTTGCTTTTTCGTGATTCTCTTCAATGAAGTTTTTATTGCTAAGAACTACAAACCAATGTAATATGATCAAGTAAGTGAAGGCTATAAATGCAATTACCTTATCTGTAAAATCTCCATAAACAAAGTATCCTAAAATGGCAATACACAGCAAAATGAAAATCAGGTAAATTATAATCACCGCTCTTAAAGCACCTATTTTCTTTATGAACCGCCTCCCGAACCGACTTAACTCATTATTCGGATCATTTTTTGTTGCTTTGTATGTCAAAATACAATCAAAATACTTCAAAACAAGCAAAATCGCTATAAGAATGCAGAATGCAATCAGAAACATAATCCCTCCTTTTTATTTTTCAGGAAAACGGTTTATTTTAAAAATCAAACTGTCACCCAAGAAGACTCCGTAGTCTGACCAGTGAATTTTACCGACTCCTTCAACAGATATCGGAACATTGAGAGGAGATTTATATTTTTCAATCAGGGTTTTGTCATCCTTTATCAGATCAAAACCATTATAGTTTCTTCCGATATTGTCTGATATAAAGAGCTCCGTTTGCATATAACCTAAAAAATATTCCAAGAACTTCATATTTATATGACCGCCTCCGGAAACAGAACCATCTCTGATATTTGAGATGTGAGAGATTTTCAAATTCTTCTTTAAAACTATTTCCCTAAAGAAGTTGAAGTTTTCCATAAAGAAATAAACCACTATTCTGTTGTATGTCCCCATTCCCTTAGAGGATACCTCAATATTCATAAGATAGCAAGTCGGAATCCTGAATGCTTCTCGCAGAAATAGAATCAATCTGCTGTCAATTTCATAATCCACACTTTTATTTAGAGTGCATTTTACCTGACTTGTAACCTTCATCACAGTTCCTTTATCCTCCCGGATTATTCCTTTCTCTATTAAGTTTGTGTAGCGACTGTCATAATCAGTGTGTATGAAAAGCTCCGGAAAAGTCACAGATTCGACTTTACTTTGAAGACCTCTTCTTAATTGAAAATACTCTTTCGTTAGATACAGCAAATCTCTATAATCGCCACCTGAGGACGGATACCAGCTTGTCTTCGGGTCATCGCTGAGTTTACCCATAATTTCATTGAAAACCTCTGGATTTTCAATGGGTTTCAGAATTGAAGATAAAATGCTTTTATTCATGATTTCTCCTTCTGACTTTTGTTTTTCCTTACTTGTCATTATCGGTTTTGTGGGCTTCTCTGTATTTTCTGTTTTTTTCTATATAATACTCATCGTTACGCGGGTCTAAAAAATCATCCAACAGTTTGTACAATTTCCAGAAAATCTTTTCACGGAGTGAGGTCTTTCTTCGAACGATTTTGGGAGGAACATTCACAAAAAAGGGAGCATTATTTTGATTGCGATCAACCATCAAAACCGACTGCTGTTCAAATGCAACGCGCAGAGAGTCGGCAAATGCAGAAAGCACAAATGAGTCAATACCCTTCACCTCTACTGCATAAGACAGGTTGTTGAATTCGTCATCAGTCGTGAGGTCGAACCATTGGCACTTAAGCCCCCTCTTCAATGTGTATTCTGTTATTGGAGTGCGCCAGACAAGAGAATGATTTGCAGAGACAGAATAATCATCCTTTATAATCTTATTAATTATTTCAATGAGCATTTTCTGATTCATCTTTTTGCGGTTTATCTTCATACCAGCAACTGTTGAAGGAAGCACTATTGCTCCTCCCTTTGCAGTTTTAGGATTTCCTGCCTCATCTGTTTCGTAAAGAGGTCTGTCGTGTTCGTCCGTAATGTAATTTCCTGCCTTTTCTCTCTTTACAATCAGGCGCTCCTCCGGCTTCATAGGGTCTGCCTCCAACTGCTCCACTATCACAACATCCATTCTTTCAATTGACTCCCCAACAGAGACGGGATTGAGCTGGTTTACATACTGTCCGTACATTTGTCTTCTTATCCTTTCAGGCATCATTTTTTTCCTCCTGATATTTGATTTCAACGGACGGATACTCGGATGCTTTGCTGAAAAAGTAATGAAATGATTCCTTGTCAGGCGGATTTGTTTCGTCAAATGCAGTATCCAATTCAATGACCTCCATGTATTCATCAGCATTTAATTCTTTGTGTTCAAGCATGAACTTTATCCATCCTGCTATCTGCTCCCTCAACTTGATATTCCCGAAGATGTTCTCCGATTCTGCTATCCAGTAATGGTCTTTCCTGTACCTTAACCGTATGAATCCTTTTTTGTATGCTGTCCGCATGAGTTCGTTCCTCGCTCTTTTCTCCGACCTTAGCGGCTCATTGTATTTTGTGAATGTATCTTTCACAAACTCTTTTGTGAATTTGAAGAGTTCGGGACGGTCGCAGATGACATCAATGTGGTTTAGGCAGAGAGGCACAGGTATCAGATAATTTTCCGGTGTTATGAAAAACGCTTCGTACTTCAATCTCTTCATTATTCATCCTCCTCTTCTTCAATTTTATCTTTTGTCACTTCATACATCATTAGTTTAAACTTATCCGACAGACCTGAGAATTCCAATATTGCGGAATACTTGAAATATTCTTCCAATGGTTCAAAGAATTTTCCAAATTTCCCGAGAATAAAGTTTGGAAGAAATTTTCTATAGTAATAATCCGCGCAAAATTTTAAAAATCTTTTCTTCACAGGTTGCATTCCTTCGCGATAAATCGTTTTGAAGGTTAAGCTGTAAGGAAGTTTATTTAGATCGGAACACTTCTCCGGAACGGGTTGATTTAAGTAATAACCTGTCATATTCGAATTCACCTCCCAAACATGCGATTTGTAAAATATTCTTGAATCATCATAGACCCTTTTTTGATAATATTTTTCAATCAGTGCGAGAATTTCGTGTGTAAGTTTTATTGAGAGTAATATCACAAGAACATAAACGAGAATGTTGAACCACTTTTCAAAACCTCCCAAAAAGGCAAATGCAGTTAAAACGAATAACAATAAAAATGCAGGCAGAGATCTCTTCACGCAAAAGTCAAAATACCCCAAGTAAAGAGATGCGTAAGCATATCTCTCATACAGTTTGGCTAATGAATCCCTGTTTACTCTTTTTTCACTTAATACATTTTCGTTTTTCATTTTTTTCTTTTCTTTCTTTAACAGTGACTCTCTATAATTTGCGAATACATATATCCTTACCTATCAGGTCCATCATAAAAATTCAGCTTTGCGTGTTTGGCATTGTAAATGTGATGATATTCTCTAAATCTCGTATATATATATCGACACCTTTTATACTCTCCATCTGGAAAGATGCAATAGTAAATTTTGAGTGATACTTCTAAAGAGATGCATTTCCGACTGCATTTGTTTGTCTTGATGAATTCAACTGCCCACTTAATCGCTTCCTCCTCTTTTTTTATTTCTTCAGGCAGATAATGCGGCCATCCATGTTCATAGTATCCCATTATATACATACTATCAAAGATTCTGTCCGAGGACTTTTCAAAATCGATTGTGGCTTTCTCAACATCTTTATCTATTGCTTCATCATACTCTGCTCTCTGAATTTTGTATAATGTGACAAGCTTCTGCATTATATTTTCATCCCCATACCCTGTCTCCTCAATCTCTATTATTTTTCTGCATCCCTTGTGCATGTTTGTATATCCCAATGCTTTTGCAGTATTGGCAAGCTTCATATTCTTTTCAATGCGCTTCTCGCGAAACAAATCTCCCAATTTGGATGACATAGAGACCTCCTTTTGCTATCGGCCGTCGGCTGTCAGCCATCGGCTTGTTGATAGATCCTTCACAAACAAGAATCGCTAATCCGGTATCACTATGGCTGTCGGCTATCAGCCTCCCGCCGTCAGCTTCCGGCTCTTTCCGACTCGTAACCCGGAACTCGCAACTCGTAATTCTTTTTCTCACCAGCATACCAGCTCACCAGCGTACAAGTAGCCAGCCTACTGATTCTGTCAAACATCCCAAAACCACCACTTCTTTGCAACAGCGAATAAGTTAATATTCGCTACTC
>CAZMBH010000075.1:0-2779 GCA_964564535.1 uncultured Gammaproteobacteria bacterium
ACCTGGTCGACGTGGTCGACGTAGTGAAATTCCAAATCTTTAAGAACGTTTTGAGGAATATCTTCAAGATCTTTCTTGTTATCCTTTGGAATAATGACGGTTTTTATCCCTGCCCGGTGGGCAGCAATTATTTTTTCTTTTATCCCGCCTATTTCCAGAGCTCTTCCCCGCAATGTGATTTCTCCGGTCATGGCAACCGTTCTAATCGTCGGGGTTTTTGTTAAAGCGGAAATCATTGCTGTGGCAATAGCCAGTCCAGCTGACGGTCCGTCTTTTGGAACGGCACCTTCCGGAACGTGAACATGGATGTCGATTTTGTGGTAAAAATCTTCCTTCAAACCAAACTGTTTCCAGCGCGGACGGATGTATGAAAGCGCGGCCTGACATGATTCTTTCATCACGTCACCCAAATGACCGGTTAATGTTAATCCGCCTTTACCCGGCATAATCGCAACCTCAATAAATAAAATATCTCCGCCAGCTTGTGTCCAAGCTAATCCGGTTGTTATTCCTATTGTGTCTTTTGCTTCGATCATCGATGAGGAAAACTTAAACGGTCCGAGATACTTTGGAATATCGGTCAAACCAATCGTTTTATTTTTAACTTTTTTTTCAATAATCTCACGGGTTAATTTTCGAAATATCGTCGATATCTGCCGTTCAAGATCGCGGACGCCGGCTTCCCTTGTATATCTCCTGATAATAGTTTTAATCGCAATATCCGTGATTGCACCTTCTTTATTGTTTAAACTGCTGGCATCAAGCTGTTTTTGAACCAAATGAGTCTTGGCAATATTAAATTTTTCATCTTCCGTATATCCCGGAAAATGGATTACTTCCAACCGGTCTTGCAGCGCATCCGGAATGGTATCTAATATGTTGGCCGTTGTGATAAAGAAAACATCGGATAAATCAAAAGGTACTTCCAAGTAATGATCTGAAAAAGCTTGGTTTTGTTCCGGATCCAATGCTTCAAGCAGCGCCGATGATGGATCACCGCGGTAATCTTTTCCGATCTTATCGATTTCGTCCAACATAAATACAGGATTTTTTGTTCCTGCTTGTTTGATTCCCTGAATCATCCGGCCTGGCAAGGCTCCGACGTAGGTTCGGCGGTGACCTCTTATTTCCGCTTCATCTCGGATTCCACCAAGTGACATTTTGACGAACTTCCGGCCCAATGACCGGGCAATTGATTTTCCAAGAGAAGTTTTTCCTACTCCCGGTGGTCCGACAAAACATAAAATTGTCGGTTGTCTACCTTTTATTTTTCCTGATTTCTCTTTGATCTTTCTCATTTCAATAACCGCTAAATATTCAAGAATTCTTTCTTTGATTTTTTTCAATCCATAGTGATCTTCATTAAGTATTTTTTCAGCCGCTTTTATTTCTATATTATTAGCAGAAATTACGGACCAAGGAAGATCAACCAGCCAATCTAAATAAGTTCTAACATAGGATGCTTCCGGATTAAACTGAGACATTTGCTTTAAACGTTTTAATTCTTTTTCCGCTTTCTCTTCAACCTCCTTCGGCATCTTGGCTTTTTTAATTTTCTCACGGTATTCTGCCGTATCCTTGTCTTCGCCCTTTTCGCCTAATTCTTCTTCAATAGTTTTCATCTTTTCTCTAAGTATCGATTCCTTCATCCCTTTATCAAATTTTTTCTGAGTTTTTGAAGTCAAACTGTACTCAATTTCCAATACCTTAATTTCCCTGTTGACATAATCTACTTCTTTCTTTAATTTTGCTTTTAGATCTGTTTCCTCAAGCAACATCTGCCTTTCATGAGGCTTCAAATCTAAAACAACAGCTATCTGATGAGCAAAATTTACTGAATTATCGGTATTTAAGATATTCATTAAAAAAACAAAGTCGACTGTCTTGCCTAAATTAATCGCTTTTTTTATTTGGGTTGAGATATACCTTATCATCGCCTTAACCTCGTCATCATCGATGGCTTTTTCTTTTATTACCGAAACTTTTGCTTCAAACCAGGCATCTTGTTTCGTAAAAGATATAACCTTGACAATCTCTATTCCTTTAACTAAGGCGTTTATCTCTCCCTTATCTCCAGGAACAGTTTTATCAATCGTTGCCATTACTCCTATCTGATAGAGTTCACTGCTTTTTGGATCATCTTGAGCAGGATTTTTTTGCATTAATAGGACTACTTTTCTGTCTTTACGGAGGGCTTCATTGATCGCCGATACGCTTTTAGCTCTACCAAAAACCAAAACGTTTTCGGTGCCGGGAAAAACTATTCCATCACGCACAGGTGCGACTGGATGAACGGATTGTTCTGACGCTCCAATTAAAAATGCCATATGTTTTAGCAGTATAACAAAGTAATTGCTAACTGTCAATACCCTTTTTTAGTTAACAAACCTATAGTAATATAGGTTACTAATATCCTCTAAACTTACGTTATCGTTCAACTATCTTAGACTAACTAAATAAATAGTTTTGTAATTTTTTCAAACTCAGTAAATCTTATTTTCTCGGCTAATGTAGTTTCATTAAGTTGTGGTAATTGATCAGTATAAGACGGCCTTTCTGTTTGATAAATCACTCCAAGTGGAAATTTTTCCTCATTTATTTCCAGACTTTTTTGGACGGCAGTTTTAAAGTCGCTTTTTTGGTATTTTTCATCAAGTTTATATACTTTTTGCAAATAGTACTGATAAGTGTTGATTTTATTAAAAGTAACACATGGTTGGAGAATGTTTATTACTGAAAAACCCTTATGCTCTATCCCCGCTTTTATCATTGAAATTGT
>CAZMBH010000075.1:2879-4359 GCA_964564535.1 uncultured Gammaproteobacteria bacterium
AAAATCATTTTTTAAATAGGTTGCCCACTTTCTGGCTCTTTTATCTACCTGATCGATTCTTGGCTGTGCATCTTCCGTTGTATGACCGTCTTCAACGTGTTCGTAAGAATTCGCCTGGTAAAAATATCCAGGCGTCCCAGGAACTAACCGAGGTGAGATCCCATCCTCAGTTATTTGATAACGCAAATATTTTGTCTTGCCCTCTGAAGCCACTAACTTACCTCTATCGACTTTATATTTTTCTATAAAATCATCAACAAATTTTTTAGATACCGACTTATGAGATTCTGAAAGATACATGTCCGACATAACAATAACCGGCATTTGATAAATATCAGCAAGATTATATGCCTTAGCGGCTAATTCGATCATTTCTTCATTATCACCCGGTGCCAGCACAATTTTTGGAAATTCACCGTGACCGGAATAAACCGAAAATAAAAGGTCTCCCTGCTCTGTCCAAGTCGGCATTCCGGTTGCAGGACCAGGCCGCTGAGCAATAAAAACCACTATTGGAATTTCCGTAATTCCTGAAAAAGAAACCGATTCAACCATTAAGGCAAATCCACCGCCCGAAGTACCAACTGCTGAACGGACACCGGCAAAGGACGAACCGATAGCAGTATTAATTACTGAAATCTCATCTTCGGCATGACGGACAACCATACCGACTTTTTCTTGCCAAGCGGCCAGATCGGTTAGTACTGTTGAGGATGGTGTCATCGGATAAGCTACATAAACCCTGGCATCGGCAATTACGCTCCCTAGTGAAAAAGCATCATTTCCTGTTAGAACCAACTTCTCTTCACCCGGTTTTTTGACTAAATAATTTAAAATTGAATCAGAATAATTTTTATTTATTGCGTCAAAGCCCGCCTGAACAAACTGTTTATTAAAGTTAATTACTTCTTCGCCTTTTTTTGCGAACTGTTCACTGATTATTTTTATTAACTCGCTGATATCACCCTTTAATAATCCGATTGATGCACCAAGTGCAATTGTATTTTTCATGACCGGCTGGCCTTTTAAATCCGAAAGTATTTTTTTGAAGGGAACTACAATTTTTTTAACTTCATCCTTAATTTCAAACTCATCTTGGTCAAACACCACTAAACTTTTCGTTGTTAATCTATTTTTATGTTTTTCGTAAGTTTCTTTGTTTAGGCAGACTAAAACATCGATTGTCGGACTTAAATAAGAGACGGCTTCGTCAGAAACGTGGGATTCACAGGCATTATGTCCGCCTCGAATCAACGACGGGTATTCAAAATAATCAAATATATGATAACCGGAACGAGTGGCAATCTTTGAAAACACAGCGCCGGTTGTCATTATTCCGAAACCCGCTTCCCCACCTATCATCCAAGTAAAGTCCATAAAAATAAAGTTATCAAGTTATAAAGTCCATCAAGTTCATCAAGAACAAACTTGAAAAACTTGACAAACTTGGAACTTGATAAACTTACTTTGGAAATACTCT
>CAZMBH010000076.1:0-4338 GCA_964564535.1 uncultured Gammaproteobacteria bacterium
CTTCTGCTCCCAGTGGGACAAGGAGCGCAGAGAGGCCTTCCTGAAACGGGTGGGCGAGTCTGCATGAAATCGGCCAGAAAAAGGCCTCTCTATCTGGATCCCAACCTCCAGCTGATCTTTGGTGTTACGCTGAGCGCTGTCATGGGGGTATCCAGTATAACCCCCGTTTTTCCAGCCATGGCCCGGGAACTTGATATACCTGTTCATTCTGTGGGGCTGCTGATCACAGTATTCACCTTGCCCGGTATTTTTTTAGCCCCTGTGCTCGGAGTGCTGGCAGACCTCTGGGGCAGAAAAAGGATATTGGTTCCCGCTTTGATGCTGTTTGGCATTGCCGGAGGCGCATGTGGTTTTGTACGGGATTTCAACCTCCTGTTGGCCTTGCGTTTCTTGCAGGGGATGGGGGCGGCCTCCCTGGCCTCCCTTAACGCCACCATTATAGGTGACCTTTATTCAGGCAATGAGCTTGCAGCAGCCATGGGCTACAACGCCACCATTCTTAACATAGGTATGGCAAGTTATCCAGCTATCGGCGGCATTCTTGCTACGCTGGGATGGTTTTATCCTTTCTTTCTTCCCTTTATAGCCATTCCGGTGGGCTTTTTGATCCTTTTTTCCTTACAAAGTCCTGAACCGAATAGCAGGCAGGGTTTCAAGATGTATTTGGATAATGTTTGGCAGAGCATAAAAAGCAGGCAGGTGTTTATGCTCTTTTTGGCCAGTGTTGTTACCTTTATAATTCTTTATGGATCCTACTTGACCTATTTGCCTATATTACTTGGACATTCATTTCATGCATCTTCCTTTACTATTGGAATAATCATGTCCATCATGTCCCTGACTACCGCTGTTTCCTCTTCACAATTAGGCAGATTGAGCACAATATATTCCCCTAAGACTCTACTTCGAACTACTTTTATTTTTTATGCCGTTGCTTTGATAAGTATTCCTTTTATACACAGCCTATGGCTATTGCCTCTTCCCATAGCCATCTTTGGGATGGGGTTCGGTATGTCTTTCCCTAATATCCAAACCTTATTGGCAGCATTGGCCCCATCGGAAAACCGCGGGGCATTTATGTCCATCAATGAGATGGTCTTGCGGCTGGGGCAGACTCTGGGGCCGGTCTTAATGGGGATAGTCTTGCTTGGATGGGGAATTCAAGGTGTTTTTTACGCTGGCGCCGTCTGCTCCATGGCGATGTTCATGTTTCTTGTTGCTATCGGCAAATAGGCGCGGCGCCCCCTGTTTGGAGAGTCAAGGTAAATGCAAGGTGTTACTCTCTTTATCTTATTGTTATTTTTTGGTTTTATTGTCGGCTGCCTGGTGGGCCTGTTCGGAGGAGGTGGAGGGTTTTACTTTGTCCCTGTTTTGAGTCTTGTGTTTCAGGTGCAGCCCCAGGTCGCCGTGGCCACTTCGTTGGCAGCGATCATCCCCACCACCATAAGCGCTAGCATAAGTCATTTCCGGCAGGGAAATCTGGACCTTGGCGCAGGGATAGTCTTCGGGGTAGGCGGCCTGATCGGTGCCTGGATCGGCGCCTATGCATCAAGCCTTGTGCCTGCAAGCCTCCTTCAAAAGGCCTTTGGCGTATTCATGCTTTTGATGGCTCTTCAAATGTGTCTTTCGGCCAGAAAAAGGATGAGGGATACCCATCGACCCGGCAGGGCGCAGGTGCGGATGAGTGGATTGAAAATCTTGCTGGGGCTTTTCCTTGGGTTTCTTTCCGGCGTCATGGCCGGGCTTTTTGGACTCAGCGGGACTCCGCCGGTCATCGCCGGGCTCTATGTCTTAAACCTTCCGGTGGACATGGTGGTGGGGACATCTGTCTTTGTCCTTTTTTTCAACGCTGTTTCCGGCCTTGCCGGTCACCTGCTGCTGGGCCAGTTCGACTGGACCCTGGCCTTTTTTCTCTCCTTGGGAGCAGGCGCAGGGGCCTTTTGGGGGCCGATCTGGCTGGGCCGTGTCAGTGCAAGCACTCTGGAGAGGGTTTACGGTCCTGTTTTTATTCTGCTGATACTGGTTCTTGGGGTATTGATGATCTTACGATGAGAGCGCCTTGTTTATCACCTTGAATGGTTGGCAGAGATATAATATAAAGATAAAGGCGCCGATGATTTTGTTGAGTATGCGAAAACACCGATCATATTTTCCAGAACGGAGGTGAATTATGGCACAGGAAAGAATATTCGGCCACAGGGTGGTGGGAACGATCACGGGTATCAAGGGTTCATGCAACGCAGGCCACAAGGTGGGCGATGAGTTTGAGTTAAGCGCCCATGACACCGCCGGCTTGTGCGGAATTTTTTACCATGACATCTTTCCCTACATCCTCATGCTCCAATCCGGAGGCAGTTTTCCAGCCGAGTGGGGAGATCCGGACGTAATTGAGCTGGAGTGCATGGACAGGGTCAATGCCTTGCAGATCAAGCTTACCCGGATAAGATCGGAAAACCAGTAACAAGAAAACCCCTTTACGAGACCATCATGTCTTATAAAGGGCTAAAGATGCACAAGGAGGAAAGCCCATGAAGATTGTAAGCATCATTGGAAGCCCTCATGGGGAGAAAGGAAACACGGGAAAGCTGCTTGGAGAAGTCTTAAAAGGTGCGGAAAGTGAAGGAGCGGTCTGTGAGACCATTGTCCTGCGAGGCGATTCCGTAAAGCCGTGCCTGGGTTGCGATCAATGCCACAAAAAGGGCCGCTGCCCCCAAAAGGACGAGTTTGAGTCCATAAAGGAGAAGATGATTGCGGCAGGCGGGATCATCCTGGCCACGCCCAATTATATCTTCAACGTGAGCGGCCAATTAAAGGTGTTTATCGATCGTTGTTCCAGTCTGATTCATTGCATGGCCCTTGAGGGCAAATACGGGGCATGCGTGGTAACCTCCGGAGGGGGTGATGAATGGCCCATTGTCCAATACCTCCATCACTTTCTCATGGTAAGCGGTGCGGTTCCGGTTGATGCTGTGTGGGCCGCCATGGGCCCCACCGGGCCGGACACACAGGCGCCTGAGAAAAGCCGCGAGCAGGCCTTTAATTTGGGCAGGACCCTGGTAAGGGCCTGGGAGGAGAAAAGGCGTTTCGTTATGGTGGAAAAGGTCCAGGAGGAGCATCGAAAAAGGATGCAGGAATTGATTAACTGGTATCAGGAAGAATGGCCCTATGAGTATGCATACTGGAAGGAGCGGGCCTAAAGCGAATAATTCAACAAATAGGGAGGTGTAAGCATGGAAAGCAAGATAGCTCGATCGCTTAACTTGAAATACCATCCTGTGGCCATCCTCTGGAGTGATGATAGACCCGAGAAGGCCATGGGCTCGACATTAAGAATAGCAAGTTTGATCTAAAAAGTTTACATAAATCAGGGCCTTAGTGGATAGGTGTGTCTAAGTTAGCAAATTTTAGGCATATCTACCGTCAAATTTTCCCGGCAAAAGGCCATGTGGATTTCTGTATGCAAAAAATGAATCAGGATTCATTCTTTCCGGAATCTGAAAACCCGGGTTTCTGGATGGACACGAGCCAACAATCCGTTCCCGCGGCATGGACATCAGGTCTGCCACGAGATCTATCGCTCTCTGCAGATCAATCCCTTGAGCCGCCAGAGCGGTCTTCCTTTCCATGGCCTCATCGGCCTCTGCCAGCACATCCGCTGCAAAATCGCTGTCGCCCAAGATCCTTTCATCGCTGATGGCCCATAATTTATCACAAACCCTCGAAAAAAATTGTTGACAGCTGTTTAATGAATTACTATTCTGAGTGAGTGCTCAATCAAAAATATGAGGCATTGCTGATGAGCCGAAAAGAAACCATTCTGGAAGCGGCAACAGCGCTTTTTGCCCGGAAGGGCTTTTCCGCTACGCCGACTTCCGCCATTGCCAGGGAGGCAGGGGTGGCCGAGGGCCTGGTCTTTCATTATTTCAAGACCAAGGAAGGGATTCTGCTCAGTATTTTAGAAGACATTACTGAGCGCTATCTTTCCGGTTGCCGCGCCCGGTTTGAGAATTGCCCGACCGGCCTCGACGCTGTCAAGGCCCTGATCGGCTTTCATTTCGAGTTCAGCGCCGAGAATACGGATGCACTCCTGGTATTGATCCGGGATGTTCCAAGTTCCTTTTCCCGGGACTCAGCCCCGCCGGATCAGGACACAGCATATGGGACACACAGGATTTTTTGCATATGGGAGGAATGCATAGAGCGCGGCAGGCGGGACGGGAGCCTCAGGCACGATCTTTCTCCCCGGGAAACAGCCTTTGTCATCCAAGGGATGTTAATCGGCATAAGCCGGCTCAGACTTCTGGCGTCTCTGGAGGCATCTTGTTTATCGACGCAGGC
>CAZMBH010000077.1:0-4322 GCA_964564535.1 uncultured Gammaproteobacteria bacterium
GCAACGCCCTCCTACTTTTTAAAGTTCGGTAACATTTATCATCTGGCAACTCGTTTATAAAATTATTTTATTAATATTAGGAATTTTTGGTACAATTTACATGGGTTATTTGTCGTTAAAATTTGCTCAGCAAGGAAAATTATGAATCCTGATAATCAAACAGTTGGAATGATGATATTTTATGGGGTCGGATTTCTGTTTATTATAGCTTCCGGCGTAATGTATTTGATATCAAAAAAATAATTAAGTTATAGAAACCTCGGTTGATTAATTAGAGAGTCTCTGATATTTTAAGAATAATATGGCGCTAATAATAGTTGAATCCCCAACCAAAGCTCGAACTTTTAATTATATTTTAAAATCTAAAGGCTTAGAAAATAAAAATAATTATTTTGTTTTTGCTTCGATGGGGCATATTAGAGATTTGCCAAAAAGCAAAATTGCCATTGATTACGAGAAAGATTTTAAACCCGACCTTGAACCGATATTAAATAAGGAAAAAGTTATCACTCAATTAAAAAAGTTAGCGGCAGAGAACCAGGAAATTATTTTAGCAACCGATCAGGATCGCGAAGGAGAGGCGATTTCCTATCATATTGCCTACATTCTTGGATACATAAATGAGGATTGGCCGAATATTGGTTTTAAGGAAGGAGTCAACTTAAAAAGAATAGTTTTTCACGAGATAACTCCTAAAGCGTTAGCTGAAGCATTGGCAAATCCGGAAACCTTAAGATTAGATTTGGTCAAAGCTCAAATGGCGAGAAGGATTCTAGATAGAGTAGTCGGTTATGAACTATCACCGTTGCTTTGGAAAAAGACCGGTAAGAACTGGCTTTCCGCAGGACGTGTCCAAACAGTTGCGCTGAGATTGATAGTTGAGCGAGAGAAAGAGATTAAAGCCTTTCTATCTGAGG
The DNA here is from genome assembly GCA_964564535.1 of uncultured Gammaproteobacteria bacterium. Taxonomy (GTDB): domain Bacteria; phylum Patescibacteriota; class Microgenomatia; order UBA1406; family GWC2-37-13; genus GWC2-37-13. The sequence continues at coordinate 918 of CAZMBH010000077.1, forward strand.
AATATTTTCAAATTTTTGGTTTATTTGATTCAGAAATAAAAGCTAAACTAGTTTCAAAAGACAGTATTCTATACGAACAAAAAACCACATTAAAATTATTTGCAGGAGAATATGTCTATGCAAAGACAACAATCAATAAAGAAAATATTGAGACGATTAAGCAGGATTGTTTATCTGATAAATATAAAGTTTCAGATGTTCTGGAATCAATCGCTCCACGTTATCCAATGCCTCCTTATACAACCTCACTATTGCAGCAGGATGCTTACTATAAACACGGTTTTTCATCAAAACAAACGATGCGTTTGGCTCAAGATTTATACGAGCGGGGTCTAATCACCTATCACCGCACTGACTCATTTAATTTATCCGCTCGCTTTGTTTTTCCGGCAAAAGAATATATTGAAAAAAAATACGGTAAAGAATACGCCCTTGAAAAACCAAGAGGATTTAGAACCAGATCGAGATCGGCTCAAGAAGCCCACGAAGCAATTCGTCCGACAAAATTACTTGAAGTAAAAGCGGCTTTTAAAGGTAAAAAAGAATCCAAATTGACCGTTAATCACCAGCGCCTTTATACGTTAATTTTTAACCGGGCAATCGCTACACAAATGAAAGAGGCCCAGATTAAAACTGTAAAAACAGGAATTATCTCTGATAAAAATTATTTTTTTGAAAGCGAACAACAGCAGGTAATATTTGATGGTTTCCTAAAAGTTTTTGATCCTTATTACGTTGCCAACCACCAAACTGTAATTAAATTAGAAAAAGGCGTAGAAATAGGCCTTAAATCATTGGAAGAAAAGGCACTATTGAGTAAAGCGCCGCCCCGTTACAATGAAGCTTCCTTAATCCGGACGTTGGAAGAGAAAGGGATTGGCCGTCCTTCTACCTATGCTATGATCATTTCTCTTATTCAAATGAAAAACTACACAGAAAAAGAAGGACGATATTTTATTCCAACTTCTATCGGTACTTCTATCTGTGATTACCTTTCGACCAGTTTTCCGACGATTTTCGATCTTTCTTACACAGCTAATCTTGAAGATGGATTAGACCGGATAGCCAATAAAGAGGAAGATTATATTAAGTTATTAAAGGATTTTTATACACCATTTAAAAAAGAACTTGAAACTCAAAAAGGAGACAGTTCAATATTGAAAATTGAAGATGATGTAAAAGGCATTTGTCCACAGGACGGCGGAAATTTAATTTCCCGTTTTTCCCGCTTCGGAAAATTTATAGCCTGTGCAAATTATCCAAAGTGTAAATATACAAAATCTATTGTAAAAACTGTAAAAAATAGAAAATGTCCAACTTGCGGAGGCGATGTTGTGGTAAAATTTACTAAAAGCAAGAAAAGATTTTATGGTTGTGGAAATTATCCAAAATGCAAGTGGAGCGCCTGGACTTTGGCAATTGAACAATCAGTGAAACCAAAGAGTTCATCAAGTTTGTCAAGTTAATCAAGTTTTTCAAGATAAAAAACCTTCTTGATGAACTTGATAAACTTTATAACTTGATAAACATAATCTATGAAGTATATTTTTATTTCAGGTGGTGTTATTTCAGGGATTGGAAAAGGAATCACATCAGCTTCGATTGGTTTACTTCTTAAACAGGCAGGTTATCGGGTTGCTCCTTTAAAGTTTGAAAATTATTTAAATATCGATGCCGGAACAATAAATCCTATTGAGCACGGAGATCCATTTTTATGCGAAGACGGAACGGAAGCTGATATGGACATTGGAACTTATGAAAAATTTTTAGGTGAAGAGATGGGAAAGGAAAATTTTGTTACCATCGGAGAAATCTATCAAACAGTTATCAATAGAGAAAGAAGATTTGAATACAAAGGTGAAGATGTTGAAGCAATTCCACATATTACTGACGAAATTGCCAAACGTTTGAAAGACTTGGGGCGTCATAAAAAAGCTGACATAGTATTAATAGAGTTGGGAGGCACAGCCGGTGAATATCAAAATATTTTTTATTACGAAGCTTCCCGAATTTTAACTTTGAATAATCCGGAAGACGTTGTCCATGTTCATGTTTCTTATGTTCCGACGCCAAAGCATTTAGGGGAACCTAAAACCAAACCAACACAACTTTCAGTTCGAACACTAAATTCAATGGGGATTCAACCCGACTTTATAGTTGCCCGGTCAGAACAATTTATTGATAAAAGAAGAAGAGATCGATTTGCTTTATTCTGCAATGTTCAACCGGAAAATATTATTTCAAATCCGGACGCAAGATCTCCATACGAAGTTCCATTAGTGCTTGAGGAACAACAGATGACAGAAAAGATTTTAAAAAGATTAAAATTACCGGTTAAAAAACCCGATCTTACTCAATGGAAGAAATTTATCGAGTCAGTCTACAGCAAAAAAGAAAAAACATTAAATATAGCAATCGTCGGTAAGTATTTTGGCACAGGAAATTACCAGCTAAGAGATTCATATGCGGCCCTTTTTGATGCAATTGATCACGCTTCTTGGAAAACGGGCGTTAATATCAAAACCCAATGGGTAGATGCCCAAAAAGTTGAAGAGCAGGGTGTGAAGATAATAGGTAATCCAGATGGTATCATCGTTCCAATTGGTTGGGGTGAACGGGGAGCCGAGGGAATGATAGCTGCCGCAGGCTACGCTCGCGACCAGAAAATACCATATCTAGGTCTTTGTTATGGTATGCAGCTTGCAGTTGTTTCTTTTGCTCGGGATATTATTGGTTGGAAAGATGCAACAACTAGTGAAAATGATGATAAATCAAAGCATCAAGTTATACACATGATTCCTGCCCAAAAGAAGTTAATGGAAAGAAGAGCTTATGGCGGGACAATGAGGTTAGGAGCTTGGGAGGCAACCGTAAAAAAAGGGACAATCGCTTACGATATTTATGGAAAAACGGATACTTCGGAAAGGCACCGACACCGCTGGGAATTTAACGATGAGTTTAAATTAGATTTTGAAAAAAAAGGATTGGTAATTAGCGCCAGATCAAAAGTGGAAAATCTATGTGAAATCATTGAACTTCCAAAATCTGTGCACCCATTTTATTTTGGAACCCAAGGACATCCTGAATATAAAAGCCAGCCATTAAGCCCGCATCCAATATTTGTAGCTTTTTTAAAAGCAAGTTTAGAAAATTCTAAATCCTAATAAATTTATTTGTGATTTGAGATTTATAATTTAAAATTTTTCTGATATAATACTATTCTATGGCAAACTCTTTTATATATAAAGAAACAAGATATAAAGTCGGTGACACTGTTGAAATTGATTATAAACTTAAGGAGGGAGATAAAGAAAGAATCCAAATTTTTAAGGGGATTATTTTGGGAGTAAAAGGGGATAGTGAAGCAAATCGAATGTTCACTGTCAGAAAAATTTCTAAAACAGG
>CAZMBH010000078.1:0-4318 GCA_964564535.1 uncultured Gammaproteobacteria bacterium
CACAGTTTGTGAATATTAAAACCAATCCAAAGAATCCAATTATCCGCCTCATAGGAAAATGATAGCACTAAAAAGACATAAATTCAAGTATCATTGCTGAAAGATGTTGACTTAATATATGAATGTAGTAAAATAATCAAATGGGGAAAAAAATTGTGTTGGGTATTTCAATCTTCATTTTTACATTCACTGCCATATTTCCTTATGAGATAGTAGGCATAGCAGTGGATTCTTTAAAAACGGAAGTACTGCTGAAAAAGGAGAAGTACGGCGAAAGCATTTCTCTTCTAAGCTTCGGTGCTGATTCCATCAGAATTGACAAGGCTAATGTAACCGCAGACGACTCGATAACCATAGACGACAGTGAGCTTGTAAGAAGTGTGGAGTTTTTCTCCCCCGGCATGAGTCCGGACAGCATGCTCTTATTCATGTCGCCCAGCAACAAAAACATTCTGCTCTTTGACGGAAAGAGAAGAGGACTCTATACTCTAACAAAAGACGGTCTTAAAAAATATGAAAGCTATTTTTCCGCATCGTCCTTTCTCTTGCCTGCTTTGACATTTTTGGTTATTCCGGTCTTATTCATTTTCGGCAAGGTGCGTGGCAGGGACAACAAAGACATTGAAGAGATATATACCAGCCAGATAGGGCCGACTTTCTCATTCTTTGTCTTATCACTTCTATACTCGGCTACTGAAGTTGGTATCAGCAAACTGATTTCAACGACATTTACAGAGAAAACAGACCTGACACAGATACGGAAAAATTATCTTGATGGATTTTTTGCATCAAAGAACAACAAGAAGATGAATACTATAACTGATTTTGCAATTTCTTCGGCTGGATTTTTGATGCTACCGGTTCCGATTGCGATGATAGCTGTTATTTTTGTATATCGCGGATTGAATGACCAAAAAGACGCATCTTTGGCAGGTTTGTTATGGATTCTATTCTCAATCATTCATTACTCTAAAAATGTGATTTATCTGTTAAAAGATCCACAGATAAATATTACAAAACTATCCATTGCTCTGAATGAAGGAGATCTTTTTTACCTGAGAGGTTACATTGACGGTTTCAATGAACAGTAGGCTTTTACTGCTTTTGTTTGTTCTCGAGTGGGGAACAATACTTCGGGGAGAAATAATTGATTTCAGAATTTCCATTATTGATTCATCGGCTATTGAAGAGAGGGTTTTAGTGGAAAGAGAATATGTTGATGATTATCTTTCTTCTCTCAATGCATTTGTTTCATCGTGGGAATATGTCGACTCTGTCAAAATAAAATGTCTTTCATCGCTTCCCTTCGAAATTAAAACAACTCATCACACTTCTGATTCTGCTTTTCTATGGAGAAGAACTGCCTCTCTTGAGAAGATGAAACGAAAGTATGAACTTTCAATTGCGAAACGGAGAAATAAAAACCAGAGAATTGAGTGGATTAGAAATGTTATTAGCTACGGGACAATATTCCTTCAGACAGGAATTATCCTTTATAGAGTATTGTTTGATCAGAACGCTGAAAAGTCCCTCTACGAGCTGGGTGTGGTTTCCTTCATGGATATATGCATTCTTTTAATACACTGGCAGTCAACTCAAATGATCTACCAAGAATGAAGAACCTGATTATATTTTTGATTATAATGCCTGTTCTTGTCTTGGCAAATGAGCCGACCATGAGGGATTATTACAGAATGGGATATGATGAAGGAATAGAGTATGCCTCAAAAAATAAAATCAACAGCGGAAGTTCTTATTGTGCAGATGCCGGTTACTGCCTGTCCCTTTCTTTAACCGATATAGTAATGAGTTTTGCGGCATCCGCATCAGGAATCATCCTTTTAATCATAATTGCTGACAATAATGATGAGTTGTACGATGAGTGGGGCACCCTTGTATCAACCGCCGTGATAATGGGGATTGAGGCGATTTTCTTCAGAGGTGTGAATCTTCTCTTTAAACAAAAAAGAAGAACAGATGAATTTGACCTTCTGAAAAAGAAAAAGGACTTCCCCAATGATTCCTATAAAGCTGGATTCATTGAAGGTGCGAAGTCGGTTTATAACAAAAAGATAAGATTTTAGTATAACTTATGCCCAGAATAATTTTAAGGGGGAGAAAATGAAAAAAAACATCTTCTTTGGCAACTCAGTTAAGATATCTTTACTGTCAATTCTTGCTTCAATTGTCTTTTTAACATCCGGATGTTCGTTCATACATCCTGAATCAAGATATCTGACCAAAGTGTCGGATGAGGGTTTTGAAGGACCTTTTTCTGTGATTATTACAGATTCTCTTATTTTCAGCTATTCTTATGGTTATATTTTGGAAGTCTACTCTTGCACTCCTTCAGAACCGCTCACTCTTCTAAAATATTTAGAATCCGATGGAGATTTAGGGTCTCTTAAATATGACGGAAAGCACCTTGCCGCATTCAAAGATTCGACTCTGATAATTTATCACCCTGTATCACTTGTCAGAATCTGCGAAGAGCACGTACCTTATGAATACGGTTCTGTTGAAATTGATGACACAATTCTCTATTTCATACCTGATTATCTCTATTCCGATTATATATTTGTGTACAGAATTGATTTCCAGCTTCAAAGCATGACTCTCATCGATTCAATCTTTGAACCGAATACGCATGAACTGACAAGAGGATTGGAGTTTTACTTTCTGCTACAAAATGATTCGCTCTTCTTCTGCGAGATGAAGATTGATTCTTTAAAAAAAATAGGAGGATTTTCTGCACAATGGATTACACCCCGGATAAAAGAGGATACAGTCTTCTTCACTTCCCTTGGACACCAAGTGTATGAGTACTATGTGGAGAATGGAATCCTCAAAAGCGACACCATAGTGATTGATGCGACTTCAATCAATATGGAAGACAAAGGAATAGGCAGTGTTTTTCCAGACGATGATTTTTTCTATATAATATTCATGGAAAATAATGCGGATTATCTCTTCGCATACTCAAGAAAGGACAGAAAATTCGTTTCTTGGATAGACGAACCCGGAGTTTGGAAATGCGTAGCAAACAGTTATTTTCTTTATACAAATACTGGAATATATAAAAAACCCGAATAATTAAAATATCTGAAAGTCAAAGGCAATACCTGCATAGAAATAGTCTCTGTGGGAATAAGTAATTTTCCTAATGAATCCACCCTCAATTTTCACCGCATGCATCAAATTCTCTACCGGTCTGAACGAAATCCCTGCAAAGCACATTCCCGCATAATCATATTTGCCGGAATACTCAATGGAAGTGCCTGTGTAAATGCCAATATTCTTGTCTATTTTTCTTCCGTAATAAAGAGTTGGTTTTATCATTGAAGGCATTATCTCTTGAAGTATTAGACTCCCCATCGTAATCTTTGCAGTTACTATATTTTTGTCTTTCTCAAAAATTAAAAATTTTACTCCGGCGCTAATCCTGTCAAAATCCATCTGACCGCTTACCTCTATCTTATTTGAGAGTCCAAATCTTATCTGTATTCCACCAAATGCATACTGGTAGTTATCGAATCCCTGACTGTAAATAATATGGTCATCTTCGATAAAATTTTTGTATGCTGAAGCCGACGCAACCACAGAATTTTTTTCCAGAAGCTCGGCTTGCTCAAGCATCGGAAGACATCCTGTAAAAAGAATTAATATGGGAAGCGCTATAAAAATTTGCTTCATGATTTTTTATACCTTCTTGAAAGAGTGAAGTTTAAATTCAATTCAAACGAATAGGGTCCTTCTCCCCAGGATTTTCCACCATACATACCTTCAAAGGAAGCTGAAACAATCATGTAAGATGTTGCAGTGATTTTCATTTCATTTCCTATTACTAAGCCAAGAACCTGAAGGGTTCCGGAGTATGTGGACCCTGAAAGAATATCTGCAGAATTCCACGCTTTGAACCCCGCCCTGATTTTAATGAATGGATTAATATTGTCATTGTTATCATATCTGCTTTTAAACAAATCAAGCGATGCCGCTGCTGCATATTCATTATAGAATAGCAGGGAAGTCAAAGAAAAATCGACAGTAAGAGCAGTAGAAGGATGATTTTCACTCTCGCGCGAAATCAGTTTTGTGACGAAGAAATCTATAAAGGGAAGTCCCAGATATGCACCTGTATTGACTCCATTGTTCCAACCGTTTCTGATGAACAATCCTATTGGAGGCGTCGTCAGAGGCGTATATTCAATATAACTTTTCTTATAATAATCATCATACTCTTGAGTCGCCATTCCTGCAAGTGTAAACGACCCTCCCGTTTCATATTCGCCGGGCTCCAATACCTTTGCAGAATGAAACA
>CAZMBH010000079.1:0-4301 GCA_964564535.1 uncultured Gammaproteobacteria bacterium
GTAAAAATCCTCTCCATAGCAAATAAAACCGAAAATCATAATGCTTAAAATTAAAAGTAGCCTTTTTTTCATTCATTCTCCTATTTTTAGTTTTTAAGTATAAACCAAATGGATATTTTGTCAATAATATTGTTGAACAGCGCCATCGGCAGATTTATCATTGCTTTTTTCCTCAGATGTTTTATAATTAACATATGTTTATAAAAGCTATTTTCATTCTCCTGTCTATCTTTCAATTCAGTCATTTATGCGGAGAAAGCATCAGAATCGGCTGGTATTCAGACAGTGATGCAGAATATCTGAAAATGGCAACAGGTGTGCTTCCGAATAAATATGGGTTTATTGACCCTTATCACAAATATTACAATTTATTTCTCAACTATTCCGTATTCAATTATTATGACAATTTTGAAAATGTGGATTTACTTAAAACTACGGCTGTTCTGAATCTGGATTCTACATTGGTTTCTGATAAAAAATTCATAGCTGACTTGCCGCGCTATTCGGCTCTCTCAAGACTTTTATTCGCCTTTCCTCAAAAATCATCTTTCCCCGACACTTTCACATTTGATATTTATATTGCTTTTAAAGATGGGGCTGTGAAATCAGACACCAGCTCAATAAAAAAATTCTCATTTACCGGAAGAGATAATAGCTATCCTGTTTATTCTTTTCTCTCTTCTTATTCAGCCGATACTTCATACTTCTATTCTGAATTTAATTTCAATGACAAAGAGCTTTTTCATTCTATTAAAAATCCGTATGTATATAAACTTGCCGACATAGTAGGATTCTCTTTTCGAAAAGCAGAAAGAGACTCTTGGTTTGTTGTAAAAATAATCTTCTCAAAAGATAAAAAAGATAGAGAGCTCCTAATATGCTCAGATACTTCAGCTTATAAGAATCTTCCGAAAAACTCATTAAGTGAAGGCATTGTGCTGACGCTTGACGGATATATCTCTGCAAATTATATAGATTTTAAGAAGATGGATTTTCAAGAAATGTATGAATCAGACATTTTAATTTCAAATCCTTATTATCTTTCACTTTCAGATACTCTTTTTAAGTGTTTTGATTTTAATATCAAAAAACTGCTAAAAGTTGTTGGGAAACAAGAACTTGATTCAATTACTGATATAATTTTTTATGCAAGAAACAGTGATATTGCAGATGTCTCATTCTCATACGATAATGCGTATTCGCTCTCTGCAATGAAATCAATTGTTGACAGGATCTTGACCTATAAAAACAAAAATATCTGGGGATTCTACACTGCAGATGAAGTTGAGAGATCCGAAGTATATAATCATGACAGGTGGATGCACTCTTATGCTGTCAAAATCTATCCTTCAAATAGAATTTTAAAAAAAGATAAAAATACAGTAAAATTTCTTCAGAATGAAATAAGAAAATATATCAAATCAAAGGGAAAGACGCCTTTTACTTTATCCACAATACATTTTTATACTGAAAAAGGGGGCATGATTTCAGATTATGATTCTTCTTTTTCCATTTCAACAGACTCTTTTATATTTTATGATGATTATTCTTACACAAACTCATTTGTCAACAACTTCTTAAAGTTGGAAAAATTATCGGATTCTCTCTCTCTTAAGATACTATATGTCGGAGATGCATATTCTGCTCCAAGCAAACAATCTTTAAGTTTTAATAAAATGAAATGGCGGTTTTTCACTCCTCTTATAATGGGAGCTGACGGTATGCTTTTCTTCTCTTACTCTTCAAGAAAAGTTTCATCTTTTAGTCAGTTGCTTGCGGACACGAATAAAATGAATATCGGATACTTCTCAAAATTCATATATGAAAACGGGATTATAGATTGCTTGCCTGATGCAGAGTCCTTTGTTATTCCTACAGGAAAATATCTCGACAGAATTTCTTCAGTTTTTTCTGACAGTGTCGGCAATATTTTTATTATGTATTTTGGAAGAAATTTGAACACTCCTCTGCGCGAAGACGGAAATTTCAGAAATATGCTCTTCAACGAAGAAGATGACGATATCAGAGAAATAAAGAAACTTATGAAAAACAATAATTGCTTTGTCTCTGACATTACTCCATATCTTGATGAATCTCTTAATATAATTTCAGATGAATCCGTAAGGAGTTTTTATGGAGCAGAGTCATGCGATTCTTCTGATATTTGTAAAATTCTTAATTCTAATTCATTCAATCTTTTGGTATCCGATTATGATGTTAAAATTATAAATATATCCACTGCTGATGTCTCAAAATTTAACACTGTTTACTCAAAAGATACAATTTTTATCACAATTACTGACCCTCAGGTTCTATCTGAAGCATCTCTTTCAATATCATATTTGGATAGCAATCTGAAATTGGTGAGAAATAATTTAATTTATAGTTCTAAAGGTGCTCAAAATAAATGGATCAGATACTCTAATAAAATTCCATTGAAAAGTGGCATTAACTCTTCGAGCGATCTTGTTATCAAATATATCAATGTTTGGGGAGAACGAAAATCCGAACGTGTTCATATATAAATATCTTTAATTATTTGAAAGATTCTTGACAAAACTCAATTTATATTTAATATTGACTTATGCAGTTAATTGAAACTGGAGTTTTCAAAAAAGCAGAGAATGAAAAGTATGAAGCCTTATATAAAGGTCTTCCATTTAAATTGGGGGTTTCTTCCGAACAATTTTCCACTTGGCTCTTTTCATCTCTTGAAAAAAGAAAAATTGATGAGATCGCAAGAGAAATATCCGGTGTATATTTTATATGTGTGAGGGATAAAAGAAAGAATGAAATATATATTTTAATTGATAATGCCTCGCTTTTTAAAGTTTATTATGGAAATAATTTTTTTTCAGACAGCATCCTTCAAATTGCAAGACAAGAAAGATTGACATCTGCAAATGTCAATCGTGAAAAGATTCTTGAATATATCCGTTTCGGAGGATTCTTCCCGCCTGATACTCTCTTTGACAATATCAAGCAGTTGTCAGGGGATGAGATTCTCTTTGTCAACAGGGAAAAGGAATTCAAAATACTAAAAAAAGAAGAATCAGTCTCTTGCATTGAATTCGAAGATTTTTTCGACGGACTCAAAATATCTTTAAATAATTCAAAAATAAGCTGTGACCTTACAGGAGGAATGGATTCAAGACTATTGGCAGTCGCATAAAATTTTCACAAAATGGATTTATCTCTATTCACTGCCTCAAGTCAAATTAAAAAAGAATCATCCATTGCAAAAAAAATTTCTGACATTTTAGGGATAGAGCATCTGGAAATTGAAAACACTCTGTCGGATCCGGATTTTGAGCTGAAATCATCCGATCTTTTGTCCGAAGGGCTTGTAAATACTATAAATATGCACAGAAATATACAAGTGGCTGATTTTAGAAAAAGACACGGTTTCAACCTGATTTTCAATGGAAACGGAGGGGCTCTATATAAAGAAATATACATGATGCACGAGTTCCCTTTTTATACAATAGGTAAATTGGATGCCGCAAGGACTTACAGAATGAGAATTGAACCAATCGGATTCAAATTCAACTTGTTAGATATTAATTTTGCTGATTTAAGGCACAGATTAGATGATTCTATAATTTCTAAAATGAAAAATCTGATTTCGAGCACAAAAGTTGAATCTCTTATGAATATAAGATATAAACTTATAGTACCTACACTAACGGGAGCTCTATCATCAACCATAATAAATAATTATTATGATGTTTATTCCCCGTTCTTGGAGTATTCTCTTTTCTTATATTCTATAAGACAAAATGTGAGTGAGAAGGTATTTGATATGTGGCACAGAAAGCTAATTACAAAATATAATCGCAGAGTCGCCCGCCTCAGCACTACAAATGATGTCACATCCTCTTCTGAGTATCGCTATATGGCTAAGGACGAATTTATCACTATTTATAACAGAGGATACAGATTGTTGAGAAAGATCTCTCAGAAAACTTTGAGAAAGACTCTTTTTCTGGGAAATTCTCTGTCTGATTCATATTATTCAAATGTAAGGAATTCAAAGTATGTGCGGGAGAATCTTCAGTTTTTGGTTGATATCGGAATTTTAAAAAAGAATATTGATATTAACTATATAAGCAACAACACTTTGGGAAACTTAATTTCGGTTTCGTATTTTCTTCAGGAAATAGATAAATAGATTTTATACTCCTCGTTATGCAATCTTTTCATATTTCTTCTCCACTTGACATTGCCTTAAATCCTGATATTATATTTATATGTTGAACAAAGAGACAATACTCAATGAACTTATCAGCATATCCATTTTG
>CAZMBH010000080.1:0-4229 GCA_964564535.1 uncultured Gammaproteobacteria bacterium
CAAAGTTAAAGGACATCAAGGTTGAAGGCCTGCCTGTCGAAAAGCTAACTGAAATAATCAAAACCAATAAATTAAAATGCCCCCACTGCGGCTCGGCTGACCTAACCGACGTTAGGAAGTTTAATCTTCTTTTTGAAACCAAAATCGGTATGGTTGAAGACAGCAAGTCAACCGCCTATTTACGGGGAGAACTGGCTCAGGGGATATTTATGAACTTCAAAAACGTCATTGATACGATGAGAGTTCGAATGCCTTTCGGGATCGCCTCTCAAGGGATTTGTTTCAGAAATGAAATTACCCTAGGTCAGGGTGTCTTCCGGACTCTCCAATTCGACTTAATGGAATTTGAATATTTTATTCGCCCGGAAAACTGGGAAACCGTTTTTGAAAGTTGGAAAAAAGAAATGTGGGATTTTGCCCTTGAACTGGGGCTGGCAAAAGGTAAACTCCGCTGGAGAGAGCATGAAGATTTTGAAAGATCTCACTATTCAAAAAAAACGATGGATGTCGAATATGAATTTCCATTCGGTTGGAAGGAAATGTGGGGATTAGCCTACCGGACCGACTATGATCTCAAAAATCATATGAAAAATTCCGGGGTCGACTTAAACTACCGGGATCCCAAGACTAACGAAAAATTTATTCCTCATGTAATTGAGCCAACCTTTGGACTATCGAGACTGCTCATTACCATTCTTATCAACGCCTATCACGAAGAAGAGGTCAACGGCAAAAAAAGAATCGTTTTAAAGTTAAAACCAAGCTTGTCACCGGTCAAGGTGGCAGTATTTCCGTTGCAAAAAGACGAAAAGCTGAAAACAAAAGCTTCGGAGCTTTTGAACGATCTAAAAAAGATCTATGTCTGTGAATTTGATGACTCAGGAAACATCGGTCAAATGTACAGGCGCCAGGATGAAATCGGGACGCCATTTTGTGTTACAATAGATTATAAGACGATAGAGGATGAGACGGTTACTGTAAGGGATAGGGACACGATGAAACAGGAGAGGATTGAGATAAGCAAATTGAAAGATTATTTAGCAACGGAACTAGAGTCATCCCCGTGAAAACGGGGATCCAGGATTTCTGGATTCCCGCCTACGCGGGAATGACATGTATATTAAAAATTAGAATTTGATTAATATGAAATTTGATCGAAAAAAAATGCTGGTTATCGGAGGAGTTTTTTTAGTCCTCTTTATTTTATCCGGTTATTGGATGTTTATTGGAAGAAAAGCCAATGTCAGTAAAACAAGTGAAACGGTTGCTCCTGAGGACGGAGTTATTCCAACCATTGACAGCTCGGTCGAAATCAGTTTAACGGCGCTAACGGGAAAAAAAGAAGTTTTGCTATCAATAAAGAATATGCCGTCTAATACCACCGGTTTGGAATACATTTTATCGTATGAAACTGTTGAAGGAGGACTCCAAGGAGTCAACAGCACCGCAGAGATTACCGGAAGGGATTTTGAAAAGAAAATAACCTTAGGAACCTGTTCTTCAGGAACCTGTGTTTATCATAATATCAAAGATAAGATAAAGGTAGAATTAATTTTCAAAAGTGAAGGCGGGGACAAGTACTTTACAAAAGAGTACACAATTTAATTTTTAAATTTATTTGAGGGGGTGTTTATATATCATGCCAATAATCAAATCAGCTATAAAAAAAGTCAGAAAAGATAAAAAAAGAACTAAAGTAAATACTTTATATGTCAAAGCATATCAAACAACCTTAAAAAAGATCAAAAAAGGGGGAGCTGATGTCAAGAAACTAATTAGCTTGTTTTATTCTCAAGTTGATAAAGCCGTTAAACATCATGTAATTCATAAAAATAAAGCCATCAGACTGAAATCTAGAGTCAGTAAAAAATTATCCGTTAAAAAGAAATGAGACACAGAATAAATTTACTGGAAAAAAAAGAACAAAGCTTACTGGATAGGCTGACTTTTTTTGGTCTAAACTATTTAAGATATATAATTGTCATCACTCAACTGGTTGTAATCGGGGTGTTTTTTTACCGGTTTCAAATTGACCAAAGGATTATCGATCTGAAAGAAGGGGTTGAGCAAAAAAAAGAAATCGTCAAGATAGTTCTCCCGCTTTTGAATGAGGCGGCAAAAATTGATAAGAAAACCTTGATTATTAACGAGGCGATTCAAAGACAAAATAAATTCAGTGAAATGTTTGAATACTTTCTTACGACCTTTCCGGAAACAATTGTTCTGACGAGCATGGAAGTAAAGAGTGAGTCAATTACGATTACAGGCGATGCCGCCAACGCCCAACACTTACAGTCATTTTACGCTTTATTAAAAAGAGATAATAAATTTAAAACAGTCAGTCTTAAAAATATAAAAAAAACCGAGACAGGGTATAACTTTGAATTATTTTTAGAAAAATTTATCAATTCTTAGAAACCATGGACCTAAACGAAATTACCAAATCAGTTTTTCAGAAAAAAAACGGGGACTATATCTTTATTATTTTTTTTCTTCTTATTTTTTCAATTTTTATTACATTTGCGATCAAACCTTCTTTAACTACGGCATTTTCATTAAAAAAAGAGGAAATTGATCTGACAAAAATTGACAAAGTCTATGAAGAAAAGATAAGCAGCATCACTTTGGTGCAAACGCAGATAGAGGAAAACCGGGATAATTTACCCCTTCTCAATCAATCAATTTCGGAACAGCCGGAAATAAACAAGATTATTGAAGATATAAAAAAAATCGCTGATAAAAATTCTCTGACCATTGATAAAGCAAGCATTGTCGATATTAATCTATCAAAGTCTTATAAAGAAAAACAAAATATTGAACTAAAAATGGAGGCAACGGCAAATTTTGAGAACTTGAAATTATTTATGACGGATATATTTTCCCAGAGGAGACTGAAGTTGATAGACAATATAGAAATAAGCCGGGATAAAGAAGCAAGTAATTCCGGAAATCTAAAGATTGTATTAACAATTAACGGTTATTATCTATGAACAGGAAAGAAGTCTTATTACTTTCGATTGGGGTTTTCCTGACGGTTATCAGCTGGTTGATTGCCGACATCTATCATGCTTCAACCGAAGATAAAATAAAATCGAAACTAACAATACCGCAAGTAAACAAATATAATATCAGTAAGGAACTGTTAGATACATTAAAAAGTAAGACTGAATAATTATGATCTATTCCGACATCTATTTACATAAAGAAAGCCGGTTACCGACGGTTGTCGGTTTTCTGTTTATCTTACTAATTGTTGTCTTTTTTTCAAAGTTTTTTTTAGGGTTAGCCGGACCTTCCAAAGCATCACTGAAAGTAGCAAAAAGAGTCGAGATAGTAAACTTATCACCAACCCAGGTAAGCATTTTTTGGCAGACGGACCAAAAGGAATCAGGCTGGGTTGCTTACGGGGAGGCTGAGAATGCGGAAAATAAAATAGTTTTTGACGAAAAAGATCTCAATAATTTAGGTGAACAAAAAGGAAAATACATTACTCATTTGGCAACGTTAAAGGAACTGTTGCCGGGGAAAAAATACTTTTTTAAAATAATCACCGATAATAATCAGATCATTGTTCAACCGGATGGTAGTTCCTTTAGTTTTGTTACGCCACAAAGTAGTCTAAATGGCTTACAAAATATCAGTCCGGCCTTTGGTAAGATCCTCCAGTCAAACTCGATTGACCCGCTAACTAATTCTTATATTATTTTAAGTGTCAGCGGCGGTTATTCACTTTTATCGCAAATAAAATCTGAAGGAGACGGCAGCTGGCTTATTCCTTTGAATCAGATTTACAGCAAAGACAGTCAGAACATTTTAACGATATCTGATAAGGACAAAATAATAATTGAGGTGGTGACGGGTGAGGGAGAGGGGTTGACGATAACAACAATTAAATCGCAAGTTTCACCGCTGCCTCAGACGATTGTTTTTGTCCAGGATAAGAACTATTCTTTTACCGGAGATGACAATGTCTTATCAGCTTCAACTAATTTAGGAACAGCAACAAATAACAAAGTTGAAATTCTGTATCCAAAAGAAGAATCTCTGATTCCGGGAAGCATTCCTTTAATCAAGGGAGTGGCCATGCCTTCATCTAAAATCGAAATCACCGTTAATTCCAAAAAAACTTATTCCTCAATAATGACAAGCGACGGCAAAGGCAACTGGAGTTATCTCCTTCCGGAGAATCTGGAACTGGGGCCGCACACAATTGTCATAAAGACAAAAGA
>CAZMBH010000081.1:0-4205 GCA_964564535.1 uncultured Gammaproteobacteria bacterium
GGGATTTTTTGTTTATAAGTATACTTCGCGGGTCCTGTCGAGTCTTGTCTCTCGCTGCACCGCTTGTTCGCCCCAGCGTGGCTCGCTACGCTTCAATAAAATTCTCGCTCTGCCTATATTTTATTAGCGGGGCAACCGTGCCCGCTCGAATTTTAAGATGCTGCTCGAGTCCAAAACTCGCCACCCGCTAATAACATAGTAACTTATAAGATTTACGGCTTTTGCTGGAGGCACATTAGAAGATTTTCGGCACTGCTATTATAGCTAGTGTGCAAGGAATTACGACGAGCGGAGAACTTTATTTTTGGCGTAAGTCAGTTCGGGAGTGAGTCGTAAACCGCAGCACACGGCGAAAATCTTCGTGCCGAAGTAAAAGACGGAAAGCTTATAAGTTGTCACATTGTTAACGGTGATAAACCTTGACGCCGCCCGTTACAGTCATATCTTGATTCCGACGAGAAAAATCCTTGACGGAAGATGGATTTTATTCTAATATGATTTAACTATTGAATTGTCAATTTATCGATATAAAAGGCTTTTTTAAAAAGCGTGGAGAATAAAATGATGATCAATGTTGGCATAATCGGCGCAACCGGGCATACGGGTGAGGTGCTTATTGAGCTCTTGCTTAATCATCCTAATGTCAGGATTACCCATCTTTTTAATTCCGGCAAAACCGGCCAGGGCGCTCAAGTTATCTCCGATGTCTTCCCAAAATTTAAACACCGGCTTGATTTGGTTTGTACAAAACCCGACTGGCTCAAGATTAAGAAAGATTGCGACCTGGTTTTTCTGACCCTTCCGCATACTGTATCCATGAAATTTGTGCCAAAGCTTTTAAGCCTGGGTAAAAAGGTTATCGACTTAAGCGCTGACTATAGGCTTATTAATCCGTCGGTATATGAGAAATTTTATAAAGTTACTCATGCGGATAAGGCTAACTTAAGAGACGCGGTTTATGGATTGCCTGAGCTTTACCGGGCAAAAATCAAGACCGCCAACCTTCTGGCTAACCCGGGGTGTTATCCTACTTCAATAATCTTAGCGTTGGCGCCGTTGTTGGCGGTTAATCTGGTCGATTTAAACTCTATAATTATTGACGCTAAATCCGGTGTAAGCGGCGCGGGCAAAAAGCTGGATAAAGAGTTCTTGTTTTCTGAAATACAAGGTGATTTCAGGGCATATAAAGTCAATGTGCATCAGCATACTCCTGAGATAAATCAGGTGCTTTCAAAAGTATCCGGGAAAAAAGTGGATGTAGTTTTTGTGCCGCACTTATTGCCGATCGAGCGGGGGATACTTTCAACTATTTATGTTAAGAAAGCTTCCGGAGCAAAGCTTAAGGTTAAGAGCCTTACAGATTTATTTAAGAAATTCTATAAGAACGAGCCTTTTATCCGGATTAAGCCGGATGGCGCTTTTCCCAGAATTAAGGATGTAGTAAAGACTAATTTTTGTGATATCGGGGTTAAGGATTTCGGCAAGACGATTATTGTTATCAGCGCTATTGATAATTTATTAAAAGGCGCTTCCAGCCAGGCAGTGCAGAATATGAATATTATGTATAAATTTCCGGAGACTACGGGATTATTATGAAGAAAGTTTTAAAAGCAATCTTGCCCGTAGGTTTTAAAGCAAATGGTGTTGCTTGCGGATTAAAGAAATCCGGGAAACTGGACTTAGCTTTGTTATATTCAGAACCTCCGGCGCTTGCCTGCGCGAAATTTACCACTAACAGTATTGTTGCCGCTCCGCTTATTGTCTCCAAAAAACATCTTAGCTCCGCGCGAAGAATTCAGGCTGTATTGGTTAATAGCGGTAACGCCAATTGTTTTACAGGAAAAGCGGGTATCAGGGACGCCGAAATAACTGCCGGCTATGTTGCCGGGGGATTAAAGATCGCCAAGAACAGCGTATTGGTAAATTCAACCGGGATTATCGGCAAGAAACTTGATATAGCCAAAATTAAACAGGGGATTCCGGGATTAATTTCCGGCTTATCTTGCTCTGGTATACATAAAGCTGAGCAAGCGATCATGACCACAGATACCTTTGCTAAAGAGGTAACTGTGAGTTTGAAAATTGGCGCTAAATCAGTGAATATTTGCGGGATCGCTAAAGGCGCCGGAATGATCGCTCCGGATATGGCGACTATGCTTTGTTTTATTATGACCGATGCTAAGATTACCAAGCAAGCTTTGAATCAGGCTTTGAGCGTTGCCGTGGATAAATCTTTTAATTGTATTTCTGTAGATGGCTGCATGAGTACTAATGATACGGTTTTAATTTTAGCTAACGCCACCGCGAACAATACCATTATTTCCGCAGGCAAATATTTAAAGGATTTTACTGAGGGGTTAAGCTCTGTTTGTTTGGAATTGGCCAAAATGGTGGTAAGGGATGCCGAAGGAGCTACCAAGTTTATTCAGATTGATGTTTGTCAGGCAAAAAATTATCCTGAGGCCAGGAAAATAGCTTTAAGCATTGCTAACTCCGCGCTTTTTAAGACCGCGGTTTTTGGTGAAAACCCAAACTTTGGCCGGGTAGCGGCAGCTGTCGGCGCAAGCGGGTTTAAGATCAAGGAAGAGCAGTTAAAGATAAAATTGGGTTCATTAAAACAGAAACAGGTAAAACTGACGGTGAGTTTGTCCCGGGGGAAGGCTAGCGCAACTGTTTATACTTCAGACCTTACTCCGGAATACATAAAGATAAACGCGCAGTATAACTAGAGAGGAATTATGGAAGAGGCGATCAGAAAAGCGGATGTTTTGATTGAGGCATTACCTTACATAAAGAAGTTTCATAAAAAGGTCATTGTGATTAAGTACGGCGGAAGCATGATGGGTGATGAGAAGATCCGCAAGGGAGTTTTGGAGGATATTGTTTTCTTAAATTTTATGGGGCTGCGTACGATCCTTGTGCATGGCGGCGGTCCGAATATCAGCGATCGCATGCGCGCTTCAGGCAAAAAGACGGAGTTTGTCGAGGGTATGCGCGTCACCGATGAGGAAACTCTACAGCTGGTTGAAGAAGAGCTGTTGGTATTAAATGAATTGATTGTAAAAGAGATAAATGAATTGGGGGCAAAAGCTGTTGGCTTAAACGGAAAAGATAATGATCTGATCCAGGTGGAAAAGAAAAAGACCAAGATTGATATCGGCCTGGTCGGTAATATCAAGGAGATTAACGCGGAGTTATTGAATGAGGAGCTTAAGAAAGACAAGGTAGTGGTAGTTTTACCTATGGGCAAAGGCAAAGACAAGAAAACTTATAATGTAAACGCGGATGAGGCAGCTGCCAGTATTGCCGCCGCTCTTCCTGCTGAAAAATTTGTTTTGATGACTAACGTTAAAGGGATTATGCGCAACGCCGAAGATAAGAATTCCTTTATTTCCACTTTAACAGTCGCCGAAGTTAGCGGGTTGATTGAAAATAAAATCATCCAGCAGGGAATGATTCCTAAAGTAAATGCCTGTGTCGCGGCATTAAGCGGCGGAGTAAAGAAAACACATATTATTGACGCGCGCACGCCACACGCGTTGCTGCTGGAAATTTTCACTGACAAGGGTATTGGAACTGAGATCATAAAATGAAAGTAGAAGAGATATTCCGGGTTTATAAAGAAAACATCATGCCTACCTATAACAAGGTGCCGCTTATTTTTGTTAAAGGAAAAGGTTCGCGGCTCTGGGATATAAAGGGAAAGGTTTATCTGGATTTTTTCCCGGGTTGGGGAGTAGGCAGCTTAGGGCATTGTCATCCCAAGGTTATGCAGGGTTTACGGGACCAGGTCAGTAAATTGATCTTTGTGCCGAATAATTATTACCATCCTTTTCAGGCAAAGCTGGCAAAAGAGTTAATTTACTTGAGTTTTCCGGGAAAGGTGTTTTTCGCTAACTCCGGGGCAGAAGCTAATGAAGGGGCAATCAAATTAGCCAGAAAGTTTGGCGCCTCCGATGGCAGATATGAGATAATTACTTTTGAAAATGCCTTTCATGGCAGGACCTTAGCCACGCTGGCGGCTACAGGGCAGAAAAAATATCAGAATGGTTTTTGTCCTATGCCGGAAGGTTTTAAGCAGGTTAAATTTAATGATATCACTGCTCTTAAACAGGCACTTACGGATAAAACCGTTGCCGTGATGCTTGAACTTGTTCAGGGCGAAGGCGGGATAAATATCGCCGAGAAAGATTTTGTCCTGGCGC
>CAZMBH010000082.1:0-4194 GCA_964564535.1 uncultured Gammaproteobacteria bacterium
ATACCTGTCTACAATGAAGAAAAATATATTAAAAACTGTCTTAATTCTTTAGTAAAACAAGTAGAAAAACCCGATGAGATTATTGTTGTTGATAATAACAGCACTGATAAAACAATTGAAATTGCTAAAAAATATAAAAACATTAAAATTATTAAGGAAACTATTCAGGGAATGACTCCGGCAAGAAATTCCGGATTTAATCAGGCGAAATACGAAATTATTATTAAATGCGATGCGGATTCAGTCCTCCCAGTTGATTGGATAAAAAATATTAAAAATGATTTTGCCCAAAACCCTGACGCAGTTGCGGTATCTATGCCCATAAAGCTCAATGATATTTGTTTAATTAGACATAGCGTCATTCCTTTTTATATTTATATGTTTATCCCAATGGTAATGACAGGCTTCTATTATCTTATTGGTCCGGGATACGCAATAAAGAAAAGCATATGGAATAAAATTAAAAATGAAATATGTTTAGATGACAAAGAGGTCCATGAAGATATTGATATTTCATTTCATTTAAAGAAACATGGAAAAAATTTTCATGACAGAAAAAATGCGGTTAGTTCATCAGCTAGAAGAATCATTAATAATCCTTTTTCATTTTTTGGCGAATATATTTACCGGTTTTTTAAAATGTATTGGAGTCACCGTCATTTAATCTGATTTTTATAAGGTCCGTCCTTTTAAGATCGGACCTTAGTTAATGAGTCATATGTTGAAGTTCTTTTAGTGTTGTTATATCATCTGGTTTTTTATCATCTCTAAATCGTTCCAAACGGGGAAAACGTAAAGCTAAACCGGCTGTGTGGGTAGGCGACTTGGTAATTTCATCCGCCTTTATCTCAACTACAATTTTTGGGTTTACCCAAACGTCGCATTCCGCCATCTTATCTACTAAATAATTTTCTGGTTTATTCTTAATTCTTAATTCTGAACTCTTAATTTTTAACTCTTTCCACTCCTCATCTGTCAGACCGGTCCCAATTTTAGCTACGGTAACAAACTTATCATTTTTTTGATCAAAAACTCCCACTAAAAACGCCCCCATTCCAAAATCAGTTCTTTTTCCCTTGCCAAAATCATAACCCATTACCAGACAATCAATTGTATCGTTAATTTTTGAAGAATAGCTTCTCTTATATTTTATCCAGTTCCAAGCCCGGGCACCAGGTTGATAAATACCATCAATTTTTTTGGCAATCACTCCCTCCAATTTTTTGGCAATTGCAGAATCAAAAATTTCCTCCAATCTTTCTTCCTTTTCTACTTCTTCCTGATGATCTACAATAATTATTTGTTTGTTGATATCGGCGTTTTTTATTGTTACGTCTTCAAGCGCTTTTCTTCGTTCGATGAATGGTTTTTTTATAAAATTTTTTCCGTTAAGATATAAAAGCTCAAAAGCAAAAAGTTTGAGCGGGACTTCAATTGCTTTCATTCCAATATTATATTTTCTTTTTCTCTGAACTGTTTCTTGAAATGGAAGGAACTCTCCGGTTTTTGGGTTATAGCCAATCGCCTCGCCTTCAATGATTAATTCATTAGCTTTAATTTCTTTTTTTACTCCTTCAACAATATCGGGATACATAAAAGTGACATCCTCAAGACTTCGGGAAAACAGTTTGACTCGTGCAGGGTCGGACCCTCCTGGAGGGTCCGACCCTAGATAGTGCACCTGGAGGCGAAATCCATCGAATTTTGGTTCAACCAGACATTTGCCGATCTGTTTTATAATTTCGTGAGCTGACGACATTCTTTCTGCCTTCATCATGATGATTGGCGTAAAGACTTTCGGTCCTATCCTTCTTAACCCTTCGATTCCTTTTTCCTTAAGGGTTTTTCCAATAAATCCCAAGTCAGGTCTAACATGATATGCCGTTTCAATAACCGGTCTCAAACTTTTGTCCCCAACCAACATCCATGAATAAGCATCGAGAATCGTCATATCAGAAAATCCCAAACGAATGATACCAGTTGGGAGGCGGACCAGATAGCGCCCGGATAGAGGGTCAAGTTGACGAATAAGTTGTGATAAAAGACTGACCTTAATATCTTGAGAACCATTACCTGATGCTTTAGCTAACCGGTAAAAAAAGTCAAAAACCATCAATACTTCCATTTCTTTTTCTTCAAACGACACATAAAGTTTTTTAAAGGCTTCAACGGTTGTCCCAAGATCTCCGCTTTTTTTAAATTCTTTTTCAAAATAACTGCGGTCGATATTAAGGGCAGACATTGAAGCTTTAATAATAGTTCTTTCCGCCATACCAAAATCAATTCCTTCATAAGCAGGGCCAACCCGGCCTTGTAGAAGATAGACAACTTTTGCAATTTCCTCCGAATTAAGTTTTTTAAATAATTCTGATAATATTCGCGTGATTTCTAAGCGGGAAGAATTTTTTTCAATCCGCTCGAAATATTTTGAAAGTTCAGAAAAAAACATAAGGTGTATTTGTCTGGATTCCCGCCTACGCGGGAATGACACAAGATTGGTAAATGAAAATTTATGAGAACAACCTGTTTGAGACTATATTACCCTAACCCGTCGAGTTTTGTTCGAATAAATTTTTGTTTACCTATCGACTTCTTTAAACCATAGTATACCTAGCCGATTTCGTACTTCCTATTTTCTTAATTAAGCCTTTTTTTATCAGTTCCTGAATGTCCCTCAAGACCGTATCTTCCGAAACATCCGGAAAAACATCTCTAAAAGTCTGATTTTGAATGTATCCAATCTCTTGAATATATTCAACCAACTTCATCTGACGCTCTGTTAGATAAACCTGTTTGCCGCCAAACTTTTCTTTTAACTTTACATCTTTAGACAATTTAAGAATTTTTTCTTTTACTTTATCAAATTCAATTGCAGCCCCGCTGGTAAAATACCCCAACCAACTGCTTAAATCCCCCGCCGATGCTTTCTGTAAATTTTGATAATAAGTGATCGCATCACGATCATAATATTCTTCTAGAGAAAAAAAACGACGGATATCATATCCACCTAAAAATAAAATTAAAGTAGCAAGCACCCTGGATACCCTTCCATTACCATCTAAAAATGGATGAATTCTAACCAGTTCATGATGGGCAATTCCCGCTTTTAAAACAGGATGTAGTTTGTCTTTATCGTCACGGTTTAACCAATAGATAAACTCCCGCATTAAAAATGGTACTTCAATTGGAGGAGGCGGACGGAAAGTCACCTCGCCATTTGCAGAATTTCTGATAATTACCTGCTTTGTTCTGTACTCACCTATTTGCTCGTTAACCAAAATCTTATCAGTTAAAATTCTGTGTAGTTTTTTAATAATTTGTTCTGAAATTTTATCAATTTTTTTATTTGCCTCATCATCAATGAATTCGATTACCCTTCTATAATTAATGATCTCCTGGATATCGCGGGGTCGCCCAATAACATCGCGTCCCAATAAAATATCTTTAGCGTCATCTTTATGAAGATTATTTCCCTCAATATGAGTTCCGTGATAGGCAGAACGGATAAGCGCCTCTTCCTTAAACTGCTTTTCCCAGAGTGGTAATAAGGGTGAATGTTTGATTACTTCTTCGGCTGCTTCAATTTTGGAAATATTGACCAAAATTTTATTAGTAATTTCAAAAGTAGGGTTGAACATAGGATAATTATAACTTATAATTTTCTCATGGTTCAAGCTTTTACCATTGACCAAAATAGTTTCCCGGCTGCTAAAGTCGGTAATATAGGAAAGATTATTAGCCTCGCTCTTCCGTTGGCAATGACCGGTGCCGGACTGATTTTTTTAGTAATCACGCTTAAAGCTACTTACGATATTTTAACTCATGGCGATAATCCTGATGCCTTAAAAAAAGCCTATGCATCAATTACAACTGCCGTTTTAGGTTTGATTATTGTCGTTGCTAGTTTCTTGGTTATTCAATTATTAGGAATTGTCTTAAAGACAAACATATTACCCAAATGAAATTTTTAACTACTAATGACCCTGCAATTGATGAGTTATTTGGTGGGATTACACCTCCTGAAGCCATGAATCTTGGCGGAGACAATCCAGCCCAGGGGCTTGGTAATTTTATCGCTTTTGGAATTAGAGCATTTATTTTAATCGCTGGTTTCTCCCTACTTATCTATCTTTTATGGGGGGCATTTGATTGGATCGCTTCAAGTGGAGAAAAAGAAAAGATTACAAAAGCCCA
>CAZMBH010000083.1:0-2905 GCA_964564535.1 uncultured Gammaproteobacteria bacterium
CAGATAAGTGGCAATTACTTAAAGACCATTTATGTGACACAGCCAATTTGTCAAAAAAATTCGCAGACAAATTCAATAGCGGCGACTTCGGTTTTCTAATCGGATTACTTCATGATATTGGAAAATATTCTGATAAATTTCAAAATCGTTTAACCGGTGCAAATATTAGAGTTGATCATTCAAGTGCTGGCGCAAAAGAAATCTCGAAATTCTTCACGGGAAATAACAATGTCGGCAAATTATTTTCTTACCCTATAGCAGGCCATCATAGCGGATTACCAAATGGAAAAGATAATACAGATTATGATTTAGCAACAAGATTATCAAATAAAGTGTTGGAAAATTATGATTATTGGAAAAAGGAAATTGATTTTCAAGGAATAGCCTCTGAAAAATTGAAAGATTGCATATCTTCACTAAAACGCGGTAATAATCAAAATACGGCTTTTGCGCTATCTTTCTTTTCAAGGTTTTTGTTTTCATGCCTTGTAGATGCAGACAGATTAAACACTGAATCTGCAATATCTTTAGAAAAATCACAAAAAAGGAATGTTTACCCTTCACTATTGGATTTAAAAGCAAAATTTGATAATTATATCAAATGTTTTAATAGTGTTGAAAATTCCTCGGTTAATACTCAAAGAAGCGACGTGTTGAGAAAATGTATTGATAAATCTTATCTATCAAAAGGTATTTATACCCTAACCGTTCCGACTGGTGGTGGAAAAACCTTATCTTCAATGGCTTTTGCGCTTAATCATGCAATAACGAATGGATTGGATAGAATAATTTATGTTATTCCATATACAAGTATAATTGAGCAGAATGCCGCTATTTTTAGGGAAGCTTTTGGAGATTTAGGATATAGTGTTTTAGAACATCACAGTAATTTTGACAAAGCAAAATTGAATTTTGATGAAGATTATGATGTGCAATCTTGGGAACTATCTGTAGAAAATTGGGATGCACCGATTATTGTCACTACAAATGTTCAGTTTTTTGAATCCTTATTCAGCAATAATCCTTCAAGATGCAGAAAACTACACAATATTGCCAATAGTGTTGTAATTTTAGATGAAGCTCAAATGCTTCCGATAGATTTTCTTTACCCTTGCATCAGAACCTTAGAGGAATTAAAGAATCACTACAAAACGACCATACTCCTCTGTACTGCAACCCAGCCGGCAATTGAAAGCAGAAAGAATTTTAATGGCATCAATATAAATGAAAGTGCTGAAATTGTTGGCAATAGAGAAGCTGTCATCAGTTTGTTTAAAAACTTAGAGAGAGTGAAAGTTGAAATACTTAAAGAAAATCAGACAGATGAAACTCTTTCAGCTGAAATTAACAATCATAATCAGGTTTTATGTATTGTTAATACTCGCGAAAGAGCTCGTAAATTATATGACTTACTTAAAGATGATAAATCCAAGCGAGCGTTTCATCTTTCTGCGAATATGTGTGCGGAGCATCGTACCGATAAATTACGAGAAATTGAAGCGGCACTTAAAGATAATTCAAAGTGCGTTGTAATAAGCACACAGGTAATAGAGGCGGGGGTAGATATTGATTTTCCAGTTGTTTATCGTGAAATAAGTGGAATTGATTCAATAGCTCAAGCAGCAGGAAGATGCAATAGAGAAGGGAAGCAAAAGAATGGACATGTTTTTGTTTTTGAACATGAAAATGGTGTGCCGTCAATATTCCGCAAACAAAGCGATTGTGCCAGAGAAGTAATCCGTCATCATAATAATATCTTGTCACTTGAAGCTATTAGAGAATATTTTGAACTCTATTATTGGAAGAATGGAGACAAGTGTGATAATCAAAATTTGATGGAACTAATTGCAAGTGAAATTACAGAGGTTAATATTCCATTTAGAGTAATTGCTGAAAAGTTTAAACTGATAGATGATTATTCAATTCCTGTTTTAATACCGTATGGCAAGGAAAAAGATTTAATTAGGAATTTAAGAAAAGATGATTTCGATAAAAAGCTTCTAAGAAAATTACAACGTTTCACAGTGAATGTTACTTCTGACATATTTAATAAACACAAAGATGTATCTATTAAATACATTATTCCTGAAAGAGAACAATATGCAGTTCTTCTAAATGATTCAATTTATAGTGATGAATGTGGATTTTTGGCTGGTAATCCCTACTATCGAGATGAGAAGCAGAATATTGTATAGAATTTAAGGAGGTACAAAATGTATGGTGTCAGATTGAGAATATGGGGTGATTATGCCTGTTTTACGAGACCCGAAATGAAGGTTGAGCGAGTATCTTATGATGTCATAACTCCTTCTTCAGCAAGAGGTGTGCTTGAAGCAATTTATTGGAAGCCTGAAATAAAATGGGTGATAGATAAAATTCATGTCATAAAGCCAATAAAATTTACTAACATCAGAAGAAATGAATTAAGCAGTAAAATATCCATCCGTAATGTAAATAGCGCCATGAAAAACGGATTTATGGAATCTCTATTTATTGAAGATGAAAGACAACAAAGAGCGGCAATGGTTTTAAAAAATGTAGAATATGTCATTGAAGCTCATTTTGACATTATAAGTGGTGACGAAAATGAAGGTAAGCATCTTGACCAATTCAATCGCAGAACAAAAAAAGGGCAATGTTATCATCAACCTGTTCTCGGATGCCGAGAATTTTCAGCAAATTTTGAATTGGTTGAAAATGACATTCCCGAAGCAATTGATGAAACTCGTGATTTAAGTTGGATGCTTTATGATATGGATTTTGCCTCTAATATGACAGAACCACCTGCACAATTTTTTTATGTAAAAATGGAAAATGGAATCATTGATGTTCAGAAGTGTTTAAAAGAATCTGAAAGGAGGTGAGAGCTATGATTTTACAAGCACTAAAACAATACTACGACAGG
>CAZMBH010000083.1:3005-4137 GCA_964564535.1 uncultured Gammaproteobacteria bacterium
CAGATCGGTGATGCTACTACTGTTTTTTGGGCGGAAAAACCATCTCCACTGGAGGACATTCTTTCAGAAATATTTAACCCTCAAAACGAGGATTCTAATTCTGTGGCTGATGTTCGCAAGTTTCTTGAAGCCGTTCGTGACGGATCAATGCCAAAAGAAATAGATGGAAAAACAAAATTTTACATCCTTGGACTCTCTCCAAACGCTTCTCGATTATCTGTTCGATTTTGGTATGAAGGGACAGTAGAAGAAATTTCAAATAATATTGGCAGACATTTTAAAGACATTGCTATTGAAAGAAAAGACGAAATGGATAAAGAATTTCCGGGCTTGTGGCATCTTCTTGTTCAAACCGCTGTTCTTGGGAAAACAGATAACATTAACCCGCTTCTAAGTGGTGAATTAGCAAGATCAATTTTAACTCAAGGGTATTATCCTGAATGTATTTTGTCTGCCTTGATTTGCAGAGTTCGCGCGGGTGAAAAAATTAATTATCTTCGTTCCGCAATGATTAAAGGAATTTTAGTGAGAAACCATAGAAAGGAGGTTAGCATGTCGTTAGATAAATCCAATAAAGAACCGGCATATCTTCTTGGAAGATTGTTCGCAGTTTTAGAAAAAGCCCAGCAGGATGCGTTGGGAGATATAAATGCAACAATAAAGGATAAATATTATTCCTCTGCTTCTGCAACTCCAAGTTCAACATTTCCAATCTTATTGAGACTTAACAAACATCACACAAGTAAGGGAGAGCATGGCGGCTTTTACGATTTTCTTAATTCTGAAATTTTAGAACAATTGCCTGCAAAAAAATTCCCAAGCCATTTAACTCTTGAAGATCAAGGTCTTTTCGCTATAGGTTATTATCATCAGAGAAATGATTTTTACAAAAAGAAAGAAACCAAGAATGAGGAGTAAATTAAAATATATTCAGGAATTTCTACTAAAGGAGGTTTGAAATGTCAAATGAAGTGATTAAAAATCGTTATGAATTTGTTTATCTTTTCGATGTTGAAAATGGTAATCCGAATGGCGACCCGGATGCAGGGAATATGCCACGCATTGATCCAGAAACAAATTATGGTATCGTAACGGATGTTTGTTTGAAAAGAAAGATAAGAAATTATGTGCA
>CAZMBH010000084.1:0-4133 GCA_964564535.1 uncultured Gammaproteobacteria bacterium
TCGGTCGACTGTAATCGATAATCGGAACGGATACACATACAAAGAAGCCATGCGCCTTGAGCAAGAGAAATATCAAAATCGTCATTGCGAGCACTGCGAAGCAATCTCCTTACTGCGGTGAATGTTCTTTGTAAAAGAACGAATAGCCGACAAGGAGATTCCCACGCTCAGAAGTAAGTGGGTAAAGCAAGACGCTCGGAATGACAGAAGGAGAGTGAATAGCCGCTTGCGTCATCGTATAGTAAATTCCATGGTATTGCAAAGTAATAAAAGAAGGCTTAGAGTAATAAATGGCTTAGAGGAGAAGGAGACAGAGTGACAATGGAAGCGACAGGGACATATTACATACGGACAGCGGAGATGTTAAAAGATGCGGGATATGATGTTAGAGTAGAGAATCCGTTGTCAATAAAGCGGTATGCAGAGCGGGTATTGACAAAAATGATTTAATTTAGTAGAATTTATTTTGAATTTAATTATTGAAATATAATAAATGTTTAAATAAAAGTCGGGAAACATGAGAAAAAAAGAAGGAAGTATTAAATCACGCAACTTAAAGAGAGATAAATATAATTATATGGAGGAAAAATGAAAAGTAATTTCAATCGAATTTCAACAGTCTTAATATTATGTATTTTTATAAATGTATTTTCTTCTACAAAGATGACGGTGGAGGAATTTAAGAATCAGATAGCTTCTATTAAAAGCAATCCATACAAAACTTTCGAGTGTGAAATAGAGATAGAGGATGGAGGCAAAGTTATTGGAACAACCAAATTGTATCAGAAGGACAAACAGAGCAGAATAGAGATTAAAGGGAATAAAACAGTCGGAATAGAGGATATGGTGATTGTTCAAGATACAAACGGAACATACACAAAGACCGGTAAAGAAAAATGGGTCAAAGGAACTGCAATGCAGGGGATGAGCTATAAACAAACTGATGCAAAGACCATGGCAGAAGGATTTATTGAAAAAAACGGTTTTGAAGTCTTGGATTACTCAAATAATGTGGCTACAATTAAATATAATGAAGAGATGATGGGCGGAGTTACCGGTGTCAAAGTCGGAATAAACATGAAAAACGGGGACATGATTTTTCAGGAGATGGATATGAACGAAGGTTCGTCAAAGGTAATATTCCAATATGGTGAAATGAATGGTAAGAGATATATGAAGGAGATGAAAGTCAGCACGCAAACAAAATATGGGAATAAAGAAATGGTGATTAGATATAAGAATGTGAAGATAGATAAAGGAATTAACAACAAACTGTTTAAAGTTGAGGACTAATATGAAGTGCTTTGATTTATCAATAAATCACCGTTTCGGATTAATATTGATTATGCTTTTGTGTTTTACAATATCTTTATCCGCTTCAGAGGGCGGGTATGCAATGACAGGGCTGGGCAAATCAATCACGGGTAGTGTTAGCGGGAATATGGTGTCAATGTATTGGGATGGTGTTATGAGTATGAAGAGTAATGTGAGTTTGCTTCATGAAATGGATGGATTGCAGGCGGGAATTGGATTTGAATTAAGTCAATATGTCGGATTAAACAGTATATTAGCGATAGGAAAGGGGATAAATGCTTACAACAGACACTTTGGAACAGGATTGATGATAAACAGAATAGATGTGCAGGGATTGGCATTTATGACAATAGATGACACAATGAATGGACTTGGATATAGTGGATTTGTCAGGTCAGGAGAGACAAAGTTTTCAATAACAGAGGTTAATATTTGCTTTTCCGGTGCAGAAAGAAAACTTGGGTATGGAATCAACGGGAAAATAAGCTATGGAGATGCGGAGCGCAAGACATTCATGAGCTACGGTGGAGATATAGGAGCGAGATACATTGTAATAGAAAATATGGGAAAGAGCATTGATAGTTTAGGGATAGTGATAAGCATAAAAGATATAGTTGGGAATAGAATATTTTGGAGTGACGGAGAGAGGGAGAAAAGCAGCATGCTACTTGATGTAAGTGCCGGATGTATGATAAATGTAGAATTGGGCATATTAAAAGAGTTTTCAAAAAGGATAAAAATGGAAATTGGGACAGGTATGGAAGATTTGAACATTAGCAGTATTTTACCAAAAGCAGGAATGACAATTGAGCTTATATCGACAGACAAAGGCAGTTTTGAGAAACAAAAATTAATGGGAATAATTGGGTATGACGGTAGAAGAATAAGAGGTGGGTTGAAACTTCAAATAGGAGAGCTAATGATCGGATTTACAAGCGGGTATTCTTTTGGTTCATTGGAGAGTTTTATCAGTGAAAATATCAATATTGAAATCATAAAATCATTCTAAAAACTAAGTGAAAAATAAAGAAATAGGAGTTAATTCTATGAAAATAAAAGATAAAGAACTATCATTAAAAATATACAGACAGTATAAAAACAGAAGATATCTTCAACTGCTGACTTTTGTTTTAATTTTAACTTTAGTAATGTTTTTTCAGATTGGATGTTCATTGTTTGGATATTTCAAAATAGAAAGATATCTTGGAACTAACAGCATCTGTTGGGAAGATAATGACCATATACTGATTTATGCGAGCATAGCACAGTATCATGATATAGTAACAGTAGGTGGCTCAGATAGAATGTATGACTGGGTTGGTGGAGAGATATGGAGAATAACAGCAAGCACAGGTGCAAAGGAGTTGTTGTTCAGGAGCAAGGACTCACATTATGTATATTCAATAGAAGGTGTTCACATGGATGCAGTAAATGGGCATATATATATAAATGATGAATTCAACATTTATAAAATAGTAGAGCCATATGACGAATGGGAACAGATAATTGATTCAGTCGTCTATCCTGTAGTTTCAGATGATGAGAAATATATAGTTGCGATGAGACACGGTGGAGATGCAATTAAGTACGATATAACAAATAAGACGATGGAGGTATTATTAACAGATGCCGGACCAGTATCCGACTATGATTTTGAGCGAAATTATCTATTAATAAACAGTAATAAGTTTGTGGACTTGAATACAGGGGAGGAAGTTGTAGTAATTAAGTATCTTGATAGAATAGAAAATTACATAGTAATGAAGGATCCCTATAGAGGTAAAATTGAAGGTGATTATATTACTGCGGATTTATATTTAGAAGATTCCATTACGAATGAAAATGAATTTTATAAAGTAGTAATAAATCTGAATGATTTAAGTGAAAAAAAATTATTACATAATATATCTGGATACAGAAGTCCATTGCGCAACTATTATGCTACACCTGGAGCTATATTGGATACCTTAGGAAATATAATAAATACATTTGAATTTTCTGAAGACGAATTATAAAAATTGAAATGGAGATAACAATGAAGAAATTTTGTCTGTTTCTAAGCGCGCTTTTAAGCATTTTAGTATTAGAAGCTGAACCATATCGTCCTTATCCTGTGATTATGGTGCATGGCTACGCAACTGACTTGACAAATAAAAGTGACTGGGGAATAACGATATTGAGCAGTAAGTTTGAAGATTCAATTGTCAATCCCACTACTCCATCACCAGTAACAGCAAAAATTAATAATATTGAGGATGATTATTACATTTCCCGCAATGAAGGGGAGGCGAAGACGCCACAGTGCGACGACGCACCGTGAGCCGTGAGCGAGAAAAATAGTTAATAGTTTATAGTTAATAGTTTATGGTTAAAGAAGAAGCATACAAGGATGCCATGAGCCTTGCGCCATGTGCCTTGAGCCTTGAGCAGGAAACAAGAAGACGCCTTGAGCCATGTGCTTTGTGCCATGGGCAAGAAACAGAAAAAGCCGTGAGCCGTGCGCCATGCGCCTTGTGCCATGTGCCTTGAGCTACGAGCAAAAGAAAATCAAGAGTACACTGGTGGGTTAGTAAAAAGAGAAAAGCTGCGAACCTTGAGCCATGGGCAAGACAAAGAGG
The DNA here is from genome assembly GCA_964564535.1 of uncultured Gammaproteobacteria bacterium. GTDB lineage: Bacteria > Patescibacteriota > Microgenomatia > UBA1406 > GWC2-37-13 > GWC2-37-13. The sequence goes on from CAZMBH010000084.1 coordinate 3,933, forward strand.
CCGTGAGCCTTGAGCCATGCGCCATGAGCAAGATAAAGTTAATAGTTTATAGTTGATGGTTTATGGTTAAAGAAGACAAAGAAGAAGCCATGAGCCGTGGGACATGAGCTGAAAAAAATCAAAGAGTTGATAGTTTATAGTTAATAGTTCAGAGGCGGGGAGACACAAAAAAAACAAAAGAGTGAATAGAGGTAAGGAGAT
>CAZMBH010000085.1:0-4037 GCA_964564535.1 uncultured Gammaproteobacteria bacterium
GTTGGCTTCCGGGAAGTTATTCAATTCTTGACGGTACTTGTCAAAATCGGACTTTACGGCATGCGAGTCCGCACCGGGCGGTTCCCAGAGGTTTCGCCTCCTGCAATTTCGGCCAATGCATGAAGGGCTGCGCCAGCAAATAAGGCTCGTGCGCAGCCCATTGCTAAGGCGACGCCCAATGCATCCACCGACGCGGCGTCGCCCATTGCCGGGTGGCCTGGCGCGAAGCCGTGCGAGAAGCCTTCGATCACCGGTCTTGCTCTTGAGGCTGGTGACACCCGATGTTGGCAGGAACTCTTCCCTGGGGAGGAACCGAAGCTCAGATAGCAATAGCCTTGCATCGCTAAGAATTTTCCCGAAACCCAATGCGCATAACATGGCGATGCACCGGCCTCTATTCAGCTGTACTCTTTTGCCACCACCCGTCTTTCGATTAACCAGGCTGAGATTGAGCGATAACCAGATAGCCTTTCTATGGTCGATGAAAAAGGCTTCTTCTATTGGTTATCCACGGTTATTGTTGGATGGTTTTGCGGTCAAAATTGACAGTATACCGCCTGCCTACTACTAGATCTCCCATAAGTTGCCAGGATAGCGACCGTATGGTGCCGACTTCGACACGGACGGTCTTCGGATAAACAAAGCAACAGGGGGGAAGATTATGCGACGGATACTGATACTTGCACTGCTTTTTGCCACTGTGCCCCTTACTGCATACGGGGCCTACCATCACGGTGGGGACACCGACTCGGATATCGCCCTGCAGGCCTATCCGGCCATCGAGGGAACCAAGCTCGACAGTTGCGCTCTCTGCCACAGCGGCGGCCAATACGAGAAGAAAAAGGACGTCTGGGTGCAGCTGGGCAGCTGCCAGTGGTGCCACTACTCCTACGGGTATGATCAGAGCGGCGATATTGCCGACACCCTCAATGGGTACGGCCAGGCCTACAGTCAGCTCGGCAGGACGGCCGAAACATTATCGGCTATTGACGCTGAGGACTCCGATGGAGACGGTTTTGCCAACGGGGCAGAGATTGCCGCATTGCGATACCCGGGCGATGCCAACGACGATCCGACCAAGGTTCCCGCTCCCTACCGCGTGCTCACCCTGGACGAACTGCAGGCCATGCCGGCCCACAGCCAGCTGATGCTCATGAACACCCATAAATCCGGCGATTCCTATGCCAAATACACCGGTGTTTCCATGGCCTACCTGCTCGACGACAGCCATATTCTGCCATCGGCCACAGGCATCACGGTTTTCGCGCCGGACGGCTGGGCCCAGTACCATCCGCTTGAACCCGACAGCGATCCCCTTATGTATCATGTCTACGGCGTCTACCCGACGGCCCAGTACTACTATAACGAACAGGCGGATGACAGCATCAATCCCAACGGCTGGTGCAACTACACTTCCTCGTCCGTCACCGACTTGGAGAATGGCGATTCTATCGAGGTTGAAGGTGGCCTGCAGATGATTCTGGCCTACGGCCGGGATGATTCTTATCTGGAGCCCGGCCAGCTCACCACATCCAATAAACTGGACGGCGAGGGCCCCTTCAGGGTAGTGCCCCCGCAGAAGGTTCCCGGACCGCCTGACCAGGCCTCAACCTCCGCTGTTCAGAACGTGATCTGGCCTTTCGATGCAAACGCCGATCACAACGCCGGTTACGCCACCCGGTCGGCGACCATGATCAGGGTCGAACCGCTGCCAGAAGGCACCACCGATATCGATATCCTCGAAGCGGGCTGGAATTATGTGGATGAAGGGAAGATCCTCATCTATGGCAACATCGATCCGCTCGGCACCATGAAGTCCAAGATAAACGAGCTGTATGACCTGGTTATGACCATGGACGAGGACGCCTTTGCTTACCGGATGGGACAAAAAATCCTGCTCAACAACATCGCCGTGATCCGTGGGCAGCTGAAACGTGACAACGAACAGCCGGTTTCGGTCCAGCTGAGAAATCTGGTTGCAAGGGTCGACGGCTGTATCGACAATGGAAAACCGGACCAAAACGACTTGCTGCAGTCTTGCAGCGAACAAACCCGCGTCTACTGGGCCCTTCACGAGTTGAACGTACTGCAGGCCATCGGGAAATAAGGTCGACCCAGAACTCAAACCGGCGATAGCAGGATGCCTCCAAAAGGCGGGTAAGGGCTGAGCTCCTTACCCGCCTGGCCAGCCAGGCGACACATCCACCGTTGACGCACGGCTTCAGGCCAATGTTCTCCCTCCTCGCCTCACTCGGTATGCTGGGCCGCACAGGACTGTTCCTTGAAGTTACCAGGCCTTTCCGGGTAGCCAGGCGTACACAAACCATTCAACAGGACTCTCTGAGACACACCACTCAACGAACGTTACCCAATCCGGATATGACCGAGATCGATTTCAGGATCGTCGGGGTGGTGGAGAAGAGGAAGAGGCGTTGACACCAAGCCAAACTGTATATACAATAAAATATGTACTACGAATGGGATGAAAACAAACGCGCCGCCAACTTTGTAAAGCACGGCGTCGATTTTGCCGATGCCGATCTATTTGATTGGGCGTCGGCCTTCGAATCCCAGGACGATCGCGCTCAGTATGGCGAAAAAGGTTTGTCGCCATCGGTCTTATCGGGAAACGCCTTCATATCCTGATCTACACCAAAAGGGGCCGGGCAATTCGACTGATCAGTTTGCGAAGGGCGAACAAAAGGGAGAAGGAATTTTATGAAAAAACGCAAACCTGAAAACATCGCCCAAGAAGATTGGGATGCGGTTGATTCCCCGCCCTTGTCCGATTCGTTGCTGTCCGCCATGAAACCGGTCGGGGAAAGGCATCCGGAAATTCCGCCTCGGGTTCGCGGCCCGCAGAAAGCACCACGAAAGGTGCCAGTCGCCCTGCGCCTCGACCCTTCTATCGTCAACGCCTTTCGTGCCACTGGGCCGGGCTGGCAATCACGAGTCAACGCAATTCTCCGCGATTGGTTGAAAGAGCACAAACCGGCATGACTCGATCCTCGAGTAAATCAAAGATATTGCGGAATACTATGCAAAACCCCCAGAAAAACCCCCATTGACTGTAACTTATTGTAATTATATTTATTATCCATGAATGGGGTTCAGGGGCCGGAGGTTCAAATCCTCTCATCCCGACCAGTCATACCAAGGGGTTACGGTTGATCCGTAGCCCTTTTTTTATGCCCGGATTGTCAAGGGAGGTCATATTAAGGTACAAATTCACTCTCGCTTGCGGCCCCGGAGCTTTTTAAATTCAGTGTTGTTTCTCCGGTAGTGTATTCTGCAGGATCCTGACATTCTCTGCCTCTTCTTCGAGATATCAACCACACCCCGAGTGCACTCCCCCGCCGGCGCGAGCCAGCGATTTCCAGAAGATACTATCCTCCTCTCCGTGGCTGTGGTCTTGTCGAAGAGGCCTGGGCTTCGCCAGGTGAACCGAAGGGTTCGTTCGTGCAGATGATAACCTCCGCCTCGCTCCCGACTTTTGCAGGCAGGACTATTTTCGTGATGCATAAAGTTGAAACATGTCCTAACCCTACAACGCAACATGTCAATATAGACACAATATGCAGTACTCGTACTCCGAAGCGACCTACAGCATGTGGCACACATGTTCATAAGTGCCGTTGTAGGGCTAAGCGGCATCTCTACTTGATCCGCCGATAGCCAACACCGTTCTCATCCAGTTCGGCCCTCTGCCGTGCCCCCGAATGCCTCCAGGGATCACCCTCGGCGCAATTTTGACGAAAGGCCTGCCGGTAATACGCCGGTTCCTTCACCGCTTTTGCAGACAGTACCGCAGGTTCGGTGGAACTCCCATGATCGATGTCACAGTCGCTGTGTCAACGACCGCCAAATGCTGTGTCAACGACCGCCAAATTGAAGTCGAACAACACGTATCGCAACCGTTTCACCAGTCGAGACCATGGGCATGCCCCTTGACACATTCCGTCATGATGCGCACAATATTTTTTAGGGAAAAGCAAACCATTCTGAAAAGATGGGACGCAAAGCCGCTGGCCTAAATC
>CAZMBH010000086.1:0-4018 GCA_964564535.1 uncultured Gammaproteobacteria bacterium
CTTGCTCTCGCCATGTTTGTGGCCTGGGCCGGGCATACCTATACGTTGTCAGTGACGTCGAAACAGCCTGCTTGGGAGGTTGCGCAAGACGCCCATCACTCTCATGAAGAGCTGACTGAGATGTCGTGTGCGAGCTGCTCGGATCACTATCACTCCCCGCTGACCCCTGACCATCAGCACGAAACACCGCAGCTCACTTCACTGTTGATTTTGGCCGAACAACCCAAGCTATCGGTGCGGGTTGATGCCCCGCAATATGCAGTTCCCCCTCCGCCGATATTCTTGATCAAGCGTCCACCCCGTCCTTCGTTCGCATCCTGACCATGGCCGCGCTGCGGCCCAAGATCACTGCAACGTAGGATTTATCCATGCATTCGCACTCTATGAGCGGCGTGGGCGCATTCACTGTGCCCTCGTGTCGCCCGCTACTGCTGCTGTTTTTGCTTATCGCATCACTCTCCTTCGGCATGCCCGAGGCGCTGGCTCACGCCGTTGCTGAGGGGGATAAGGGCTTCATCCAGGAAAGCTCTGGCGTCATGTTGCTGCCCTTTATCTACATGGGCGCCAAACACATGATGACGGGCTATGACCACTTGCTGTTCCTCTTCGGGGTGATCTTTTTCCTCTACCGCCTGAAGGATGTAGGCCTTTACGTCACGCTGTTTGCTGTGGGCCACTCGGTCACGCTGCTACTCGGTGTGCTCACGGAAATAAGCATCAGCTCCTACGTGATCGACGCCATCATCGGCTTCTCGGTGGTGTACAAGGCGCTCGACAACCTGGGCGCGTTCCAGCGCTGGTTCGGTTACCAACCCAATACCAAGGTGGCCACGCTGGTCTTCGGTCTGCTCCATGGTTTTGGTTTGGCAACCAAGATCCAGGAGTACGAGATCTCGCCCGACGGCCTGATCCCCAACCTGCTTGCGTTCAACGTCGGCGTCGAGATAGGCCAATTGCTGGCCCTCAGCTCGATTCTCATTCTGATGGGATATTGGCGGCGCACCGGCAGTTTTTGGCGCCACGCCTATGTCGCCAACGTCGCCATGATGAGTGCCGGTTTCCTGCTGATGGGTTACCAGTTCACCGGCCTGTTTGTCTCCGCGTAAGGAATTCTGACCATGTTCAATACTCCACTTCCAACCGTTAACGAATTGCCCAGCAGCCGCCAGTTAGTGCGTTCGACAGTCATCGCGCTGCTCACCGCAGTCGGCCTTTTGGTGACGGTCATCATGCCTTCGGAATACGCCATTGATCCAACGGGCGTGGGACGAGCATTAGGCCTGACGCAAATGGGCGAACTGAAAATCACCCTCGCACAAGAGGCCCTGGCCGATACCGCGCCACCACAACCCGTCGCGGCAGCTCCGATTCCGCAAATCGAACAAGTTCAGCCTGCGGCAAAGCCGGTAACGGAACCTGTAGTAGCTGCTATCCCTGCATCAAAGACTGATCAGATGACCGTCATACTCAAGCCGGGTGAAGGGACAGAGATCAAGCTGGAAATGTTGAAAAACACCACCGTCAGCTATGAGTGGACAACGGCTGGGGGCCCTGTGAATTACGACACCCATGGCGAGCCCTACAAGGCAGAAAAGGGCTATTTCCACAGTTACACCAAAGGCAAGCAAGTCAAAGGCGATAAGGGCGAGTTCACCGCCATTTTTGACGGCACCCATGGCTGGTTCTGGCGTAATCGCAGCAACAGCGACGTGACCATCTCACTGAAAACGACCGGTGATTACCTGAGCGTTAAACAGTAATCCAAGGACGGCCGCTCTTCTGCCGAAAAGGCCTAGAGCGACCGGACCACGGACGTTTAACCCAGTATTTTAGGAAAGACTTTCCAATGAAAACTTCAGCAACGTTGTTCCGTACGATGCTCTTGATCTGCTTCTTGGGCCTGATGACTGCATGCAGCGGCGGCGAGAAAGAAACAACCTCCGAGAGCGCTGAGCACGGGCACTCGCACGAGTGATATCTTGAAAACAAGCGAGGCCGCAAATGCGGTCTCGCTTTTCTACCCTTACTCTTTACGCACCAGCATCCTCGTCATCCGACGCTCTTCAACGCCAACCACCGTCATGCTCCACCTCTCCCAATCGAGTTTGTTCCCGATGATCGTCAGACGATCCAGCAGGCTCATGACCAGTCCCGCCAGAGTCAGGTAGTCCTCAGTCGATTTAGCCTGAAAGCCGGTTTGTTCACGCGTTTGAGATTCAGGGCACCACTAACGATGAATCGACCATTCTCAAGAACAATATTTGGGTCTTCGACTTTGCTGATATCGGACAACGCGTCCAGCGATGGACTCGAGAATATCAGTCATGGTGAGGTGCGCTCAATTATTTGCTGACACTGAAGTTCAAGGACGACCAGATTTGGAATAGCAGCCCCACACTATAATTACCTTTATTTTGTCATAGTTCTTTTGCCCATCACTCTCCACGTATTGCCTTAATTAAGCCTTTAAATGAGCCATTTAATCGAGTAAAAGCCGCCTCGAAATGAATTTCATTCTCCGTATATTTCGCGATTTCGATCTGCTGATCCACGGTGTTTTGGTCAAGGGACGGTTGATTTGGAGTTCTGTAAAGTAAAGCACTCCCATCAGAGTCGCCTTCTGAGCCATTTCCACGAATATGATTTCGGTTTGTTGTTTGTAAAGAAAATTGGGTGTCTGCAACTCGCTTTGACTGTTCTGCAAGCAAGGTAGGAAAGTCCATATCGCGAGCCTTAAAATTCGGTGTGTCGGCGTTGACGATATTGTTGCTCAGCACCTCAGCTCTTTGACTACGATAGATTAAAGCTCTTTCCGCAGAGCCAACGGCCTTTTCGAAATTAATACTCACGCCAGATCACCTTTGTGGATAGTTTCCAGTCCAAACACAATATGCATCGCGATTCCTCAGGTTGAAATAATGGTGGCACGTCGATCAATTCAGACTCTCTGCAGCTGTTCAAAAGCTGTCGAGCATCCTTTAAGAAAACTTTAAATTTCGTAGCCATCCGTCGTCTTCGCTGAAAATGACTGGAGGCTTACAAAGCCGTCATATATTGGTTTTTAAGCGGTTAATTGCAGCTTAGGATGGACGAGACCATACGGATTAAGTCGCAGATTGTTCAAGAAGAAAATGTCAACCTGACACAACTGTAATGTTGGCCTAAGGTTTCTGACAGGGTATGAGCCGTAGAATTACATCGAGCCTTGAGCTCAGCCCCAAGAATCATCTCTTGATGTGGATTCAACGGGGCAACCAAAAACTCATCCGAGGCTACCCAAATGAAATCCATGAAAACCCTGTTTGTCATCGCAGCTTTGACCGTCTCTTCCCTGGCTATGGCCGAAGGCGGTGGTGACCGGACATTTGCACGTATGGAAGCGGCCAGTAAGGACTCGATGGAGTCGTACCAAATTGCCCAAAAGCAAGGCACTCAACCCCCCGTAGTCGAGAGCAAGGCCAAAGCCGCCGACCACGCCAACTGCTGATCCGTTTGGCGCATTCCCAAGCTGAAAGAAATGTAATCCCCTTGATAGTTAAAGTGTGGCAATTTCTGAGCTCGTCTGCCGTATGAGTTTCGTCATTTGCGGCGGCGGGCAAGGCTCAGGGGATTCGAGACGGTTACCCTGCACCTCCAAATCTTTCAAAACTGGGCGTTGATGGAAACCCTGCTGCAGCTTTCTGGATCATCAAGCATGGAATCAAATCCACAGGCATGCCCGCTTGGGGTAAAAGCATGGCTGATCCCTACATCTGGGGAGTGGTCGCTTTTCTTAAGCAGCTTCCCACCTTGGATGCAGAGCAATACAAAGCTCTAGCCGCGAACAGTGGTGGTCATCAACACGGTGGCGGCGAGAGCAAAATGCATAACCATGAAGGTCTGCATGAGGGTCAAAAAGGGGCCGCCGCTGGACATCATGATGCTGATGAAGCTAAAGAGGTAGCTGAAGTAGGCAACCATCAAGGCGAGAAAAACAGCGCCCATGCTCATGAGGACGCCGCAGCACCTACTCAGGATG
>CAZMBH010000087.1:0-3951 GCA_964564535.1 uncultured Gammaproteobacteria bacterium
ATGCATTATATACCTGTCCGAACTTTAAACTGTCACCGGTTGAATCATATTCCATATAGAACCAGCCCGTATCCGAATCCATAGGCGGCGCACCGACTATCGTCGGCTTGGAGCTGATGAGATTGGTGGTTAATACATTATGTAGTCCTTCTGAAAATTCAGGGGAGAGATATGTAGTATCAAAATAAATTTGAGTCGAATCTACTTGCTCAGATATATAAAACATTCCTCCCGGAATAGAACCTAATATTTCCGGTTTATTGTTCTGATTTAGATCAAATGAAAATCTTATATAACCATTTTCTGTTATAGAGTCAATTACCTCTAATGTTCCATTATAACAAAGTATTTCTTGAAAATATGGGATCGCATTTCTATTCGAAAAAACAAACAAATACGGATAATAATTATCCAATTTAAGTAATTGATCATCTGGACCATTTGATCCAACATCTTTAATAACATTCAATTGCTTCAATTCATAATCAGCAAAAATGATTGAATTTATGAAGAATAGTAAAATGATAATTTTTGTTTTCATATAAATATATTAAGGGTGGGATTGATAATTTCAATTCCACCCCATTCTCCTTTTGTTATTTGATTATATTAACTTTCTTTGTTGTGATTCCATTTTGCATCTCAACTCTCACGAAGTAAATGCCGTTATTCAATCTGTTGCCTATTTGAATCTCTTTCTTTCCTTTCAATTCAGATGATGCATAAGAAGCTATCTCTCTGCCGAGAACATCAATGATTCTGACATTCTTTATATCAATGCTCTCACTACCGAGAATCAGCTTCACTTCTCCGTTTATTGAGCTTATCAGTTTCATCTGTTCAATTGATTTAGGTTTTTCCGTTAAGAGAACTACTGATGCTTTGGATGCAGATTCGACAGCATCTCCCACCTCATCAAACTCATAGACGCCCATCTCAACCATTCTATTCGGATTGCCCTTCAATCTGTCAAATCGAATCTCTACTGCTCCGTCTGCATAATCATCGGCTTCAAGCTGTATCAATGTCTTATTCTCTTTGCCGTAGATTACCTCTTTCACTATTCCATTCAACATTACAACATACGGCTCCGTCTTGCTTGAATTGGTCGTATTCAGTTCAATTTCATAATATCTGCCTTCATCAAGTCCGTTTATCTCCTTTACAAATGTTTCCACTCTTCTTCCTTTGGCATTCACATAATCATAAATTGGAGATTCCGTTGTCTCGAATGTATCTGTAAAACCTGCAAAACTCGTAGGAATGGCAGTTTTATCTGTGACAAACATTATAGTATCTGTCTTGATTTTGTAAACTCCGTCTGTCTTTTGCTCCCATAAGCTGTATATCGTGTGTGTTGTTTTTTGATTTTTGCCATCATATACTGTCTTATACGACATATCCGGCGCATATACAGAATCCGATGTCTCCATAACCGTTATGGGATTCCCATAGTAATTCGCCTGATACGGGAATACTTTTATTCTGTTCAAATCGGTTCTTTCAAGGCATGAGATATAGGTTCCATTCTTTATTTTAGGAAATCTCTTGTCTGTAAATGTTGAATCAATGAAGCTCCTGTTGCCATTCATATAAATTGCGTATTCATCCGTGTTAACCTGTTCCTGCCAAATTAGAAATGTATTCTCGCCCTTGCACTCTACATATGGGTTTAATGATAATGAAGCTGGTGAGTTTGATATGTTTTCTATTTTGTAATCCCAATTTATTGGGTCTTGATTCTCAACATCAAAATATCTCAGTATCACATCATAATCAGTATCAACAAAAGCCATCATCGGATAGTATGTTGAATTCAACGCATTGTACCACATGCTTATTGATGGTGTCAAAAACGGCACTCGAATAGCATTGGATTGGTCTGGCAAGCCGTCTCTATTGATGACTATCTCAACCTGAGCATCTTCGGGATTATTCGCATCAAATACCGCATGTATAAGATTTAGATTATCCTCTGTGTACAATGTTTTTATTCCAGTGCTGTGCAAAAGTCCGGTCTGGGGATTCAATGCAATTGAACCGGGTTCAACTTTCAATGAACCGTTTGTCACTGTTGATGGATTGGGAAGAACCACATTCTCAAAAAGGTATGAAATTCCTTCATCGTATAAAAGTCCCACATCCCCGTCTGCGAGTTGAACTATCGAAGGATTGAAGCCATTGGCGACTTTTTCAAGCTCCCATGTCTTTCCCTCATCATTACTCGTGCCCAAGATTATCTTATGCTGTCTCAGGCCTATCGGTGGCTCTGTCATATCATACATATAGTATGTCATATACAGATTCTTATCAATTGAGTTCCTTATTATATGATTGGCACTCGTACTGCTCAGAGCTTTGTTCGACTGTGACCACATATATGCTTCTAAAGTATCTGTCAGTTCAAAACCCGCATTGTCATTAACATTCAGGTACAAATCCCTGTTGTTTGTAAGATTTAAAGGAAAATAGACCTTGCCACTAACATCTGTTGTGCCTGAAAATGCAATGTTTCCTCCCTCACCGTCATTTAGCGTCACTTCTATTCCTTGAAGCGGTTCATATCCTAAATGATAAAAAGTATAATCCTCGTCATAAACTGCTTTGTATATGAACGGCACAAACATTGTATCCGTCAAAACAGCTACCTCTTTATCATATTTTACTATATTATAATTGCACACAGGGATGTATTCTTCAGCATTCTCTTCTGTAAGAAGATTGTCATTCGCCCAGCATTTGATACGATAATAGTTAATGTTCTCCAAACCCTCAACATCATTAACTGTAAAAACCGTGCTTGAGCTATTCCAATCATATGAAGCTAATCTATTTTCATAAGTTTCCCAAAATTCTACCGTAACCTCACCGTCGAACAGTTGCTCAGGATAAAAATAATTCATCAATTTTATTGAGACATCCTCACTCTCTCCTCTTGTAATGTACTTCGGTTCAGTCTCTATTGTGTAATAGTCATCCAAATCAGGAGAGCATCCCACTGAATCTATGTCAGCATACCAGGATATCGGACTTACCTGATCTTCCGTCAAAGAATCAAAATACATGAAGCTCACTCTCTCAGGTCCGTTCAAAAAACCGCAATAATCCATTATCGAATCTATCATAATACCGTCTTTGTCTCTGAAGTATGTCTTTGTCTCATATTGAGTTTCATCAAATTTCTTTAAAACCGTCTCAAAAGTCATATCCGTAGGAAGAACCGGAAGACCTTGTCTTTCAAGCGTCTTCTCATTCTGCAAAATCAACTCTCCATTGCGATATTGTCTGAGCACATTCGTAAATGTCCACATTCCGTTTATCTCTTCAACCTCAAACTTAAAATTATTAACTACACTGTCTGATATTATGACCCCGTATTCATTCTTTTCTATATACGCCCGCATCGAAAACCATTCTGTCTGCGGAAGTGTTTTATAAAAGCAATTTATATATCCTCCAACTGTTTTATAAAAGGATGCCTTTATCATTTCAGGTATCTGAGTGGAAATGCCTATTCCATGATATTTATCTAAATCAGCTACTATGCTGTAATCGAATCTGCATCTTACAAGTCCTCCGTCAACAATCGGTTCTATCGACATTGCAACTGTATTGCCAAATGCAGTCATGTCCCATTTGTTATAATCAAGATCTATAAACCCATCCGATACAAGATACTCTGCTGAGACTGATAATGACAACAACATCAATCCCGCCAATACTAACATAAACCGTAAGTATCGGGGGGGGGGGTGGTTAAACGCTTTTTGAAATTGTTCATATTGTTCCTCCTTTGTTTAAATTTAAATAAATTATATAACTTTCTTTAAATAAAATCAATACTATTTTTTATATTGACAAAATGAGTCTATCGGCCTAACACACAGGTCCGCCCCTACAACATTTGATTAAATTTCTTATCTTTGCAGTTCCGAACAAAAACATCAGTCC
>CAZMBH010000088.1:0-3931 GCA_964564535.1 uncultured Gammaproteobacteria bacterium
TGAGTCAAAATCGAAATCAGAGGCATTTTCTCCTGATTTAATATAAACACCTATGTGACCGCTTTTGAATGGATTGAAAATCGAGAGCAACGAACATGAAGCAAATATCATTACTGACAGAATCAACAAAAACAGAAATTTTTTCAATTTTCCTTCTTTGTCCACTTTCCGCATCTTCAACTAACAACTATAAACCATAAACTATTAACTCTCTCTTTTACCAGCGTACAAGCTCACAAGCGTACCAGCTTACCAGCGTACAAAGTCTGTCATTCCGAGCGCTATGCTTTTCTCTCATACCTCTAAGCGTGGGAATCTCCTTACCTCTATTCACTCTTTTGTTTTTTTTGTGTCTCCCCGCCTCTGAACCATTAACTATAAACTATCAACTCTTTGATTTTTTTCAGCTCATGGCCCACGGCTCATGGCGTCTTTGTCACCAGCGCACAAGCTCACAAGCGTACCAGTGCACTCTTGTTTTTTTCTTGCCCACGGCGCACGGTGCGTCTTCGCACTGTGGCGTCTTCGCTTTCACCAGTCACCAGCTTACTCTTTGTTTTTCTCTTGCTCACAGTTTCACTTTAAGTCCGAATTCATATTCAAGTATTTTGTAATACCTGCTTATCTGGTAATTTCCGCTTGCAGAAACCTCAAAATATCCTCTTGCCAAATTAACATTTAACCCTATCTTCTGTCTGTTTTGGCTGGAAGTGCCTGAATAAAACGATGTCGAATAGACAGCTCCTGCGCTTCCGTAGCCGCTGAGTGAATAATATATTCCTGCTTCCGGAGTCACTATCAGAACATTCATCTTGTCTTCCGTTCTCTCTATGTCGGGATCTATTCCAATTCTCTTCTCCAGAGTAAACCTGCCTGTTATTTCAAGACCGCTTAAAATATTTCTTCTTAAATCCATATACCCCTTGTGCGAAAAAGCATCAACAGGTATTGAATCAGGTATAGTTTTTATGTTGTAAATATAATCATATCCTGCATTGACTCTTCCTATGTTGAATACTCTTCCGGCGTCTAAACCTAATTCCAAATCTCTTTGATTTACTTCATTTGAAACAGTGTCCACCTCATCAGTATATGAAATTGGAATATAGCTCATTGTCAATCCGTTGTTATACGCATATCTTTCAGTCAAACGCACTGTGTAATCGCCTATCTTCTTTGGCGCCGCCGTAGTGTTTATATAATATCTCACATTATCCGACAGAAGATTATTTTCAATCGTATTTGAATAATTCACATACTTGCCATTGCCTGCCTCCAGAGTTATCTGTCCTGCCTTTGTGCCTATTGAAGCAAAACCTCCGTTAATATAATTCCTTTGATACATAAATCCGCTCTCCAACCCCTCAGAGAGTATAATATTGCTGTTAATGCCTAAATTTACATTCTGAAACGGTGTGGAGTTTATCACATTGCTTATGTTGTATTTTATCTCTCTCTCTGCAGTAGAATCCTCCGTTACATATCTTCTGTTCACCTCAGTGTTTACTTTTGAATTCATTTTAATATAGTTTTTGAATTTCCAACCTGTATTTCCTGAGACAGTATATATGCCTGCGTCCTCAGTGTATAAATAATTGCCTGTCAAATTCGCATTAAAGCTCTCCCCTGTCTTAATCTGCATTGCCGCATTAACTCCGTAATTGTATTTATCCCCATCTGCATACTCTCTGCACTCTCCGTTCGCTCCGCCGCTTATATTCATCTTATCATTTATTCCGTATTTGTCATTAAGTTCAATTTTCTCTGTCTGATACTCTCCGTAAACCGTATCACTCAATGTCTCTCTCTTTCCTGCATCCCCCTGCAGATAAAACTCATTCTTCTTAAATTCATTCGCGTATCTTATGCCATCGCCTTTGTATTTCGTATTGTCTCCGGTATTCATAATGCTGTAATTATCCGTGTGTATATAATCTATGATGCCGAATCTGTTGAAATTGACATTTGCTCCAGCCTTTATACTCCGGTCATTTGAAGCATCATCATATTTTCTGTTATACGAAGCGTTTATACCGCTCCAATCGGCCGGCTTCACCTCTGCCGATGTATTTACAACCGTATTTTCTATATTCTCCACCTCTCCGATTCTCTTGAAATCACCTATCTTTTTATAAATGTCTCCTTCAGCATTTAATATTCCGGCTCCCACTCCGGCATTCGCCTTTATACCATTGCCTGTGAAGCTATATCCGTCATCTTTGTCTTGTATGTTTGTCATGCACACTGCTTCGGCATAGTTTCTGTTGTCAATCTTCGCCCCAAGTTTTCCGCTTAAAACATAGTAGTCCTCTGTTAAGCTGTCAGTCAGCGTGTCCTCTCTCGTATAGACTCCCCCTGCACCTATCCCACCATAAATATATTTTGTCTTCAAATTGCCGTTTATTGTATAATCAACTCTGCTCATGCTCAAAAGGCTCTCTTTATAGTACTCCACTTCTATCCTCTGGTCATCGCGCAGTATCTCATTCATTTTTATCCTGCCCAATCTGTAATCAATCGTATAATCCTTGCCGTTTAAAAGCTCCCTCTCTCCGGTATTATCCATCAGTGTTATCTTTTCTGTCATTTGTATCACAGGTATATTCGCCAATTGATACGGACCCTGCGTATTGTCGCCTTTAAAATATTCTCTGTGATATTCTCCCTGCGGCATCCCCACACCAGCATTTGCATCCCACTTTTCCACACTATATCTTCCTTTCATTGTTATTATCTTGCTGTTTTTATATGTGTCATCATAACCTATGTTTTCCGAGTTTCCGGCTTCACATTCCCAGTCTCTGCCGTATGCTTTTATGTTTATGTAATCACCGGTTTCAATTTTGCTGTCATTTTTTACATACCCCTCAATTGTCACATCTTCTGCAAATCTCCCTCTTATTGTCAGATCAAGATTATATTCTCTGTTTTTATACGGATAATAGTCGGATACGCTCCCGCTTAATATCTCTCTGCTCACATAGCTGAAGCTCTGCTCTCCTTCTATCTCAATATATTCGCTCTTCGGTTCTTCTACCGCAATCTCTTTTGTCTCTTCAGGAAAGAGTCTCCCTGCCGAGAGTATCGCTGTTATTACCAATAAATATTTATTGATATCAATCTGCCTTCGGATAAATCATAAATCACAACTCTTCCATTCGTATATGCCAGTCTGTCTCCAGCTGTCTCTGCTATTCTCTTTTCATCTCCTCTATTGTCTTTTATATACAATCCGTCCTCTCTAAGATATAACAATCCCGCTTCTGTCATTTCAAAATCCTTTACATCACCCACACTGTATGTGCCCTCCGTATATCCCATAAAATTCATTGCCTCAATTCTGTTGCCATTATATTTCAATATGACATTTCGTGATATTTTTACCTTATTAAATCCCCCCGTTTCTCCTTCAGACATGTATATTCGTTCTATTCCGCCGATACTCTCCTTTATCTCGCCTGTATTCGGATTATATAAAATATAATCTCTCTTTGACAATGGGATTATCAATTCATTCCCGAAAATTTCAGAAATCTTTTCTCTGCTTTCATCTGCAATGCTCTCTCTATAATAATTCCAGTTATATACGGACTTATAATATATTTCTCCGCTTTTTAAAACTATTTGTGTGTATGGATCAATCTTCTTCGTCTCTACACTGCTCTTTGTATATATTCTCAGTTCTCCCGTGTTTCTCTCTCCCAATATAACCCTTCCGCCTTCAACCATAAGATCGTCAAATCCCGCCACTGTCTCTATGGATTCAATCCTCTCGGTTCTTATATCTTTCAATCTTATTCCGAAATTTCCGTTAAAACACCCCTGCAAAAGAATCATCAAAGCGGCAATTGCAATTATCCGTATCTCTTTTTTCTTTTCCACAGCTCTTTTTATTATCTTTGTTTTATTATTCATCTTTTTCTTTGTCTTT
>CAZMBH010000089.1:0-3886 GCA_964564535.1 uncultured Gammaproteobacteria bacterium
GATTTTAGTCTGGATTCCCGCCTTCGCGGGAATGACACAAATGAAGATTTGTTATTTTCTCTTGACCACAGTATAACGTTTACCTCCTCCCGAGGGCTACGTCCTCGCGTCGGAGGAGCGCGTATACGTGGTCTTCGGGCAATTTAAGATAAAAAATTGTATATTTTGAAATTGCCCTTGACATTCTAATCCCACATACTCTATACTACTATCCAGTATAAGGAAGTTTATCAAGTTTCAAGTTTATAAAGTTATAAAGAAAAACTGTTTCTTCTTGATAGACTTGACAAACTTTATAACTTGATGAACTAAAATTTATGGAAGATACAAAAAAGCGTGTTAACAGGATAATTGGCCAGCTACGAGGGATAGAAAAGATGCTTGGTAGCAAAAGAGATTGTTCTGATGTTCTCCAACAAATATCAGCCGTTAAAAAAGCTATTGACGGACTATCCAAAGAAATAGTAATATCTGATATCTGTAAATTAATACCAAATGAAGACGCAGATAAGATAGGGAAGATGGTGGAGAGAGCCATTAATTTATGAAAATTGGTCTAATAAGACCAATAAGACCAATATGATTGAAAATGTAATAATTATCGGTGGTGGCCCTGCAGGACTTTCTGCAGCGATTTATTTGGCTCGGGCCGATCTTAAACCTTTGGTATTTGCCGGATCGCCTCCCGGCGGTCAGTTAACCCTTACTTCTGAAGTCGAGAACTTCCCCGGATTTGAATCAATTTTAGGGAGTGAATTGATTGAAAAGATGAGAAATCAAGCTAAAAAATTTGGAGCAAAGATTATTGACGAAAACGTGATTAAGATTGATTTTCCGAAAGCCGGTGAGAAAACCTCCGCGGTTTTCCCGCTTCGCTCCTCAACCGCGGAGGTTAAGACAAAATCCGTTATCATTGCGACTGGTGCAAAAGCTTTATGGTTAAACCTTCCTTCAGAAACCCGATTACGGGGTAAAGGTGTATCGGCATGTGCTACCTGCGACGGATTTTTCTTTCGCGGAAAGACAGTGGCTGTTATTGGCGGTGGGGATACAGCCTTAGAAGAAGCTTTGACCTTGACAAAGTTCGCTGAAAAAGTATATATCATTCACCGACGGGACTTTTTTAGAGCATCAAAGATAATGCAGGAACGGGTAAAAGAAAATAAAAAGATTGAAATAATTTGGAACAGTTCGGTTGAGGAAATAGTTGGAGAAAAAAAAGTTGAAGGAATAAAGATTAAAAATTTAAAATTTGAAATTAAAAATTTAAAACTAGATGGAGTGTTTGTTGCAATCGGCCATAAACCTGACACAGATTTATTTAAGGGAAAAATAGAGATTGATGAAAAAGGTTACATAAAAATTTTTGAGAGAAGATCAACATCAGTTAAAGGTGTATTTGTTGCAGGTGATTGCGCTGATCCTTATTATCGACAGGCGATAACAGCAGCCGGAACAGGAGTTGAAGCATCATTAGAAGTTGAGCGTTATCTAGAAAACTTAGAAGCTCGGTAAGCATTTTTTGACGAAAAACTTAAAAATCGCAAAAAATACTTTCCTTCGCTTCTTTAATTACGGTTATAACAGTTATAAATTTTATAACATTTAATTTATGGAAAGTCCAGGAAAAAAGATGCTTGAATCGGCACAGGCATTGATTACGAAAACCGCCGAAAAAATGCAGTTAGATGGGGAAATGATTAAACGTCTCATTGAGCCGGAATTTGCTCATGAATTTGCCCTAACAATCACCATGGATAGTGGCAAAAAAAAGGTCTTTAAGGGCTGGAGAATTCAACACAATAGTGCTCTTGGACCATATAAAGGTGGAATTAGATTTCATTTTGAAACTGTCCGTGAAGAAGTCCAAGCACTGGCAACATTAATGTCGATTAAATGTGCTGTTGCCGGTCTTCCATATGGTGGAGGAAAAGGTGGAATTGTGGTAGACCCAAAAAAACTATCAAAAACCGAGTTAGAAAGACTGTCAAGGGCTTTTGCCAACAGGATCGCCCATGTTATAGGCGAGGATATTGATGTTCCAGCTCCTGACGTTAATACAACTCCTGAAATAATGAGTTGGATGCTTGATGAGTATCAAAAAATAATTGGTCACAAAAGTCCAGCCACATTTACTGGAAAACCAATTGCAATGGGCGGAAGTTTGGGAAGAACTGAAGCGACTGGCCGGGGTGGATTATTTGGGCTTTTGTCTCTACTTGCTAAGATGAAGAAAAAAGCAAAGGGAACAACAGTTGCCGTTCAGGGATTTGGCAACGTCGGTTATTATTTTGCCAAACTGGCTACTGAGGTCGGTTTTAAGGTTGTGGCAATTTCCGATTCCAGAAGCGGAGTTTATGATAAAAATGGGATCGATTTGGATCGTGCCTTAAAGAATAAAAAGGAAAAAGGAACCGTTTCATACGGTAAAACTATTTCTAATGAAGAACTATTGGAATTAGATGTTGACGTATTGGTACCAGCCGCTCTTGAAAATATGGTCAACGAAAAGAATATGGCCAAAATTAAGGCGCCTATTATCGTTGAAATGGCTAATGGTCCATTAACTCAAGAAGCTTACGAATATTTAGCCAAAAAAGGTAGAGTAATCGTTCCTGACGTTTTTGCTAATTCCGGTGGAGTGATCGTTTCTTACCTTGAATGGGTTCAAGGAAAAGCCGGATTTTGGTGGAGCGAAAAAGAAGTTAATGACAAACTGAAAGTTATGATGGAACGGGCTTTTGAGGCAATCTGGAAAAAATCAGTTGAAAAAAAGATGCCTTTGAAGCAGGCAGCTTTTGAAGTTGCAATCGGGAGAATAACATCGGCAATGGTTTAAGGTCAATTTTGTTATAATAGGCGTACTTGTCTTATGGAAGAAGTACGCCTATTTGCTGTCTTTTTAAAAGACTATTTTTTATCCCGGTTGATAAGCGCCGGAAGGGTATTTGAAGGTATTAAAGATATTATCGTTGCTTTTCTAATCGTCAAGCGGGGAAAATATTCCTCATCTTTTTTAAACACTTCCTTTTTAATGATTGTAGCCGCAGCGGTTGTTGGTGGTCCAATAATTGCTGAAAACGCCCCTTTTTTTCAATCGTTTGATAACCAAAATAACTATCAAGCCTTAGTCGTTTCTTATAATCCTTACGGTGGTTCGTTATCAACGGTTTTTTCGGTCAAGCCCCGGGATAAAGTAGAGGATTATACAGTTCGCAGTGGTGAGACATTAGATTCAATTGCCAATAAATTTGATATTTCGGTTGATACGATCAAGTGGGCAAATAATTTGAAAAGTGATTTGATCAAACCAAACCAAGTTCTTAAAATTTCTCCGGTAACAGGGATTATTCACAAAGTTGCTTCCGGAGAAACGATTTATTCCATTGCCAAGAAATACAACACCAATGCTCAAAACATATTAAATTTTCCGTTTAACAGCTTTGAAGATCTGGACACTTTTTCCCTCATGGCCGGACAAACTTTATATGTGCCGGGAGGAACGATAGAGCCTGAAAAACCAACCTATCAATTTGTCGCCTCAATTCAAGCAGGTGTACAGGGTTCTTCAAACTTTATCTGGCCGACATCGGGTGGAATTACTCAATACTATGTTTGGTATCATCAGGCTTTAGATATCGCCAATCCAGGAAATCCTCCGGTTTTAGCAGCTGATACTGGAACGGTTGTTTATGCCGGTTGTCTTAACTGGGGATACGGGTGCCATGTAATCATTGATCATGGTAATGGATATCAGACATTGTATGGTCATCTCTCTTCATATTCTGTTGAGGCGGGTAACTCAGTTGGCCAGGGAAATCAGATTGGAGTTATGGGATCAACCGGAAGATCAACCGGAACTCACTTACATTTTGAAATCAGGTCA
>CAZMBH010000090.1:0-3849 GCA_964564535.1 uncultured Gammaproteobacteria bacterium
GAGGAGCCGACATACAGAGTTGACCTTTACAGAAGAATCGGATTATGCCTGCAGGCATTCGGAATAACAATAGGTTCGACTTATTGGATAGATGAAGATTTTTATGAATTCATTGGAATTAGGGATATGGAGCTTCATTCAAATGTGCCTGATTATGATAGAGTGTGGGCTGTTCCGATAAAAGTAATCGGAGAGCCTTTATACAGGCCCGACCTTGTCGTGCGAAAGTTCTTTGAATTCGCCAAAAATCAGTGGGGGGTTCCTGTTGATTTTGTGCAGGCAGGAGTGCCGACAGATATAGGAATACAGTTTGCAAATGAATTTGATGATATAAGCGACACGTCAATAATGGAGATAACAGTAGATAATGTTTATAAATTTTATACGACAGTAGATTCTCTTTCAGGCGGTGAATACGGATGGTATATGTTCAATTACACATTTACGGATGAAGGCGTACACAAAATAGAAGCTGAAATGAATTATGACAATGGAGTTGAGGAGATTGTATATTCAAACAATAAAAAATCGGAAATCATACAGGTTGTCTCTCCGACAAAGCATATTGAAGTGGAATTCAAGGATTCTCTCGAAGGAAGGTTCAATACATATCTGTATGCTACAGTCAATTCCAATGACGGGGTGGAAAATCTAGCAAAATCATTCGACACCCTGTACCACGCATATATTCCCGGAAACGACACAACAATATTTTCAATAGTTCCTGATACTGGAACGGATTATGCTCCGACATCATTCTATCTTGTGACAAACACTCTTCCTATAGACGGATACATTGTGGCAAAGAAAGTCAATCAGTACGGCTCAATTGAGGGAATAGTTTGCAATACAAAGGGAGACCCCATTCCCAATGCGAATGTGTCAGTAGGAGCATACTCTACGACAACAGACAGCGTCGGATTCTACATATTCAAAAAAGTTATTCCTCTTCCTGACACTTTCAAATTTTTGGCAAAGGTCTCTCATCCTGCATTTCAGGATTATTTTGAATACATTCCATTCGGATCAAATGATGAGCTTAAGAAGGATTTTACAATAATCACTGCGGATTCAACAGCCCCTTATGGTTCAAAGCAATTCTTTGACGGATACTATTATTTAAATGGAAAATACAGATGCGTGAAAACAAGAGATGTAACAGCAAAATTCACTTGTCATGACGATTATTCAGGTTTATATTCAATAGAGATGCGGACTCCAGCGACATCTTGGTTTGAGTATAAAATGGCTGAGCCGGGAGAAGATTCAACAGCGATTATTTCACTCTCTCTTGATGAGCCGGCTTCAAACAACTGGACATACTTCTATTACAGATTCAAAGACCTCGCGGGAAATATTTCGGATTCAATAATGGATTCAATTGTAATGGTTGTTGACGGACCTTCTGGAACTCTGAATCTTCAGAATTCGACAGTGTATTCTCCTTCGGTGAATCTGCTTCTCTCTGCTACTGACACAATGTTCCCTGTGAGATTTGTACAGCTCAACGTATCAGGATATCCTTCTCTTAATCAATACATGCCTTATTCCACATCACCGATAGCCCTGTCTCTTCCTGATGAAACAGGAGTTTATGTAATCATTGCCACATTTGTAAACAGTGAAAACTGCTGGGGAGGGAGCGCTTTGGATACTGTGACTTTTAATGAAAGGGGCTCTCTTATTCTGAATGACGGAATAAACGTGACAAACACTCTCAACGTGCCGATAGAGACTTTTCCAAAAGCACTCACCACATCAAATTCAATCAATGATGACAAGAGGGATGGAACAAGCTATTCGCAGACATTTATTCCCAACACAAGCAAAATACAGGCAGTGGAAATCTTCTTTACATTTGTCGACAGCCAAGGAGTGCATATTGCAATATGCACGGATTCCTTTGACGGCGTATGGCACACTCCGAAAGATATTTTAGGGGAGGCATTCATTGATTCTGCAGGGTACGGATGGAAGTATGTTCTGCTTGATTCAACTATAAATGTCTCTTCGTCATCTTTGCATCATCTTGTATTATACACTGATTATTTCGGTTACTATAATCTTGACGGCGGAGTCAGGGTCTCAACTGACGACGCATCATATCCATCAGGCACAATGCTTTACAATCCCACCTCAATGGGATGGTACAATCTGAATGTTGATATGGCTTTTAAAATTTACACTTCAACTGATTCTCTCTGGATTTCAAATTATTCCGACTTATCTTCGCATGCAAAATATACAAATAATTTTCCGACATCATGGAATCTTTTGACAGGAAGCGGATACAAAACAGTTTACGGGCAGTTCTTCTCGGGCGGTATAGGAACCGGAGTGATTTCTGACGGACTGATTTTCGACAATACTCCTCCTTCAGCATGCTCTATTTCGGTCAACAGAGGATTTCCATATACATACGAACCGTACTGCACATTGTTCTGCTATTATCAGGAGAATATATCAGAGATGGCATATGTCGAAATAAACAGTGCTCTCTGCGGAGCAGTGCAGAGCGGGTACTCAATAATAGTGCCCTTTAATGACACTATCACAGGAACCAAAACAATTACTGCAAGATTCTATGACGAAATGGATAATTATTCGTCTTACATCACCAAATATATTGATTATGACAGAAACGGAATCAATTTCAGTCCGACATTCAACGGCTCTTCTTCAAAATATGTGCAGTCGCGATATCCGACTCTATACATAAACTCGGCAAAGTCGGTTATACCCGATTCTATTAGGTTTTCCGAAGATATTATAGATAAGGGTGATTTCAGACCGTATCAGGCATCTTATCCATGCACTCTTCTTTCCGACAGATACGGGCATACTGTTTTTATAGAACTTAAAGACAATTACGGAAAGCTCACCCGCGCGGCATTATCCGCTTATGTTGATTCCACAAAGCCCGCAGGAATGAATGATGTTGGTGATGAAGGGAGCATGATTCCCTATAAAAACACTCTCTCATTCACTTGGAGCGGAAGTCCGATTGACAATGAGAGCGGAATAAAGGGAGTTTATGGAAATCTTGTAAACTCATATGGAAGTGTGGTGGAGTCATTTGAAATAAATCCTTTGAATATAGGGTGCACGCGCACAAACTCGTATTCAAGATATGTGACTTACTATTTGAAATTATATTCTGTCAATAATGCGGGCATTGCATCTGATTCAGTATCAACTGACGGAATTATATTCAATATTCCTCCGACAGACGGGATTATAGTCTCCCCTGCAAACGGAGAGTATGTTTCCAACAGACCCGCTCTGACAGCGACATGCACAGATGGCGACCCGGACACTGTATTGAAATATTTGATTGAAATAGCGACTGATGATATGTTTTCAAATATTATCCGCTCATTTGATATGCGGGTGAGCTCTGACAACTGGTCAAAAGCAAATTATGCATCGGAAGAGAACGCAGTTTTGACTCTTGATGAGGCGAATGAACTGATGATTGATTCAACATATTACTGGAGAGCAAGAGTTTATGATCCCGTTTCAACATACTATATCGGTAGCGGATATTTTATTTGCGGGTATCAGGGAATAAATACAGCGTATAATTTGACGGAAAATGATACTGTTTTCGGCATACGATTGAAGTCAACCCTTGTCTCAAACGAAAGAATGTTTGCAAAGCTGAATATACCCGGATTTTCAACATTGAAGCTCTATGTGGCTGATTCAAAGGGGGCAGTTGTCAAAACTCTTTACAATGAAAGAATCGGAAGAGGCGGATATCTCTTTGACTGGGATCTGACTGACAAAGGAGGGAATAAAATCTCCAGCGGTCTTTATTTCCTTATAGGAGAGTACAACAAAAGAGCG
>CAZMBH010000091.1:0-3621 GCA_964564535.1 uncultured Gammaproteobacteria bacterium
CCAGCGGCCAACCCGCGCACCTCGGGGCACTGGCCGGCCGAACAAACCGAGGCCGGCCAACCTATTTTTTGCGAAAGCTGGTTGTTGCGCCATTCGTAGGCGACCACTCTATCACCGCTGCCGGCGATGATTTCGTATACTCCGTCTCCTTCCAGGTCGGCAACCACGGCTGGGGCATAAACTCTGCTGCCAAGATCGACCCTGTCTAATTCATCACCGTTTCCGTTCCAGACGATAATGTTGTAGAAGGTGCCGATGATCTTCCTGGAATCGCCACCCAGATTATGAACCATGGGCGAGCCGAACCAGGACGTGCCGGTCCATTGGATATGCCTGGCAAGTACTGGCTTTTGCACTGCGGTGGCTTGAGCAGGGTGGGGAGCGGACAGGGTGGCCAAAGTCGTTGAGACAATCAGGGAAGCGACGAGCAGAAAACAATGGAAGGAGGAGGTGCGAATTTGCATGGTTTTTGATAGCGAAAAGGTTAGGTTAGGAGACTCTTGCAACATAATGAGATTGTTGGTGGGTAAAATTGAGGAGACGTTTTTTTCTGTCATTTCGAGCCATAGCGAGAAGTATCGCTCTTCCTGGCAGGAGATCTCTCCCTGGCGGTCGAGATGACTGCGGGGGAAGGTCGAGATGACTGCGGGGGAAGGTCGAGATGACAGAGGAGAAATAGCAGTCGAATCGAGAAAGGTCGAGACGGCAGGGGAGAAAAAGCAGTCGAGTCGAATCGCGGGTAAGAGATAATGGGCAGAAAAAATGAACGACATCCATGGACGCGACTCATTGTCATTGCCGGTACTCTGCTGATCTTTCCTCTTTTTTTTATAAGCGGCCCGGCCTACCAGAGCGCACGATCTCTCCACGAGTTCTGGAATCTTGGCCATGTCGTCTTCTTCGCCCTGTTTGCAATTCTCGTCTATTATTACCTCCTCCCGCAATTTTTGCCCAGCATTTCCCGAATCTGCCTGAGTCTGGTGCTGGTGTTTCTGGTCGGTATGGGGATAGAGATCGCACAGTTGGGGGCGAGCGGCCGCACGGTTGGCTGGGATGATTTCTTCAGGGATCTGGCAGGAGCTGGGTTGGTATTTTTCTGGCAGGTTGGCATATCGGGAAACAATCGATGTGCAATCATCTTCTCCAGAATAGCAGCATGTATAATCGCCGCCGTCTGCCTGGTTCCCCTCTCCTGCGCCCTCCTTGACGAATATCAGGCCAGGCGGGAATTCCCCCTATTGTCAGGGTTCGAGCATCGTTTCGAGTTGGGGCGTTGGGCGGATGCCAATCGTTTGAGGCGAGTGGGGTATCCCGTAAGGGCAGGGAAATATTCCGCCGAGATTCGGCTGACGACGGACAGGTATTCCGGGGTCTCGCTGTTTCACTTTCCCCAGGACTGGCGTGGAAAAAATGCCCTGGCCTTCAGTGTCTTCAATCCCGGGGAACCGGTTGAACTGCTTTTCCGGGTGCACGACAGGTTGCATACCGGCGACAAACAGGAGTACCACGATAGATTCAATGGTAGCAGGATCCTGGCTCGGGGGTGGAACGACATCGTCATCCCGATGACTGCCATCCATGACGCCCCGGCCTCCCGCAAGATGGATCTGGCCCATATCCGCGGGTTTGGGCTGTTTGTCATGGACCAGCCTGAACCCCGGCTGCTGTATCTCGATGATGTCCGGCTTGTGGAAGGAAATCACCCGGAAGAATAATTCTTATTGGTACTTCCTTGACAATATTGCCTATCTCTTTGTAATAATAAAAAGTTGCCTTTTGCCGACAGCGTCGTCGCAACGATGGTCATCCCGGTTGAGTGCCTATGCCAATTATCTTCAATCGATATTATTCAGGCAGAAACATGAGTTTCTTCTTCGGGGAAGGATTTCTCATATTCCTGTCGATCATGCTGGTCTTCTGGATCTTCAAGGGAAGTGCCATTTTCTTGATCGATCTGTTCGTCTGCTTCTGGCAGGCACTGATCGTCACCGTTATCTTCCAGCTGTGCCTGTATTTTTTTGATCTGTATGATCTGGCCAAGGATATATCGATCCCCGACACGGTCACCCGGATTACCCAGGCCTTCGGGTTCGGGTGCATTTTTCTGGCGCTTATCTATTACCTGGTTCCCTCGATCCAGATTCCGACAGCCATATTCTGGACTGGCTATATCGTCATCTGCTTGGCGATTATCGCCTGGCGTTCGGCATATTATTATGTGCTACGCAAAAGAATTTTCGTCCAGGATATCGCCATCATCGGCACCGGCAAGCTTGCCTCCGATATCGCAGCGGAAATCCAGAGTAAACAGGATGCGGTGTACCGAATTCTGGGCTTTATCGGACCGGACCGAGCGGATTTCAATCACTACGATGCCCCGGTTTTCGCCGAATTGGGGGAGTTGCTGGCGGCAGTCGATGCGAAGAAAATCGAACGTATCATCGTCGCCCCTGATGACCGGCGGGGCACAGTCCCGGTGCAGGAGCTCCTGCAACTCAAATTGCAGGGTGTGGAGATAGAACAGGGAATTACCTTCTATGAACGGGCGACGGGGAAAATCCTGGCGGAGAAGCTCAACCCCAGTTCAATCTTCTTTTCCAAGGGTTTTGATCTGTCACGGCTGAAACGGGCCATCAAAAGAACCATCGATCTCGTTGTCTCGGCGCTGCTTTTTGTTTTGACCGCACCGATCATTCTCATTTCGGCCATTATCATCAAACTTGAATCGGCCGGCCCGGTTTTTTACCTGCAGGAGCGGGTTGGGGAACACAGCCTGCCTTTCAAGGTCGTCAAGCTCAGGTCGATGCGCCAGGATGCCGAGAAGGGCGGCGCTGTCTGGGCTTCGGTCAACGATCAGCGGGTGACCCGGTTCGGGGCATTCATCCGCAAGGCCAGGATCGACGAATTGCCGCAGCTGTGGAATGTCATCAAGGGGGAAATGAGCCTGGTCGGGCCGCGCCCCGAGCGGCCTGTTTTTGTCGAGGAACTGGTGAAAGTCATCCCGTACTACAATATACGCCATACGGTGAAACCCGGGGTCACCGGCTGGGCCCAGGTCTGCTATCCTTACGGCGCCTCGACTGAAGACGCCCTGAGGAAACTGGAATACGATCTGTACTATCTGAAGAATATTTCGGTGGCGCTCGATCTGTTCATCTTGTTCAGGACCGTCAAGACCGTTCTCTTTCAAAAAGGCGGGCGGTGATTGGGTTCCCGCGCGCGGCGGGCATTCCCGTATCCGGCTGATTCTGCTGCAATAGCCTGGTGTTGCTTGCCAGACCTCGTTAGCGATATATCCTGTAAATCCTGTTGCGTCATGTTTGTCGAGCGATAGCGAGAAATCTCGTTGTTCCCGGTAGGGTGATGGTCATGATTTCGCCCCCCGCCGTCATTTCGAAGCGCAGCGAGAAATCCCATCATTCCCGATAGGGCCGAAGGCCATGATCCCGCCCCTGCTGTCATTTCGAAGCGAAGCGAGAAATCTCGTGTTGCCGAGGATGCCTTCGTTAGGGCGGATGACGGCTGCATGAGATCTCTCACTGCGTTCGAGATGACAGCGGGGGAACGTCGCGATGACAGTGGTGAAATCATTCTCCGGCCGGCCGAGTTTTGCGCTGTCTC
>CAZMBH010000092.1:0-3607 GCA_964564535.1 uncultured Gammaproteobacteria bacterium
GAGAATCAGCATTAGATGCCTCTTGACTTTTGGCGAATAAGTGAATATTATATGATTATGGCAGATAAAAAATCCATCGGCGAAATAGCGGATGTCTCTGTGGGACTCAACATAAAGAACTATAAGGATGAGTTTTCCTCATCATTCACAAGAACAGATTCTGACGCAAAAATTATTTCAATATCCAACATTGACAGCAGCGGGTTCTTAATAGGTGATTTTCAGAAGATAAAAGATGTGGGGGATAGAATAAGTAATTACAAGGTCATTGAAGGAGACGTCATAATCAATTCAAGGGGAACTGCGATTAAGAGCGCAGTGGTTGACTCTGAGCGCGACGGGTACATTATAAACTCAAACATCATAGCGATAAGAATAAAGCAAGAATATAGAAAATTCATATCTCCGGAAATGTTAGAGATGTGCATCAGGCAGGGAGATGCCGCAAATGAAGTTAAAAAGAGCTCAAAAGGATCTGCCATACTTGTTTTAACGAAGGAGCTTTTAAAGAATGTAAAAGTGCCGATTATGGAAGAGGAAAGACAGGAAAACTTCACGAAACTGATAGTTCTCTACAGAGAGATAAATATGGAAGTGAATGAAAGCAGGGAGTTTCTTGAGAGCCTCTCTGCGAACATAATTAACCTTATGAATGAAAAATAAATGATAAATCAAAGAAAACGGCTCGCAAACGCTTTGAACGAAAGGCAGGAAAGGGACAGTGATTTCAACAGGAAGTTGAAGAAGTCAATGGATTTTGACTTCAGGAGACGGATGGGAAGGGATGATTTTTTGACAAAAATCTTTTTCCTCAAATATATTTATCTTAAGAAAGAATCGGAAATTAATCTGCAATTAAATCCGAATTTTGATTTCCTGAAGTTTGCCAAAACAGAGAAGAACAAATATATATATAAAAAAATAATTGATGAGATAAGGTTTCTGTATGAACATAACCCGGAATTTATTTCTCTCAAATGCATGTTTGAGAGGGATGAGGGAGGAGAGCCGGAGAGAATGCAGAAGCATATCAAGAACAAATCATTTGAGACAATAATCAATGCGGTAAATTCAAAGAGCAACTATAATGAACCGGCAGAATTCGCAAGATTCCTCAGAAATACATATGATGTTTCAAAAGAATTTGCCGGCATGGCCTCATATTACTTGAGAACGGAAATGTCAGCCGAGCTTGAAAAGGAGATAATCGGCGGAATAAAGAAAGAGATGAAAAATTGGGGAGAATCCGTCAATATATATGATATATCCTTTGACAATGCATCTCTCTATCTGGATATAGTGAAACTATGCAGAGAAAATAAAAAAAAGGCATCATTTTTCTTCAGCGGAGTGAACAACAATACTCCTGCTCTTTTTTTCATGAAGACATGGTTTCTCGGATACAGAAATATTGAAGTAAAATGCCTGAAAGATTCTTGGTACAGAGAACAGTTCAAGGATGAGAAGAGCAATCTTCTTAAATATGATGTAATAATGGCAAACGTAATAGATGATGACTCCGGCGACAGAACTTTGTTCATTGACGATGAATCCGTAGTCTCACTCAAGACAGCAGTTCCGGGGATTGAAAAAAGAAGCGAGATACAAAAAGAGGAGTATGTTTACTATTATCTTCTTGAAGCTATGAAGGATAATGGAATAATGTATATGATAGACAATTTCTCTTTTCTTTCATCGAAAAACAGATATGCTATCAGAAAAAAGATTGTTGAAGAAGGGATGTTGTCTCAGGTGTATTCGATTTACGGAGATGTTTATTCGCGCGCCAATGTTGACCCTGTAATGCTTGTGTTCAATAAGAAAAAAGATCCTATAAAGGGAATACACTTCTCGAATTTCAAAAGATTTGTTTCACTCTCAAAAGAGAGTTTGACTGTGAGGGACATGCAGGAGCTGCAATCAAAAACAGGTCGTGAAACCACAGCTAAAGAGATTAAGGATAATGAATACAACCTCAATGTTTCTGTTTATGTGCCTGATGAAAAGCTCAGTCCTGTTGAAAAGATAGAGGAGACAGTCGAGAGGCTTGAAAAGAAAATGGATTCAATTTCTGATAAAATCCGCGACCTTTCAAGACAGATAAGAAGTATGAGGTGAATCTTATTTAGCGAATATTCAAATATTCGCTTGACATTTCCCCTTTTTTATGATATAATCTCCATAGTTCTAAAAAACAAATCATAATATGCTCGCTCACTTAATTTTACCAAAGGAGTCTGAGCAGATGTCTTTATTCTCACAATCAGCAGTATTAACGGGGTCATCACAGGAGAGGATTATAATCCTCAGTAAAAGTTAAACAGAAAAGCCAATAGGAGTATTTATGAGCTTTTTACCATACCCATTGATTTGTCACACCCCCATCTCAGCGAATAAGTTAATATTCGCTATAATAGAAGAATATTATTCTTTATTGATTTCAATAATCTCACCAATCTTACCAATCTCACTAATCTTACTAATCTCACTAATCTTACTAATCTCACTAATCTTACTAATCTCACTAACCTTACAAATCTCACTAATTTTACTAATTCTAATAATCCTAATAATCTCACTGTTTCCTTCCGTTATATATTTTGAGAGAGCATCTGCGCAGGTCCTTGTCTGGCAGAACAACCCAATAAGGAGGTTTGAATGAACGGACTCAAGCTTTTATGCGACAGAGATACTGAAATCACCATAACTATAGCCGGTTTTGCCTATCCAGCTGAGAGATTCTCCTATGACAGCGAATGGTTGAATGTCCATGTGGATGTCAAAGAGAAGGGGTCTTCAATAAGGATGACTGACCCAGCTTTGCAGACATACGAGCTTTGCGAACTTGCCGAGTTTTTCGAGAGTGCTCTGAATGAAAAAAAGAGCAGGGATTACAGAGGATTCATAGAGCCGTGCTTGTTTTTTCGCTATCTTGGTAAGGATGGAAATGAGAAGTATCTATTCTCAATTTACCTCGACTTTGAGCTGAAGCCTGTCAGGACTCCGATGACATACAGGAGAAAATTCGCCCTCACAAAAAAGGATCTTGAAGCAGTAATAGAGAATATCAAGTTCCAGTACAAAAAGTTCCCTTTTCTTGCACCCGACACTCTCCTCATTGATCCGAAGAACTTAATATATACCCGCTATGAAAGGGTGAGCAGGAACAATTACGCGGAGTGGTTTGAGGGGATATATCTGCTCTCAAATGAGCGCTTGGATGCCGCATCAATTAAGAGTCTGAGCGCAGATGATCTTGAGAAGAGAGCAGTAACAGAGGACTGGATAATCATAAAGTATGACCAAAGCGAGACATCATGGATTTTTACATTCAAGAAGCTTGATGACAGGGTTGTGCATTTTATAGGAAGCTTTGCAGAGAGGAACAGGGACTCTCTCATGAGGAATGCCTTCTATGAGAACACGATTGAGCTGAGAAGCTCTGTCAGCTATGAAAACAGGATTCTACTGACGATGGAGGTTCTTGAAACAAACAATTTCAAATTGAATCCGGAAAAATATCCGCTTATAAGATAAGCTAAAAAGGAGGTTTTATGTTTGAAGAGATAGGAATCTACGGTTACAATTCAATAGAAATCGGTATTCT
>CAZMBH010000093.1:0-3551 GCA_964564535.1 uncultured Gammaproteobacteria bacterium
CATGATCGATTTTAAAGGCTTGCCAATCAACTTTGATCTGAATCACCCTCAGTTGGCATACAATGTCATTTCCTGCCATCCGGGACTAAAAAGCGAAATTTTAAGCTTCTTTAAGTAATTACTTCAACTCTCCTCTCAAGTCAAAAAGAATAGGGAAGTCCTGCCTAATAAATAATTAATTAACTACTTTAGGTCTTTACAACAATATAAATTGTAGAATTTAATAGGGGATTCCCAGCCGGAAAAACCCCTAAAGGGTCGCCAGGCAAAACAGGGAATAATTGGGGATTAATTACTGATTAATTAATATATTAATTATTTAAAAATAATTAATTATTGACAATTTAGATTGTTATATCAACGCGTCACTTCTCTTCTTCCAACCGTGGTTAACGTCGTAAAAGCTTCATTTTACGACGTTGTATATATTCCTTCCTCCGACTATATATATCCATTAATATGTCAATCGAACAAGATACGGTTTTTTTGCAAATATCTCCCGGGGAACAAAGACGCAGGCTTCTCTCGGATTGCTTATTAATAACTCGTTAACTCGCAAACTCGCTAACGGATATTATTAATAAATAATTGTTCCGTAGCGTCACTTCTCCCATAGCTAATTAGGCATGTTAATATTTAGAGCGTTTTAAAGTCCTAAACTAATAGTTTTGAAGCTAAAAGTATCAGAAACAGCATGTATCTGCTTGAGGAGTAATGAGGTATCTCGCTATTTAGACTGTAATAATGATCTAAATCCTTATTATCGAGGCTAATTATTCTATTAAATGAATTTAATTTAATAATGTTTAGAGCGTAATTATAATCTAAATAGCCAATTCCGAGGCTGTTTTCTTCCCCGATGGAGGTCTCTATAATACGCGATTTGGATTGTTATATCAGCTTATTTAACAATATTAGCCTCATTTTACCTTTATTATCCACATTATTCATCCATACTATCTGGAGTATAGAGACAATCCAATCCCTCATTATTAGCCTTGAATAAGTTTGCAAAGTTCATAAAGTTTTTAAAGTTTATAAAGTAAATATAACCCTATAGTAATTTATTCACGTCCGTACATTAATTACTATAGGTTATATATTCACGTTCGTGAAAATTGCGCTCCCCTCTCCCCGACTTCACCCGCCGAAGTTTTTCTACCAGATGCGAGCTTACCAATTTAAAGATAATAAAGTTATTATGACAACAAAAACAAATACGCTAACATATTCCCGTATTGTTTCTTTAAATAATTTTTGATCGATGAAGTGACTAATCACTCCGGTTATGCTGTAATAACAGGCAGTCATAAACAAAGAATATACTGAAACTTTCATGGGGACAAAAGAAATTAATAGGCCGATTTCTGCTAGTAAAAGACCTACGAATAATGAATAAAGCAAAATTTCTCTTTCCATGTGTTTATTAAGCCTTATTGCCCAAAAAAGCTGTAAACTCAGCAAAAAAGTAAATATTCCCGCTCCGACTACATTAATCAAAAAATTATATTTGAATGAAAAAAGAACGTTATAAAACAGAAATGAAGCAACCGCCTGATAAAAAAAATTGATTGAATAAGCTGCTCTATAAAGCTGTAGGTTCTTCTCTACTCCGACGTTAAATATATTGGCGCAAAGTAATACCGCATAGATTGACACTTCATAAATAAAAATAAACGGCAAACGGGTCAACCAGCGCCCGGGAAATAAAAAATAAAATAAATAAAAAAACACAGTGATCAATAAAGGCATTAAAAATAGTCCAAACCAGCCAATTTTTTTTATTCCTTCCAATAACGAAAAATAACTCAAAAAATATGAGGTAAAAGCAAAAATTATTAAAAATATAGGGGCTTTATCAAAATTAAAAAAGGTAGAAAAAAGCATTAATAAGCCTAGAATCAAAACAGAAATAACCAAGCGTAATCTTTTATCAATTTTTATCGCTCTCTTGTCAAAAAAATTTTTTAAGGCTTTCAGTTTAGACATAAGCAAATTAACCAAAATTAGTATACACCCTGTGAACGTCATCTAAAGATTCTAGGGCTTCAATAAGTTCTATAACTTTTTTTTCTTTATCCGGGTCAAGTTCAACTGAAGTTGTTGGTAAGAAATCTATCTCGGCTAAATCGTATTTAACATTATTTAAATGAGCCTTTAACAAGCCAAAATTATTAAAAGGAAAGAAAATAAAGAAATGACTTTCGTCATCCTTTATATCAAACGCCTGTAGTTCTTCTCCGATCTTAAAAACTGCTTCTTCATTGACATCCGCCTTCATGAAACTTACAAAGGCGCATTTCTTGAAGAGATACGACACCGAGCCTTGAGTACCCAGTTTGCCGGAATTTTTTTCCAACATATTTCTTATCTCAGATGATGTTCTATTTGGGCTGTCTGTTGTTGCAAGGATTAGAAAAAAAACACCGTAAGGCCCAAAGCCCTCGTAAAGAACTTCTTTAATCATTAAGCGATCTGGTCCAAAACCTTTATCTATTGCTCTTTTTATATTTTCCTTTGGCATATTGGCCGACTTTGCTTTGTCTATCGCCAAACGAAGCTTGACATTGTTATCAGGATCTATTATGCCCCCGCCTTCTAAGACTGAAATCGTGATCAAATGTGACATCTTGGCAAAAACGTTTGCCTTTATCTTGTCATTTAGTCCTTTTTTTCTTTTTATATTCGCCCACTTTGAATGTCCTGACATATTTTCTCCAATTATACTTGACAATTACTAATTTTAAAATATACTTGGGTACAATGAAAGATACATCTAACCTTGAAAAACAAGCTATAAATTACGCCATGAACGGTCAATGGAATGAGGCTGTCGATTTTAATGAAAAAATTATCAAAATTGATAAAAAAAATCTTGAAGCCTATTTAAGATTAGGCTTTGCATACCTTCAAACTAATAAAATAAAAAAATCAAAGCAAAGTTATTTAAAAGCCTTAAAAATTCAACCCAATAATATTTTTGTCAAAAAGAATCTTGAAAGATTAAAAATTTTAGAATCAAAAAAACTGTCATATTCCAACACCACTCCGCTTGACCCTTTACTTTTCGTTGATATTCCTGGCAAAACTAAAACAATCAATTTGGTTAATTGTGGCCCTAAAAGTGTTTTGGCAAAGTTAACGGTCGGACAACGGGTTTATTTGGTAAATAAAAAAAGAAGGGTTGAGATAAGAACAGAAAATAAAGAATATGCCGGATGTTTACCTGATGATATTTCAAAGCGTTTGGCGATATTTATAAAAAACGGCGGCATTTTTGCCGTTTATATAAAAGAAACTTCCTTAAAACATACAACTGTCCTTATTAAGGAAGAAAAAAAGGGCGCTAAAATGACAAGATTTATTGCTTTTCCTACGAATACTAACAGTAATCTTTATCGTTTGGAAAACTCTGCAGGCGAAGAAATAAATGAGGAAGATACTGAAGAAATCAGCTTACTTGATTTAGAAAAACTCGCAGAAAATTTAAATAATGAAGAAAAAGAATACCTTCCTTTTGATGCTGATGAAAAACAGGAAGAGTCTGAAGA
>CAZMBH010000094.1:0-3547 GCA_964564535.1 uncultured Gammaproteobacteria bacterium
TTAATTAATTGATTAATTGATATCTTTAACCGCTTCAATATCATCGCAATTTCATAATCATTCCCAACCAGATACCGGCTATTCATAACTCCCGCCATCAGATCTTTATCTTTGATCCAAGTCAGTGTCATTCCAGGATCATAAAAATAGGGAATTTTGTTTTTGATAGCCAAATTTTGAAAATATAAAAAAGAGTTTTGATGATTGGCTGAGATAACCAAGAGATCAGTATCTTTATTGATTAACTTAGAATCAATATAAGGAATTATTTCCGATGCTCCATAATAAAAACCCCAAATCTGATTATTTTTTACATCAGTGATGACCGACCCGGCCGATGTATACAAATTTTTGTCAACGATAGATCCGCTGAAATCAATCTTATTTTTTTTGAAAAAATTAATAAAATCTACTCCGTCTTTTCCTATTGATCCTAATAATGATATTTTTGATTTCTCATTTTTAGTATTTGATATTAATGCGATGTTGTATGCAATATTTGTTGCTGTTCCTCCTAGTTGTTTCTCAAGTTTATTGACGACAAATGAAACATTTATCTGATGAAGTTTTTCCGGATGAAAATAAGTTTGAAATTCATTTTCAAAGTTCATGATCGTATCATAGGCAATCGAACCGGTGATGAAGACGTTTTTAAATTTATTCATTTGAAAGAAATAATTGTATAAACTGCTGTAAATATTGATGCAAGTGTGATTACCACCGTTCCTCCAATTGCAAACCACTTTTGAAATTTATTATTGACGTATTTTCCCATGATCTCACTGTTACCGGTAAACTTGATAAGGAAATAAAATATCGGAGGCAGGGCCATCGCGTTTAGAACCTGAACCGTAACAACGATTTTAAATAGATCAATTACCGGCAACATGGCTACAAGAAAAGCCAGTATTATCTGAGCAATAAAAACTGAGTAAAATATCTTACTTTTATTAAAGGGGGCGTCTAAGCTTCCGGTCAGTCCAAAAAATTCTGAAAAAGCATAGGTCGTTGTTAATCCGACTATAACTACCCCCATAAAACCGGCATTCATTATTCCAACCGCAAATAGAACCGCGGCCAATTTGCCGGCAAAAGGTTCAATTGCCCAAGCTGCTTGTGAACCGTCTATCAGAGCAATTTTATTAACAAAAAGAGTTGCTGCCGTTGCAACGATCATAAAGAATGAAAAAAAATCAGTTAAAAAAGCGCCCCAATAAGCTTCTATTTGAGAAAATTTTAATTTTTCCGTACTGGTTTTTTTGTCTAATCCAAAACTACTGATAAAGAATTGGCCCCAAGGTGTGATTGTTGTTCCTAGTACACCAAGCCCGATAATAATATAATTTTTCCAATATTCCGGATTAAAATCAATTCCCTGCGGCCAGGCTAAATTTTTAAAGGCTAAATTCCAATCAGGATTTGATTTGAAAGCTGAAAAGATATAGGCCAGGTAAAAAAGTGAGGCAAAAAGCATGATGTTCTGAGTCAGTTTATAATTGCCCTTTATAACAAATACAAATATCAGTCCGATCATAAAAATTATCAAAGGAATGGCTGGAAGATTAAGAATTGAGGCGGTTGTCTTAAAGGCAGCCATATTGACGATAATGACGCCCATATTGGCGATAAATAAAGCGGAAAAAATTAAAATGGATGTTCCGACACCATGAAACTCTCTTATCAGATCACCCAGCCCTTTACGGGTGACCAAGCTAACTCTGACTCCCATTTCCTGGGTGACGGCAAGCAATATCGTCACCCAAAAAAGAACAAAAAGAATCGGATAACCAAGTTTAGAACCGGCAATTGCGTAAGTCGCCACTCCGGCTGCATCATTATCAGCCATAGCTGTAATTGTGGCCGGTCCAAAAATACCAAAAAAAATTAAAAATTTTATCCGGTTTCTTTTATAGAGACTTACTAGTCTATCCATAATTTATTAATAATGAGTCATTCCCGCGAAGGCGGGAATCCAGACTAAAATCACTTAATTTCTATAATGTTATTATAGACTGGATCCCCTCCTACGAGGGGATGACAAACATATTACACAACATCAGCAAACATTCCTTCTAATTTTTTGAAGATATTATGAGCAATCAGATATAATCCAACTGAAACAACTAGCCCTATTCCCAGACTGTCCCAATTCGGAATGGTTCCGTTAAATAATACCTGACGATAGGCGTTTATAAATACGGACATCGGATTTATCTTAAAAATATAACGATATTCCTGCGGAAAAAATTCGGTTGCATAGATCACCGGAGTCACATAAAACCATAATGTCATCACCAGATCAAATAGATATTGAATATCGCGATAAAAAAGATTTAAAGCTGAAAGAAGTAAGGAAAGTCCGTAGGTAAAAATAAACTGCAGTAAAAATATCGGAAAAAAGAAAAAGGCAAAAAAAGTAAATGGAACCTTGTAAAAAAACATCATCAGAATAAAGATCGTAATTGCCAAACTGAAATCAAAGACTTTTGCAAATAATGTTGAGAGAATCAAAATTTCCCGAGGAAAGTAGATTTTTTTGATTAACGATGCGTTATTGGTCAAGGCACCCATCGCCGAAGAAATAGAATTGGCAAAAAATAACCACGGTAGTAAACCGGCATAAAGATAGATCGGATAGGGGACGCCAATCCCAGTCATCTTCATAATTTTTGAAAAAACAAAGCTCATGATTATCATCTGGAAAAGAGGATTCAAAATGACCCAAAAAAAGCCCAAAAAGGACTGTTTATACCGGGCCTTGATTTCCCGGAGTGTTAATTTTTTGAGTAATGACCAGTACTTTATCATAGTGTTCTTGTCATTCCCGCGAAGGCGGGAATCCAGACTAAAATCACCTTTTTAAAATGTAATTATAGACTGGATCCCCTCCTACGAGGGGATGACATTTTTAACTTTTAATATACCTATTAATTCCCTCATTAACCTCTCCATCAAATTCCACCTTTCCATCCTTCAAATAAATTACTCTATTACAAAAACTTTTCACCGACTCCATGCTGTGAGAAACAAAAAGAGTCGTCACTCCCTCTTTTTTAAATTTTTCCATTTTTTTTATGCATTTGGCCTGAAAAGCCGTATCTCCTACCGCCAATATCTCATCAACCAATAAAATATCAGGTTGGGTAAAAATAGCCACAGCAAAAGCTAACCTCATATACATTCCAGAAGAATAATACTTTACCGGTGTGTAGATGAACTTCATGTCAATTTCGGAAAAATCCACTATTTCCTGGAACTTATTAATCAAAAATTTTTCTTCCATCCCAAGGATGACCCCGTTTAAAAATATGTTTTCTTTACCTGTTAATTCTGGGTGAAACCCTGCCCCCAGTTCAATAAGGGGCGAGATTCTGCCGGTAATATTTACCTTGCCATTTGTTGGAGAGGAGACGCCGGCCATAAGCTTGAGCAAAGTTGATTTACCGGCACCATTTTTACCGATAATTCCGACGGATTCACCTTTATCTATTTTAAAGGAGATATTTTTAAGTGCATGAACACGCTCTAAAGTTTTTTTTTGATGAAA
>CAZMBH010000095.1:0-3524 GCA_964564535.1 uncultured Gammaproteobacteria bacterium
ACTTAGAGATTATAAAAATCCAATTTGCGTCAAAATAACATTACACCCGTCATAATATCCCTGACAAAGCCACAGGCACATCGCGGCGGGGGCGAAGCGCCACCATGCGAAGACGCACCGTGTGCCGTGAGCCTTGTGCAAAAAACAAAAGCAAAGAGTTAATAGTTTATAGTTAATGGTTGAGAGTTGGAAGCGAAGACGCACCGTGTACCGTATGCCGTGTACCGTATGCCGTATGCCGTATGCCGTATGCTGTGTGCCTTGAGCCGTGAGCTAAAGAAAGTTAAGAGTTAATAGTTGATAGTGAATAGTTATGAAGGCGACATGAGAAAAAAATAGAGGGCAAAGGAATACTGGGCGACTCCGGAGGGCTTGACAAACGACTCATTTTAAGTAAAATTATTAAAATAGATGAAAGAGGTAAAATAGAGAAATGAATTATCTTAAACAAAAGGCAGATGATAATAAAAAAGTTGCTGAATGGTGTGAAAGAAAATGTTATTATGATGCAGCTGTCAATAGATTATATTACTTTCTATTTCAGAATATAAAGTATTATATCATAACAAATAATCTTGAAAATGAATATGAACAATTTGCAACCTCTGAAAAAGCGAAATCCGAATATAGCACTCATAAAATTACTTATAAATTTATGTGCACAAAATGTGAACAACAATTAACAGATTTTAATGATATAAAAGATTTACACAGTTTAAGGATACTGATTAATCAAAGAAATTGCTCTGACTACGAAAATGATGTTTCTATTGTTGGTTCGGTGAACTATGAAAACCAATTTAAATCAAAGTATAGATTAGTTGAAAATGTTCTAAAAAAAATCAACATTTTGTGAGGATATTATGAAAGAGAAGCTATTAGAAATTAAATCAAAACTTGAGAAAATGTATCCATCTGTGCATTTCGATTATTTTTATGATGAGAAAGATGCTTTTCATGAAATATGGTACGACAATGCAGAAATGGATAAAGATAAGAACTTTTCGGATAGTATTGGTAAATTTGTCAAAGAATTATTTGCTTTAGAATTCTACGATTTTTATATAGGATTTGATTATCTAAAAACTCAACAACTAATGGTTGATAAAAGTATTTTGCCAATAGAATATAATGCAAATAGAAAACAAAAAACATATAGAGATTTCACTAACTATACTTTCGAAAACATTCCAAAGGCGGCATAGGTATTTTCAATGGAAAAAAGTAAATTTCAATTTAAAAATCAAAAAATCGTCCAAGTAGAATTTTCTGTAAATAATAATTTTGATAGATCACACAACGAAGTTCAATTAGAAATATCTATGAAAGAAAAGCATAAAAAAACATCAACATATCAAGCTTTAAGCGAATTGGAAATATCAGTTTTCAAAAAGGAATTTAATCCTCAAATTCCTTTTTACATTAGAATAATAGTTGAAGGCGAATTTAAGTGGGAAGAAAATATAGATAATAGTGAACAACTATTAAAAATAAATGCACCTGCATTGTTATTGTCTTATGCAAGAAGTATGATAACGCAATTAACAGTTTTTGCAGGGTTTGAACCTTTGATAATACCATTGGTTGATTTTACAAAAAACCCTGATAACGAAACAATAAAATCATAAATTTTTAGTTTGCTCAGTTTATTCCCGCATTTTCATAAATAGTAAATTGATAGTTGTCGCGTTGGTGCTTGAATTTATTCAACTCAAGTCGGATGCAGAAATGATGTTGATTTTTAGCTGTTGAGGGGTATAATTACAAAAAAAAGATAGTTTTAAAGCCGGAGGCGCATTTGATAGAAAGTTTTGAAAAAATCAGCTCATTGGTTAAGCAGTTTGAGGAGAACAGGGAAGATTACCACAGTAAGAAATATGACGAATCCAATACGCGCACTGACTTCATAGACAAGTTCTTTGAGGCATTGGGCTGGGATGTCCGCAACAATCAGGGGCATGCCGAGAATTACAGAGAAGTGATACGGGAAGATAAGATAATGATAGAGGGAAAGCAGAAGGCTCCCGACTATGCTTTCAGGATAGGCGGCACAGTAAAGTTTTATGTAGAGGCGAAGAAACCCTCTGTTGATATTAAAAATGACATTGACGCTTCATATCAATTAAGAAGATACGCCTATACTGCGAAACTGCCATTGTCGATACTCACCGACTTTGCCGAGTTTGCAGTGTATGACACGAGGATAAAGCCGAAGCCGACTGACAATGCCTCTGTGGCGAGGATATTCTACTGCAAGAGCAGTGAGTATGAGAAGCAGTGGGAGTTTATAGAACAGACATTTGCAAAGGAAGCCATATTAAAGGGGAGCTTTGACAAGTATATAAAGGATCCGAAGAGAAAGAAGGGCACATCCGAGGTTGATAAGGAGTTCTTGAAGCAGATAGAGAGCTGGAGAGAAGACCTTGCCTTGAATATTGCTTTAAGGAACAAGGACTTGTCAATCTATGACTTGAACTTTGCAATACAGAAGATAATAGACAGGATAATCTTTTTGAGGATAGCAGAGGACAGGGGGATGGAGGAGTACGGAACATTAAGGAAACTCTCGCAGAACAGCGAAACAAAGTTTCATATATATGCAGAGCTAATAAAGTATTTCAAAAAGGCGGATGAGAAGTATAATTCCGGACTCTTTGACTTGAATGAAGACAAAGTCACCACAAAACTTACAATAGACTACAAGATATTCGCAAATATCATAGACAATCTTTATTATCCCAACAGCCCTTACGAATTTTCGGTACTCCCCATAGAGATATTAGGCAACATTTATGAGCAGTTTTTGGGAAAGACAATACGGCTCACAGAGGGGCACAGGGCAAAGGTGGAAGACAAACCCGAGGTGAGAAAAGCGGGCGGAGTCTATTACACACCTCAGTACATTGTGGATTATATTGTAAATAACACACTCGGAGAGAAGCTGAAGGAAAAGACTCCGAAGCAGATTGAGGATTTGACTGTTCTTGACCCTGCCTGCGGCTCAGGAAGCTTCCTTATAACGGCTTATGAATACCTTCTGAACTTTTACCTTGATTATTACTCATCTCAGAAGCAGAGAGACAAGGCATTGAAGGATAAGAAGCTATTTGAGATAGGAGATAAGGGATACAAACTCGGAATAGATGAGAAGAAAGAAATACTCACAAGGCACATTTACGGAGTTGACATTGACTCTCAGGCGGTTGAGGTGACAAAACTTTCGCTTCTTCTGAAACTGATGGAGGATGAGCGGCTTGAAACAAGCCAGTATCTTTTCACAAGAAGGGCTATGAAACTCCTCCCAGACTTATCCAGCAATATAAAGTGCGGAAACTCACTCATAGGTAGCGACTTTTACACAGGCCAGCAGGTCGAAATGTTTGACGACGAGATGGTCAGGAAAATCAATGCCTTCGACTGGGATAAACAGTTCCCAAAAATCTTCTCTCGTGGCGGCTTCGATGTCGTGATCGGCAATCCCCCGTACATTAAAGAATACACAAACAAAGATGCTTTCATATTTA
>CAZMBH010000096.1:0-3482 GCA_964564535.1 uncultured Gammaproteobacteria bacterium
GTTGTTTTACCGGCGCCGTTTGGTCCAAGTAAACCTAGTATCTCACCTTCTCGCAATTCAAAAGAAATATCATCAACAGCAGTAAACTTATTAAATTTTTTAGTCAGATTTTTTACTTCTAAAATAGCCATATAATTCATTATATATCCTTATATGATAAAATAACTTAACTTATTATTTATAATTTAATTTATAAGATTTTATGACAAATCAAAACGATCTTAAAATTCTTGAATCCTCGCTAAGAGAAATTAACAGTCTTCTGCTTGATCCCAAAAGCCAGGTTATAAAAGATTTTTTTAAAGTCGTCAGCAAATATGGAACTCCCGCAGAGATAAATAGAAAAGCTAGCGAATCCGGAAAATTATCTAATATTCTAAAAAAACTTAAAAAAGTAAAACCTGCCTATATCAAAGATCTTGAATGGCTAATCAAGGAACGTGATCGAGGAGCATTTATCAGTATCAAAAATTATCAGAAGCAGATTCTTGGTAATAAAGCCGGCAATTTTAAATTTGATGATGAAATGGCGGTTATCCTGGAAATCAGTGCCCTTCAATATTTTCCATGGTTCATCTCTGAGGCTCGCCAGGCAATTTCCAAAAAGGAATTAATGCCGGGAAGATTTATAAGGGTTCGAAAGATGAAAGAACAGGAAGATGATGGAGACCTGCTGGCTACGACAGCGGCAATGAAAATTATTGGAGCCAGCTGCGTTGAGACCCTTGATACCAAAGGTACTGACGGCTCTAACGTCCACCTTGGCGGACCGGGAACAATTACCGGATATTTTGGCGGCGTCGGACAACCTAACGAACATGCTTTGAAGTGGCTTGATGAATTTTTGTATTATTATACAAACTACGGCACTCAAGAAGTATTGAATATTAATTCGGGAACAATTCTGCTTGGATATTTACTTTATAAAATCGGTGTAGATATCAACTTTAAAATCTCTGTTTTTATGGGTAATGATAATCCGTATGCCGCCCTCTGGACACTTATTGGAGCGAAATTATTTTCCAGAAAGGACGGCAGCGTGCCTTTAGTCGGTTTTAATTGGTCAAACTCTATTGATAATAAAACAATGGAGATTACGGCTCAGGTCCGTAAAGCTCTTGATCTAGAAAAAATAGTCCGTTTCGAGCATCATATCCTTGAAACTTACAAAAGTATTGTCCGCCAACCGTATGACCGCAGAAATGAATTAATGGAAGTCGCGACTAAAGTTGCCAATATTTCAGCAAAACATGAAGGAGGGGAACTGAGCGTCGAAATGAAAAGGAAACATCCTTCTGACATTTTAGATTATTTTTT
The DNA here is from genome assembly GCA_964564535.1 of uncultured Gammaproteobacteria bacterium. GTDB lineage: Bacteria > Patescibacteriota > Microgenomatia > UBA1406 > GWC2-37-13 > GWC2-37-13. The sequence continues at coordinate 1,318 of CAZMBH010000096.1, forward strand.
AAGTAAAAAGGACGTTAATATCCAAAAAATTATGTCTGCAATGGAACAAAATTATATGGATAAACATGAAGCAATTAACCTGACAGCTAAAGAATTGACAAAAAATGGTTTAGCTTTTGTTGCCGCTAAAAAGTTGCATTTTTAAAAATTAAAATGGCTAATTTGATTTGGGTTAATGACATTCTTATTGCGCCGGGAACACCAACAAGGGGTGAAGTAGAAAGAATAGTTTCACAATATCCCTCAAATCTTTTAAAACGGGCCGACGTTGGTATGATGCAGGAATTAATGCACCCTGAAGCATCCTTATCTTTACAGGAAGCGGTCAAAGAACTGATCGATAAAGTCCCGGGTTATAAGGATTCAAGAGGAATGAGACCTTTAAGAGAAGCCATTGCTAATTATTACGGACTTAAATATGACGTTGCGATTGATCCCGACTCGGTTGTTATTGGTCTAGGAGCTTCTGAATGTTTTATGGCTGCCGCTCTGGGTCTTTTAAAAAATAATGATCTGGTCTTAACTACCGCACCTTATTACCCCAATCATACGGCCGGACTCTGGACAAAAGGAGCTGACTGGCTTGCCATTTCCACTAAACCGGAAAATAACTTTCACCCTGATTTTAACGCTCTTGAGAAAGCTCTAAAATCATCAAAGAAAAATGTCAGGTCAATTTATCAAAGCAACCCCAATAATCCCACCGGCGCAGTATTAACTGAAAGCGAGATAGAAAAAACTTTTTTACTACAGAAAAAATATGATTTGCTGGGTTTATTTGATGATGTTTATTCTGTCCATAACTTTACTCCTGACGGCAGACCTGATTCTTTTTTGCAGGGATTTTCAAGAATGGGAAAAAAGGCACTTAATGAATCTTTACAAAGCTCGATATTTTTTGACAGCCTGTCAAAAAAATTTGGTTTGGCTGATTGGCGGATTGGATGGGCCATTATTGTCAATAAAAAAATACGTGAAAGAATTCAACCGTTTATTAGTTACCGCGGTTCAGTATCCGGAATTATGCAAACAGCCGCAGAAAAATTAATTAGAAAACTTTCTAAAAATAATTTTGCGCTAGAAAAGGAAGTCAATAAATTATATAAGAAAAAGGCTAATGAACTTTATCAGGGTTTAAAAAGCATGGCTGATATTGGAGTTAAGGTTTATTCTCCTCCTGAGGGTAGTATTTATATGATAGGCAGGCTACCTATGAAAAGCTTTGATCTTCTTAAATTTTCACTTTCAAACCCTATAGATAAAACTCTCAAAGCCACTTTTGTCCCGATGACAACCCCTGATGGTAGTTTTTTCCCTGACCCTAAGATTGGAGACAATCTTTTTAGGTTTTGTTTTGGAATTCCCAGGGATCAAATTCCACAAGCACTTGCTTTGCTTAGAAACCAAATCGAGTCATATAAGAATATCCGTTAAACGTTCGAGACTGCTTTGCAAATAAACCTCTCCTGGATTATAATACCAACATGATTAAGATTCTTAAATCAGCTGCAACAGAAGCTGGAACTATCCTTTTAAAATACTATAAGAAGAACTTAACCTTAAACTATAAGACTTCTCACAAGGATTTTTATACTATAGCGGATGTTGAAAGCCAAAAAGTAATTAAGGAAACAATTACCAGACTTTTACTAAAAAAAAGTGTCGACCAGTCTGAAATTGGTTTTATCGGCGAAGAAAAGCTGTCTTCCGGTGTTAATAAGAAGCATCTGTTTGTTATCGACCCTCTTGATGGTACAGTTAACTTTGCCTTTGGATTTGACTTCTTTAGTATCTCAATTGCATATTTCTATGACGGAATATTAACCGCCGGCATGGTTTACCAACCAACAAATAAAAAATATTATTACGCATCCATAGGCAAGGGTGCGTTTATAAATGGAAAGCGTCTTAAGATTGCTTATAAACCTTTAAAACAATGCCTCTTAAGCGGACTTATCAGTTCAAGGCCTGAGATCTATACTAATCTATTCAAAACATATCAAAAAATCTATCCTCACGTGGCTGGGTACCGGAATCTTAACTCCATGGCTATTGACAACTGTTTACTCACGGAAAACGTCTTTAATATCGTCGTTAACGCTCACACGTTTATTTGGGATATATCGGCCACTAAACTGATTATCGAAGAATCTGGAGGTATCATG
>CAZMBH010000097.1:0-3461 GCA_964564535.1 uncultured Gammaproteobacteria bacterium
ACTATTGTTTGTCCAAGGCTTCTAAGACTTAGAAAAATTTCTAACACTTTTTTTGATGATTTAGTATCAAGATTTGCCGTTGGTTCGTCGGCAAAAACTATTTTTGGACCATGGACAATAGCGCGAGCAATGCTGACCCTCTGTTGTTGGCCGCCGGAAAGTTGACTAGGTAAATTATTTGACCTGGAATAAAGATCAACTTTTTGAAGAGATTTTTCCGCTAATTTCATTGCGACATCTTCTGAAATGCCTTGCATCAGTAACGGAATCATAACATTTTCCTTTGCGGTAAGGGAAGGAAGGATCGCATAATCCTGAAAAATATATCCAAGGTTATTTAAGCGATAGGAAATTCTTTCTTTGCTGTTAAAAGCAGTCATATCTTTATTATCTAGGATTACCTTTCCCTCAGTTGGATGGTCAAGAAGGCTAAGTTGATATAATAAAGTGCTTTTTCCTGATCCGGACATACCGGTGATTGCCAAAAATTGTCCTGTCGGAACTTCAAAACTTATATTATTCAAGGCAATAAGTTTTGTGTCGCCCAGATAAAATACTTTTGTAATGTTTTGTACTTTGATCATATTATCTTCCTAGAATTGCATCTAATGTGTTTTGTTTGGTAATCATTAAAGCCGGGATATATCCGGAGACAAAAGCAGTCAGTGTTAAAATAACACCACGAACGGCAAGACCACCTACGGTTATTGCTAGTTTTCCTTCAGTGACAGGAAATTTAAGCGGGTGAATAGCAAACCATGGTTCAAGAAACCAGACTATGATAAAACTTGCCAGAACAATACCAGACAAAGCATAAAATAATGATTGGATAATATACGATATTTCAATTGCTCGGGATGAAATACCAATCCCTTTTAAAATACCGATGTATTTTCTTCTTGTGATTGCATTAACAAAGATAACAATGAAAATTGTAATTGCGCCAACGATCAGAGAGATAACTCCGACGATATTTCCAAGCATGGAAAACGTTTTTTTCATATCAGAGATAGCTTTTGGCAGGGTCTCTTCGGCAGTTTCAACACTGATGTTTTCATTAAAAGGGAAATTGCCAAGAATATATTCCTTAGCATCATTCCCCGAGGTGTTGGAAGAAAGTAGTATGGCTATTTCATTTGCTTTAAGGTTGAAGTTATTAAGAATGGAACGCATCGTTGTATCCAGCATAAAGATCCGACTATCAACCGTACTATTGCCGGTATCAACTATACCTCGAACAATTACATCAATACTTGTTTTTCCAATTATTAATTTTAATCGTGACCCGATTTTTATATCTTTTAATCGCGACTCTGTCGAAGAACCTTTGGAATATTGAGCTAATAAACTTTTGCCGAGTATAACACCGTCAACATCATATTCATTTAAAAAAACACCATCTATTATTTTATTCGATAAACCGGTAACCTTATCTTCATTCTTGGGATTGATCCCAACCAAGGTTCCACTGACTCTTTCTCCAATCTCTATTTCTTTGATCTTTACCTTTTCTTCGTTTTCCAGGATTACCGCTGATGTGTAGCGATTGGAAGAAGCTTGATAGCCGGGAATACTAGAAATGACCGTATTTAATAAGCTTGATTCTGATATCGAATAATTTTGCACCGACGGTTTAATTAATACGTCAGAAGAATAATATCTCTTAAAAGAATTCATCATTCCTTCGGCTAAACCGATAAGGACCCCACCCATTAAAATCATATTAAAAAATGTTAATGACATTACGAAGATAATGAGAGTTGTTGACCAGGGGTTATTACGTTTAAGTTCGCGTACCGCTAAAAATTTTCCCACGGAAATATCTTTTAGAATTACGGAAAGATTTTCAAATAATTTCATAGATTTTTTATGTCCGGTTTAGCTAAAATGCTATCCCCTTCTTTTAACCCTGATAAAACCTCCACCTTTACCAATCCTTTCTCGCCTAAACGGACCTCTGTGAAATTATTATTTTTGTCATCTGACTTTTGAACATATATCTTTCCTTCTTTAGAGATCAATGCGCTTGAAGGAACTGCAAAAGTGTTTTCCTTTTTGATAACTTCGATATTGACAACTGCCGTCATATTAGGCTTCACGGTTGAGGGGATGTCGTCAATAGCAATTTTTGTTTCAAATGTGACTACTCCTGAACTATTGGTTCCAACCTGGTCAATGCTTTTTATGTATCCTTTTAACTGCGAATCTTTCAGAGCATCAAAGACGATCGTTGCCGGCTGACCGACATAAATTTTTGGTGCATAGATTTCATTAATGTTCACGGTTATAACCGGCTCATCTAAAAGAGTGTCATCATAGCCTATTTTTGCTAGATTTACTTGTGATTGAGTAGCCGATATTGACACATCGGCTTCTTTGTATTTTTGTTCGGAAGCGCGGAAATCCTTTTCAGCCTGGACTAATGCTGAATCGGTTATGGCCTTCTCTAAGTCAGTGTATTCTTTTTTTGTTGCCGGGTTTATAGTGTTATCATTTTTGTAGTCAATATTATTTTGAGAGGTTAATACTGTTTGTTGTTTTGTCCACATGACGGCGTCAGCCACTTCTTTATTTTGTTTTGCCGTATAAAGTGCGCTTAAAGCGTTTTGATATGTAGCTAAAGCGGAGGCTTTTTGGGTATCTGTTGCAGTTTTATGAAAAACTCCACTGACCTGAATATATTCAATAAAAGTTTCTTTTTTTATCGTAAATAAAAGCCGCGTATCCGGTTTCTTCAAAACGACGAGTTTAAATATTAGTAAAAATAAAACAAGAAAAAAAATTATTAGATATGTTTTTTTTATTTTCATTCTATTTGTTTTTATCGTGTATGGATAAAATATTAGTAAAGATGCGAATCATTTCCTTGATGTCGCTGTTTGGGATAAGATTAAAAATCTTAAGATGTCCGACTAACATTTGTTTGGCAAAAATTTTGATAAATTTTTCCCCGCTTTTAGTTAAAAATAGTAAAACTACTCTACGATCAGAAGAGTTTACTTCTCTTTTAATTAATCCTGCGTCTGCCAATCGATTGGTGAGTTGTGTCACTGATGAAAGAGACATATTTAGTTCCTGGGCAAGTGAACCGACAGAAGCTTTTGAGCGATTTTTTATATATTCCAATACTTGAACCTGTAAAAATGTTACAGCTTTATTTTCAAATGTATCAGATTGTTCAATAATGCGTCTGACCTTAACAGCTCTATTCAAAAAATCCGATATGAGCTTTATTTTATTATTTTTCATAATTTTACTATTAGTAAAAATGGTTAATATAATAAATAGTTTATATCATAAACTAATAATTGTCAACAGAATCTTTTAAATCTAATAATTCTCATTGACAAATAAAAGTTGATGGATTATATTTGAAAACGTTTGATTGACAGAGGGGGCCTTAGGCCTTAAAAGGAAATCACGGTGATAAATCCGTGGCTATGCCGTAACTGTTACAGCCA
>CAZMBH010000098.1:0-3446 GCA_964564535.1 uncultured Gammaproteobacteria bacterium
AAGGCGCTTTTTTTTGACCTCATCCATATTTGTTCCGATCATTCCTAATTCTCTATTAAGAATGAGAGTTTCCATAGGTGTATAATCGATTCTAAGTTTCAAATCGGCGATTCCTATTCCCCTTTTGCTTAACTCCTGTCCAAAGATCAATCCGACTGCCCTTGAATACTGCCGTCCTTGTAATTTATTTTCTGCGTTCATAGACCTATAATATTACATTATATCTTTATTATTATCAACTACAATTTCTATGTATGGGCTCTTATATCTAATGTTTGCTTCAATAACAGTAAGTATCTATTAATAAAATAATGTTGTTTTGACAATCCAAATTATGGGTTTTGTAGGTTATAAGCGGTAGACAAATAAGTTCATAAAGTTTATAAAGTCTATAAAGTTATAAAGTTTTTAAAAAATATGTGCAAAATATTTTTAAAAATAACAGTATTTTTTGCTTTCTATTTATTTTTAGCAAATTTTGTTTCAGCGGGTATTTTTACAAGGTTTGTGACTTCGGGAACGTTTGGTTCGCAAACTAATGAAGATACATTAAATAAATGTGATGAGTCTACTTTCTCAACCTTCAACAGTGCGTTATATGACTATTTCACAGTTGATAATACAGATCTTCCCCCGATTGACGAACTTGTTTCAATAGACTATTGTATCCGCGGTCAAGGAGATATTAACGTTGGATTTAATACAGAACACCTTTCTTCTTTTAGTGGAAATGGATTAGAACAATGTTATCATGCTAATGCAATTGACTATTTAAACCTTGGAGAAAATATTTATCTTCATAACGGATACGGACTTTTCGGCGGGGCGCTAAACACTGATTCCTCAACTGATTGCTTATACGTAAAAATTAACACTGTTACTCCAACCCCAACAAACACGCCTACTCCGTCGCTGACAAACACCCCAATACCAACCAGTACATCAACTCCAACTCCTTTTCCAACCACAACTCCAACTAACACTCCAACTTTAATTCCGACGGCAACAAGTACCCCCCCTGAACCAACATCAACACAAACTGTTACAACATCTACAGGCGCTTCTACCCCAGTTTGTAGTGATTTAAAACCGGCCAGTGCTCCGGTTTTACATTTGGCCACTTCCTCAGGACCTAACTCAATAACCTTAAATTGGGATAAATCCGAAGATCCGGTTACTTATTATCTAATTACTTTCGGAACCAAGTCCGGGGAGCAGCTTTATGGAAATCCGAATGTAGGTAATTCAAGTACAACATCATATACTATCAACGATCTTTCAGGAGGAAAAAATTATTATTTTAAAGTTCGGGCAGGAAACGGATGTATGCCGGGGGATTTTTCCAATGAAGTAATTGGTCGATTAACAGGAGACTATATAACAGGTGTCCCAAAAAACTTTTCGCCGGATGTTTTGGGTGTGACAATTGAACCCTCAAAAAAATTAATAGCGGTAAAACAAATAAAAAGCGTAGAAAAAACAACTCTAAAAAACTTTTTAAAATACGGTTTCCTAATTGTCGTGACGATACTACTGTCTGGGTATTTTTATAAAAAAATCCTCAAAAAAAATTAGTGGGCTTACTTGGGCTTGAACCAAGGACCTTTGCAATGTGAATGCAACGCTCTAGCCAACTGAGCTATAAGCCCTAAATTCATTATACAAAAATCAATTGTAAAACCTTTACTTTTTTTTTAAAATGAACTCTTATGAGGACATTAGTCAAATCGATCATAGAATTTGTAATGGATATTCTTGAAACGGTTGTTTTTATCGGATCAATGTTTATTGTTGTTTATCTTTTTATATTAACTCCTAATCAAGTTAAAGGGGCTTCAATGGAAAACACTTTTCATACCGGAGACTACATTTTAACGAGCAGGGTGACGTATAAATTCCGAAGACTGGAACGGGGTGACGTTATTGTTTTTAAGTCGCCGAAAAACCCTGACGTTGAATACATAAAAAGAATTATCGGGTTATCAGGTGATGTTATTACAATATCTGACGGTGTCGTCAAAGTAAATAATAATGAATTAATAGAGAATTATATCGCCGCAACCACAAATCTTTGGGAAGGCGGCTGTATTAAAGATAACGTTCCCTATACTGTTCCTGAAAATTATATTTTTGTTATGGGAGATAACCGACCCAGATCTTCCGACTCAAGAGAATTTTGTGCCGTCACAACCGACAGTATAATTGGTGACGTTTTTTATCGCTATTATCCGACAAATGTAATGGGAGTAATTTCTAATCCTCTTCCGAAATCCATTCGTTAAAGTAAGATAATTTTGTTTTCTTTGCTATTAATCTTTTAGTCTAATAATCGGGCTAGGAAAATTTGATTAGAGTCGTACTCGCACCTTGCGAGTCAGACTACTTTCTTTACAAATTGAAAGAAAATAAGAAAGGAGGTGATCCAACCGCTCCTTCCAGAACGGTTACCTTGTTACGACTTAACCCCCATCGCCGGTAATATCCTCCTCCGATAAATCGAAATTCAAATATCATCGACTTTGTTGGCTTGACGGGCGGTGTGTGCAAGAGGCAAGAACGTATTCACCGCGACATGACTGATTCGCGATTACTACCAATTCCGTGTTCATGAGGTCGAGTTGCAGACCTCAATCCCCACTGAGGATAAATTTCAGGGATTTGCTCAGAATTACTTCTTGGCAAAACCCGTTGTTCTTATCCATTGTAACATGTGTGTAGCCCAGGGCATAAGGACCATGCTGACTTGACGTCTGCCCCTCCTTCCTGTCCGATGAATCATCAGACCTGTTTCCTGTGACAAATATAACACAGGATGGGGGTTGCGTTCGTTGTCCCACTTAAGGGCACTCCTCACGGAACGAACTGACGACAGCCATGCAGTACCTGTCTCAGCCTTCTTGCGAATTTTCTCCGTTTCCGGAAAATAGGACGCTTAGATGTCAAACCCTGGTGAGGTTCTTCGGTTCGTTTCGAATTGAACCACATGTTCCACTGGTTGTGTGCCTCCCCGCCAATTCCTTTGAGTTTCAACCTTGCGGCCGTACTCCCCAGGTGGCTTGCTTAACGGGTTACCTTCGCTACACCTCTCCCCAAAGGGGAAAAATGCGGCTAGCAAGCATACGTTTAGGGCTAGGACTACGCAGGTCTCTAATCTGCTTCGCTCCCCTAGCTTTCGTGTCTCAGTGTCAGTCTGCTTTCAGAAACTCGCCTTCGCCACTGGTGTTCCCCAGGGTATCAACGCATTTCACTACTCCTCCCTGAGTTCCAGTTTCTCTAAAGCAAACTCTATCAAACCAGTATTTTGCCCCTTTCTACGGTTGAGCCGCAGTATTTGAAACAAAACTTAGAAAGACACCTACACTACTTTTTACACCCAGTAAAACCGGATAATGTTTGGGGCCCACGTATTACCGACGCTTCTGGCACGCAGTTAGCGGCCCCTTTCT
>CAZMBH010000099.1:0-3439 GCA_964564535.1 uncultured Gammaproteobacteria bacterium
ATACAGCGGCTAAGCGAAGTGTGTGAGCCGACGCTATGCCCGCGTGCCGCGAGATGTATTGTATTTTCTTACTCCTCTTATCAAAAAAGTCAAAAAGTCAAGCACCGATGTACTCTGTGTATTTACAAGCGTACCAGCATACCAGCTCACCAGCACACTATTTTTGTCTGAACAAATAAATAGCGGCGGGGGTGGAAAAATTGGAATTCTTCTATAAGGACTAAGTATAGCTTATACTTCTTAATTCGATTTTTCCGTTGAGATGCGTAAGACTGCATCAGACTGCGGCTTCAGCTATTTTGGTATTTTGTACTTTTTTTCAGGAAATTTCAATCTTTTCAAAAATTAATTCTTTATTTAACACTTTTTTTCTTGATTCATTCGAAGATGCGCATTAATAATGAGCAAAATCGGCTGTGTTTGAATTTTAAAAATTTTCCAATTTTTCCACCCCCGCCGCTAAATCTGTCTATTAACCATTAACTATAAACTATTAACTTTGATTTGCTCACGGTCGAAGGCGCATGGCTTCTTCACGGCTCATGGCGTTCTTCCCCAACTATCAACTATTAACTACCGACTATTAACTTTCTTTCACCATCTTATCTGATTATCACTGCTTTCCTGTTTATCTCTTCATCGCCGTCTTTTAAGCGAATGAAGTATATTCCTGATTTAAGTTTCTCTGTGCGGTATTTATGCTCTCCGACTTCGTTATTATTCTCTTCATATACTTTGCTTCCATTCACATCATAAAGTTCAATCCTATTGCTCACATTAGCAATTCTATATTTTATCTCATTCATTGAAACTGTCAGGTTGGTTGATGGTGCATTATTTTTCTTCTGCGCCTCTATTCCTGTCAATGCAAAGTCCAAAACATAAAACTGACCTGATGCAAGATAAATATAGTCACCTGAAACACAAACACCATTCGTATTGTCCTGAGTATCATAGTAGCCTGCCTCAAATGGACTTGCAGGATTTGAGATGTCTATTATCCTAAGCCCGCTGCTATCATCTGTCACATAGGCATAATTGCCTGAAACATAGACTCCATAAGCATAATCAATAGTGTTACAATAGCCCACCTCTACAGGACTTGCAGGATTGGAAATGTCGATTATCCGAAGACCGGCAGTATAATCAGCAACATAAGCATAATTGCCGGAGACAAAGACACCCTCTGCATACCCCGAAGTGTTATAGTAGCCTGTCTCTGTCGGACTTGCGGGATTGGAAATATTTATAATACGAAGACCGGCATTATAATCAGCTACATAGGCATAATCGCCTAAGACATAAACATCATATGGATAATTCTGTGTTTCATAGTGACCTGTTTCTGTAGGACTTGCAGGATTGGAAATGTCGATTATTCGCAGGTTATAATCAGTATCAGCAACATAGGCATAATTACCGGAAACATAAACATTCTTAGCATACTCTGGTGTGTTACAGTATCCAATTTCTGTCGGGCTTGCAGGATTAGAAATGTTAATTATTCTTAGACCAGCTTTAAAATCAGCCACATAAGCATAATCGCCTAAGACATGAACATCATACGCATAATTCTGTGTGTCATAGTAGCCCACCTCTACAGGACTTGCAGGATTGGATATGTCGATTATTCGAAGACCGTAGAAACCACAAGCAATATAGGCATAATCGCCAAAAACAAAAACTCCTTCTGTATAGTCTGGTGTGTCATAGTAACTCTCTTCTGTAGGATTAGCAGAATTGGAGATATCTATTATTCTGAGTCCGGAATCACCATCAGCAACATAAGCGTAACTGCCTGAGACATAAACATTATATGCATAGTCCGGCGTGTCACAGTATCCCACTTCTGTTGGACTTGATGGATTGCTTATATCTATTATTTTTATGTCGGAATAAGAATCAGCAACATAGGCATAATTTCCAGAGACATAGACTCCACATACAGACCCACCTGTATTAAAACATCCTTCTTCTGTTGGACTTGAGGGATTTGAGATATCAATTATTCCAAGTCCGGAATCACCATCAGCCACATAGGCATAAATACTTGAAACAAATATTCCACTTGCATAACCCGGAGTGTCAAAGTACCCCGCTTCTGTCGGGCTTGCCGGAGCTGAGATATCAATTATTCTGAGTCCGGAATCACCATCAGCCACATAGGCATAAATACTTGAAACAAATATTCCACTTGCATAACCCGGAGTGTCAAAGTAGCCCACTTCTACAGGGCTTGCCGGATTTGAAATGTCGATAATACGGAGACCGGCATTATAATCGGCAACATAAGCATAATTGCCGGAGACATGAACATCATACGCATAATTCTGTGTGTCATAGTAGCCCACCTCTACAGGACTTGCAGGATTGGATATATCGATTATTCGAAGACCGTAGAAACCATCAGCAATATAGGCATAATCGCCTAAGACATAAACTCCATATGCATAGTCCGGCGTGTCAAAGCAACCAACAAATTGTGGATTTGCTTTGTCTTTGATATTAAGTACTACCAATAAATTGTCCATACAAGAATAGGCAAGCGTATCTATTACAAATACATCAATTGCTTCTCCCAAGTATGTAACTCTTCCAACCCCACCCACATTCAAACTGTCTGTCGCCCAGTTGGGCTGATAGTAATTATCAGGCTCTTCATGATTTATAACCAGCATGTCATCTTCTCTGAATGGTCTGTCGGATGCAAAAACAGTTATCCCTATAATCAACGCAACATAAATTATAAGAAAGTTTCTCATACAATCCTCCTTTGAAATGAACTTAATAATCGCATAATTTATGCATATATTTTGTCATTTGCAAGCACCATTCAAAAACTCTTATTTTATCATCAGCAGTTTCTTTGTTTCAAACTTACCGTCTTTTTCTTTCAGGAAGTATATGCCGCTGGGAATCTCAAGATAAATTCTTGAATCTCTTCTTCCTATGACTCTTCCTTTGAAAATTGTCTTGACATTCCTTCCCTGAATGTCGTACAGTTTCAACTCAATATCCTCAGCACTGCCGGTAATTGTATAAGTCAGTTGACTTCCCTTTAAATCGCACATAAGAGACAGTTTATTCATTTTCTTCGCCTCTGAGTATGCCCCGACGCCTGTCGGACGGAATTTATATACATCTCCCTTTATCGGCAGTCTGTCTCCTGAAGTAAAGAGTTTCCACACTTCACCCTCTTCAGGCGCCCAAAGAGTATCCATAGGATAGACTTTTCCGGGTCTGTTAAAGTAGATAGTAATTCCGGTTAAATACATAACTGTTCTGGTCAAGGAACTTGTAAATATATAATCCGACGGTGCTGTTGAAGACCCATAATAATAATTATAACTCCTGTTGTTTCTGTATGGAACCATATCTGCATAACCTTCAATTACAAAATCCGCATATAATGAATCAGAATCATTGTGCCATTGAATTT
>CAZMBH010000100.1:0-3431 GCA_964564535.1 uncultured Gammaproteobacteria bacterium
TTTTGTCAAGTGGAAATTTATAGAAATCCGAATAAATGTTCCGGTGCTTTTATTTGTTAAAGGAATTTCGCTTTTGTTTTTCTCAGTTCCATGAGATATTCGTCAGAATCCTCTTCGGGATTACGGATTGTCCGTAAATACTTGAAACCCACTTTTTCATAAGTCTTAATAGCCACAGTATTTTCGGGTTCGGGCCCCATTATGCATGAATCAACATTTTCTCTGCAGAATATCACTTCATAAATGAATTTTCTGAGGATTACTGCTCCCCATCCTTTGTGGATATACTCTTTCTCCCCTATGAAAATATCCGCGCCTGCGGTCTTGTCATCCGCCTGCACATATTTATTATAATCAGGATAGTCTTTTATAAAGTATGTCTGAACAAATCCTACAGGTTTGTCAAAATGCATTGCGATATAGCATTCTGTCGGTTCCTCCCCGTTTATCCTCGGAAGGAATTTAGCACTGACTTTTTCATAAGAAGTATCACCCATCTTATACCATTCGTTCACAAAATCCGTGCTGAGCCATTGAGCCATAAGCTTCAAATCAACCTCTGTGAGTCTTCTGAACCAAATTGAATCATACGGCCCGCCGGTGTATTGGTTCTTTTTAAGTTCGAAGTAAGCAAGTGTTTCATCTGATTTGATTCTCTTCATTCCTATTTTCTCAAGAAGATTTAAAGAAGCTGTGTTATCAAGATTGCTGTCTGCAGTTATGATCTTCACTCCTTTTTGCCTGAAGCCCCACTCGACAAGTGCTGATACTGCTTCAAACCCATACCCCTCTCCCCTTCTGCTTTCAACAATTCCATATCCTATGTCAATGCGACCTTCGCTGTCCGGTTCTCCCTTGAATCCTCCGTCTCCAATAATCGTCCTGTCTGCTTTATCAATGAATATCCAAGCATCAAATCCGCTCGCCTCTTTCTCTTCAGTCATTCCTTCTCTCATCTTCACGATTATTTCATGAAATTCATTTTTCAGCCATTCATCTGTTCGCACTATGTCATAGTCCGAATAAGCCGTGTCGTCATTGACAATGAGTTTGTCTATGAAATCAACAGGCATAGTCATGAGCACCATTCTCTTTGTTTCGATTGTCTGCATTTTATTCATTTATTGTTGAAGCTTTTAATGTTTGAATTGAAAAACATCATACGGCTTGAGTCGGGAAATATTATTTGCATGAATGACATAAGATGGCGGAGAGTTCTTTTTCAAAGCGGTTTCTCGCCTCTTCAATATCATAGTCCGCCTGTAAGCCAAGCCAGAACTCAGGAGAATTTCCAAAGTATTTTGAAAATTTCAATGCTGTTTCGGGAGTTATCGACCTCTTCCCTCTTATTATCTCAGAGACCCGTGTTTGAGAGAGTTTTGTATTCTTAGCGAGTTTGTACGGACTCACATTCATAGGTTTTAAAAATTCTTCCATCAATATTTCGCCCGGATGTATGTTTTTCAGTTTCATATCTTCTCCTTAGTGATAATCTTTTAACTCAACTTCAGATGCATTCCCTGCAGTCCACTTGAAGCAGATTCTCCATTGGTCATTTACTTTGATGCTGTAACTGCCATTCCTTTCACCTTTCAATTTCTCAAGTTTGTTTGATGGAGGAGCCATCAGATCATTTAAAGAATGCGAATTGTTGAGCATTCTTAATTTCCTTCTTGTTATGTTCTGCAACTCCTTTGAATAATCTTTTACTCTTTCGCCAAAGTATATTTTTTCCGTCTTTTTATCGGCAAACGATATTATCATTTAGTGATAGTATCACAAATCGTCATTATTGTCAAGAAGAAATATAAAATAGTACGCTGGTATGCTGGTGAGCTGTTGTGCTGGTGAAGGCGAAGACGCAGAATCAGTTACGAGTTACGGGTTACGAGTTTAAAGACGCCGTGCATCAGAGTGCTTCGCACACCTTGAGCCGTGTGCCGCAGTCAAGAAAAATACAAGAACAATAGAGTTAATAGTTTATAGTTGAAGGCGAAGACGCCACCTTGCGCCATGAGCCTTGAGCAAAATACAGAGTATGCTGGTAAACTGGTAAGCTGGTTGGCTGGTGAGAAAGACGCCATGTGCCGTGCGCCCATAGTAGAGACATCGGGTTGTCTAAAAGTTTTAGAAGATTGTAGTAAAGATAAGAAGTTTACTCACCTGTGATTTATGTTAATTGAAGGTATTTGCTCTTGCCCATGGCTCATGGCACACGGCGTCCCTATTTCGCGACAGGAAAAGTAGCGTCGGTTCGCACACTTCGCTTCGCCGCTTTGTCTCGGAAGACCTCGACGGGCGTCTGCGCAAAGCGTCCTCGCCGACTTTAAGCTTTCGTGAATCAATAAGTTTTTACTTGATTACAGATTTTCAAACACATTGCTTGACTTTGGCTCGTCTGCGCTCGCAACGGGTTGACCAAAAGTTTGAAAATCTGATTGCAAAGATACGAAATTTATTCAAAGGTTAACAGAAATATATCGTAGGGGCGGACCTGTGTGTTATGGGGACACCCCTTCGGAGTGTCCCTATCCGAGAAGAATCAAATTCTGTATTATTGTTAATTGAATGTATTTTGATTTTGTTCACGGCACAAAGCGCACGGATCACGGCGCCTTTAATCTGGCGGCAAGAAACGTAGCTTATTTACAAGTTGCGGGTTTAAAATGCAAAGATAAGAAAAGAGCGGCGGGGGAAAATGGAAACAGGGGGTATATAAAAAAAAACCCGGTTGGAAGCGAGGCCAACCGGTTAGGGAGGGAATATGAGATTGGTATTTACGAACAATATAATGATATTTTCTTTTTTGTCAATACATTATGCAGATTATTTTTTTAAAATCCTATAAGTATCGGTATTTCCGCATATTTTTTGTCAAATAATATTCGTTACAATTTTCACTAATTTGAGCCATTCCAAATTAAACCTGTAACTCCTGAAAAATGCGTCACTTATATTCTTGCGCAGATTATTTGCGAAGATTTTCCTTTGAAATAACCTGATTTAAGGTTTTTCCACCGGTTGTTTCGGTTATGTAAACTATGAAAGAGTATATGTTTATAATCGGAATAAATGCAAGCCATTCAATTGTCCTTCCCTTTGTCTTGTCCATCATATTCGCAGTCTTCCATCCCAGGGTTCCTATGCAGAAACTTGAAATGTCCTTTCCTTTTTCATATCCGATATATCCAAAATACATGTGCACCACGAACCATGCTATTTGTCCGATTACCGGAATTATGATTGCAATTATGATTGCAAGACTTAAAAGGTCTTCAAGATACACATTTACATTTTCCTGATTTGAAAGATATCCCATCCTCACGTCAAATACTCCCAAAAGGCAGGGAACAATTCCTCCGTTCTGTTTGTCGATTTTGAAAACCGGCTTTTTTTCTTCGGCATATACAAGAGTCGCCAACATTGAAATT
>CAZMBH010000101.1:0-3325 GCA_964564535.1 uncultured Gammaproteobacteria bacterium
AAGGTTTCACCCTGATCGAGCTCATGATCGTCATCGCCATCATCGGTATTTTGGCAGCGATCGCTATTCCCAACTTTATTGCGTATCGGAACAAGAGTTTCTGCAGTGGCGCTGAAAGTGACGCCAATGCAGTTCTCGCTGCAGTAGCAGACTATTTTGCAATCCCATCTAATCAAACAATAACAGCAGCCAATCTCGTATTGGCTGGTGTTGGTGCACAACTGTCAAATAAAAATACATGGGAACTTAACGGTAATGCTGAACCCATTGAAGTTGTAGTTACTGATGCTTCCGGTCGTTGCCCTCAAGATTACAGAGATGCTATGGCCAAAGCTAAAGTTGGCCCTCGTGGCTACTGGTTAAATTTGACTTATGTTAAGAAAATGGCAATGGAATAAACTTCTATTAACGCTGTAAAATTTAAAAACGGGGAGCATGCATTGTCTCCCCTTTTTTTTGCTGAATCCTGCCTTTTGCATATCGCAACTATTCCTGAATTTGACGATCAATATTCTCAGATAATTGTCCCCATTTTTTAAAAAAATAATGCAAAGTGGCACATACAAATCTAAACTCTGCAAGAAATTTACATCCTTCGACGAATTAAAAGTTCAACAACATGAACCTCAGTTTTTTTGGTTCTTTTGTGTCCCCATTTCCTTCCACCTCTGCTGCATCCTTCTTCTCTCCAGCGTTCCCCCGATCAGTCGTGACGCCCTGATTCACCATTTGGCCATCCCCAAGATGTACCTGCTACAACGAGGGATGTACGAAATCCCCTCCATGCACTTTTCCTATTTCCCGATGAATCTTGATCTGTTGTACCTGCTTCCCCTACATTTCAACTTCGATATCGGCGCTAAATACATCCATTTTCTCTTCGCCCTTTTCACCGCGGCATTGATTTACCGATATTTAACTGAAAAACTGAATCGTATTTATGGCCTCATTGGCGCCCTGCTTTTCCTGACGACACCAATAATCGTTAAACTCTCGGTAACGGCGTACGTTGACTTGGGGCTGATCTTTTTTTCCTGGGCCTGCCTGTATTTTGTCATCAATTGGTATGATACACATTTCAAGCTACGTTATCTGGTATTTGCCGGCATCGCCTGCGGTCTAGCGCTGGGGACGAAATACAATGGATTGATTCTTTTGTTCATCATGGCGGCCATGATTCCGCTGGTGTATTCAAGGAAGATGAACCAGCCCCTTGCCCAGAATGCTGCACGACAGCGAAATGTCAATTCACTCAAGGGATTGCAATGGGGCGCGGTCTTTGTCCTCGTCGCACTGATCCTGTTTTCGCCCTGGATGGCGCGGAACACGATCTGGAAACACAACCCCGTCTATCCGCTGTACAACAGCTTTTTCAATCCTCCGCAAGAAGCCGTGCAACCTGCTGCCCCACAGGAGGAGCGCGAACCGCAGAATGCGTTCTGGATGCGGCGCCATGTCTATAACGAATCGTTTGTGCAGACAGTCTTCATTCCGGTCAGGGCATTTTTCCAGGGTCAGGATGACAACCCCAAGTATTTCGACGGCAAATTGAATCCCGGCCTCTTGTTGTTGCCTCTGCTTGCTTTTATCTGGGTCAGAGAAAAACGGCTCATGGCCCTACGAACCCATCGCAATATCTTTGCAGTTTTTGCGATCATTTTTACCCTGTTTGTCCTGTTTCAGGCTGATTTCCGCATCCGCTACATGGCCCCCGCCCTGCCGCCATTGGTCGTGCTCTCGGTTTTCGGTGTTAAAAATCTGGTGGAACACTTGTCACAGAGAAAAACGGGCTTTGCCCGACTGCTGGGACAAGGGGCTGTTGTTTTGTTCGTATCTTTCGTATTTTTGTACAATGCCAACTACATACGCCAACAATTCGACTATATCCGGCCGTTCGACTATCTCACGAAAAAGGTAGATCGAGACACCTATGTGGCACGTTATCGCTTCGAACAACCGGTAATTGTGCAGGCCAACAATATCCTGCCCAAAGATGCCCGGGTCCTGTGCCTGTCAATCGGCGACAGAACCTACTATGTCGAAAGATCGGTGCACCTGGCTGAGGATTTTTATAACAGGAAGGATGGAGTATTTACCGAAAGTGACCTGCTTCAAAAGTTGTCACGCTACGACACCACGCACATCATTTTCCATAGGGATGGCTACCTTGATTGGGTCCGCACCTTACCAGTTACGGAGATGAACACATTCGAGAACGTCTTTCGAAATTATACCAAAGTGTTATATGAAGAAAATGGCGTTCAGCTGCTTGAATTGCGTCATGAAGGGTAGTCAGTTCCGATTCAGTTGAAAAAGCAAGGATTAAGGGCAAGGACGATCATGGATAGCCAGCCCTTCTCGTCATCAGCCAAGCCGGAATAAAATCGCATCTTCCTGTATTAATTCATCATCCACTCGAATGAATGCACTAAGCCTTCAGGGAAACAACAATACCCTGCCATACCGCTATTATGGTATCCCTGTACTGATCCTGCTCCTCCTTGGCCTCGCCGATACAGGCTACCTGATCTATTCGCACTACCGCAACTACACCGATATATCGTTCAGCAGTTTTTGCGCCCTGACCAAGGCGATCAATTGTGACACCGTCTCCCAGAGCCCCTGGTCGATTCTTTTCGGTCTCCCGCTGGCGATCTGGGGCCTTTTTTCCTACTTGCTCTACCTCATAATTTTTATCGCTGCCTCGCGCCGGACAAAAGGGTCGGACTCGCTGTGGTATCTCCTTTTCCTGCTGGGCCTTGTCTACACCATCACCTCGATCTGGTTCGGCTATGTCTCGGCAACGAAGGTCAAGGCCTACTGTCTTCTCTGCCTTGCCAGTTACGGCATCAGCTTTGCTTTGTGCTTCTACGCCTGGATTATCCGGCGCCGCTTCTGTGGAGATCCCCTCCTACATGGAGTGAAAAAGGGAGTGGGCCGTCTCCTCCACTCCTGGCTCCTCACCGGCACCATCCTCTGCCTTGTCGCCATCCTGTTCTTTCTCAAGGCCAACCTCCCCCGCTACTGGGAGTACACCCTTCCGCCGCCATCGACGGCGGTTGCCCATGGCCTGACCGCAGAGGGGAATCCCTGGATCGGCGCGGAGGAGGGTGAGATAACCATACATGAGTATGCGGATTATCTGTGTTTCCAATGCCGTAAGATGCACCTGTTTTTACGAAGGCTTATCGCCGAACACCCCGGCAGGATCAAGCTGATCCACCATCACTACCCGATGGACCACGAATTCAACCCCATCGTAGTCCCCGAACCTTTTCATGTGGGCTCGGGGAAAATGGCAATGATCGCTATATATGCCGCATCG
>CAZMBH010000102.1:0-3244 GCA_964564535.1 uncultured Gammaproteobacteria bacterium
GGCATATTCGGCGTGTGAGGCTGATTAACAGCAGAGGCAGTGCTCGCGAGGAGGTTCCTGATGATCAAGTGGGGTCTTTTTGGTTGTGGGTTGTGTTGGGTCGTGTTGGTTTTCTCCCTTTTTGTGTGGCAGCCCTTGTGCCTGGCGGACACCTACTATGTGCGGACCGACGGGGGCACGGCCGCGCAATGCAATGGCCTGTCCAATGCCGCCTATACCGGCACAGGCAATCAATGCGCCTGGTCCCACCCCTTCTGGGCACTCGACACATCAGGCAACTGGAGGATACAGGGCGGCGATACCATTATCATCAGCCCGGGCAGCTACAAAATGGGATTTGGCGCCCCCAACACGGGCTGGTGCGATTCAGCCTATCCCTATGATTGCCATCTCCCCCCCGTCCCCTCCGGACCGAATACGGCTCAACCGACCCGTATATTGGGCTCAGGCTGGAATCAGGGATGTAGCACCCCCCCTGAATTATGGGGAGCGGAAAGGCCTTATCAGATCGTGAGTCTCGATGGGACCTCCAACGCGGTCGTCTCATGTCTGGAGATTACAGATCGTTCGAGTTGTATCGAAGACTATCAAGGTGATCCTTCCATGAATTGTCAGAGGGATACCCCTCCTTTCGGGGATTGGGCATCTGGCGGAATCTATGCAGCCAATTCGTCCAACGTCACTCTATCCCACCTCAATATCCACGGGCTTGCTCATCATGGCGTGCACGCTGGTCTGCTCTCCAACTGGACGGTGGAAAACGTACGGATTGCCGGCAAAGGCTGGGTCGGATGGGATGGGGATACCGACCTCACAGAGGGCGGGAGCGCCTGCACCGGCAACATGATCTTTCGCAATTTCACTTTGGAATGGAACGGATGCGGGGAGAAGTATCCAGAAGAAACGCCGTGCGGCTGCTGGGGCCAGACGGCCGGCGGCTACGGCGACGGAATGGGTGTGGGCAGAACCGGTGGGAGTTGGCTTTTTGAGGACAGTATTTTCCGGTACAATACCTCAGATGGCCTGGACATGCTCTATGTTCGAGACAACCCATCCAATATCGAAATCAAAAGGACTCAGGCCTATGGCAATGCAGGGAACCAGATCAAGACCAACGGCCCTACCCATATCGAAAACACCCTTCTTGTCGGCAACTGCGGTTTCTTTGATGGAAAAGCATTTACCTATCATGTGGACAACTGCCGATCATTGGGCGCGGCGATCTCTCTTGACTTCAGGAGGGGGAATCAGATTTCGGTGATTAATTCGACCATTGTTGGACACGGCGATACTCTCTGTCTCGCATACAGGAACGAAGACTGCGACGGCTCGGAGTCCCTGATTGCGCAAAACAACGTCTTCATGGGATACACCGAATTTCTCGACCCGGCAGACAGATCTTCTTACATCTGGTTCGAGCCCGGAGTTTCTGGCACGGTCAACACGGATTACAACGTGGTTTTTAACGCCAAAATAGGTAATGTGGCACTTGCGGCCCACGACCTGATCCAGGACCCGCAGGTTGTCAATTCCAATCTGGAGATGTTCGATGGTCATCTTCAGGCAGGCAGCCCGGTCATAGACAGCGGCCTCGCAGTGGGAAGTTTGAGCGGTCTTGTGCCCGACCATGATTTGGAGAACAACTCCCGCCCTTGGGGGGCGGGCGTGGACCGGGGGGCCTATGAGCGGACCATAACCTGCCCTCCCTGTTCCGGCCCCCGCGTGGAAAACGTGAAGTTTGAGAACGAATGCAACTGCACCTGCACCAACGCGGCTTCGCTCACCATCGGGGCGAATGTCGTGATCGAAACCGGGGCCACTGTGAGCTTTCAGGCCCCAGTGGTCACGGTCGAGCCCGGATTTCATGCGCCATCCGGCTCCAAAGTCTCTATCAAACAGCGGTCATCCTAATGCGATGCAACACCAAAAATCCTGACACAAAGGCACCAAGGCACAAAGAGATTCTATTTGGACTATGAACAAAACCAAGGAGGAAAGAGAGGATGAAGCGGTTCATGTCGGTAGCATGGTCATTGGTTCTGGTCGGTTTGGTCGCCATCCCCGGCGAGACAGGGGCAGCCAGCATTACTGAAGACCACGCAACTATTGGGGAAAATTGCACAGCCAGCGGCGACAATTCCACCGCCATGGGTCTTAACACCAACGCTGAATCATGGGCATCCACAGCATTGGGCATTGGCACCACAGCCAACGGTGTCGCTTCCACTGCCATGGGGATTGGGACCACAGCAAGCGGCCCCTATTCCACGGCTATGGGTTTTGAAACAACAGCCGAGGGTGAGAATGCAACTGCCATGGGCCAATACACCAGATCCTCAGGGTACGCGTCCACTACCCTTGGCGCCAGCACCAAAGCCAGCGGCTACGCTTCCATTGCCTCGGGTTATGATACCAATGCCGCCGCCCTATATTCCTTCACAGGATGTTATGGCATTCAGTTAACAGCCGATGCCGAAAACACCTTTGCCTGGGGACATGATGAAGACAAGGTCCCCATAACCATGGCCAACGCTTTTCTGATCTTTCCGAGCGGGACGCCCGGGAAGGTCGGGATAGGGACAAAAGATCCCCAGCGGATCATGCACCTCGTCGGGGTCAACCCGAGGATATTGATCGAGGCGAGTTCATCAAACCCTGAGGTTAATTTTAAAAACTCTGGGGACTCAAGCGACGCCATATGGTCACTGTATAAAGACGGAGGCAACCATAATCTCAATTTCTACCAGGGCGGCAACAAGGTGACCATTCAAAGCGTGACCGGGAACGTTGGCATCGGCACAACGGATCCCGGCGATTTCAAACTGGCGGTCAACGGCAGTGCAGCCAAGTTGGGGGGTGGGGCCTGGTCTGTCTATTCCGACGCAAGGCTAAAGGATATTACCGGGGAATATCAGCGAGGTCTGGAAGACATTGCACATCTCAAACCCATCAAGTTCCATTACAAGGAAAACAACCCGAGAGGATTGCCTTCTGATGATGAATATGTCGGCTTCATCGCCCAGGAGGTGCAGGAGGTATTCCCCGAGGCAGTCAACGAAGGGCCGGACGGGTATCTCGATTTCAACATGCACCCGGTCAACGTAGCGCTGGTGAACGCGGTCAAGGAACTCAAGGCGGCAAATGAAATCTTGAAAGCCGAGAACTTGGCCATGAGAGAGGACATTGCCCGAATCAAGGCGGCATTGGGGATGTAGGTCAAAGGAAAACAACCGAAACTTCTCAC
>CAZMBH010000103.1:0-3211 GCA_964564535.1 uncultured Gammaproteobacteria bacterium
TGGTACTTTCATTAATGATTCTGAGCATGGGAATAGATGCGGAATACAGATATACAGAGCATCAGTTTAATTCCGTTGAAGTGACATCCGGAGTTATATACGGCACAGCGCCGTTTCTCAACAGCTAATACTATAATGAAAACAGTTTTACTGCAGGAAATCTTGTGATGGATGTATATATGCCTGCAGGAGACACAATGACCGGTCGTCCTGCGATAATATTTGCCCACGGAGGCGGGTTTGTGACAGGCAGTAAAAATCATGATGACATGATGGCATTCTGTGATTCATTTGCAAAATTGGGATATGTGACAGTGACCATAGACTACAGACAGGGAGTTTATGCAGTCTCAAGTGCGGATTTACACTACACAAGGGCTGTTTATAGGGGAATTCAGGACGGAAGGGCTGTCATAAGATTCTTAAGGGCGAATGCGGACTCTCTCGGGATAGATCCCGACATGATTTATTTTGCAGGGTCAAGCGCCGGAGCATTCATGTGTCTGCAGTCAATATATATGGATGACCCTTCTGAAAAACCGATATACGCGGGAGTTGTGAATTATACGGATCCTCTTAATGCGCCATACAGTTTTTCAGGTACCGACCTCGGAGCATTTGACATAGGAGAGAATCTCACATACAGCGGCGAGCCGAACGGAATAATGTCACTATGGGGAGGAGTCGCTTCAACAGCATTGATAACAGCATCCAATAATGAACCTGTTTTTCTTATTCACGGAACAGCGGATGACATTGTTCCTTTCACTTCAGGATCTCCATTCGGAGTGCCGACATTTCCGGTGACATACGGGAGTAGCAGAATAAACAACAAACTTGATTCTATCGGGCTTAGTGAAAAAGAGACATATTTTGTCACAGGCGCAGGGCATGAATTCTACGGAGTGACAAACGGAATGTGGGATGACACAACAGGCGGAAATGCATACTGGGACACAATCGTGTGGCTTGCTGAGGATTTCTTTTGGTCAATTCACAAGCCAAATGGAAATTTCGGATGGTTCTCAAATGCGCTTGAATTGAGTTTTTCGGACAGCACGCAGGGAGCCGTAAAGTGGCATTGGAGCTTCGGCGACGGCGACATGAGCGCTCTTCAAAATCCAGTGCATACTTATCTCTTGGAGGGAAATTACAATGTTTCACTCTATGTTGAAAACTCATTTGCCAGCTATGACACAATCACAAAGAGCGTGAATGTGGCTGTGGCTGGGATAGAAAATAAATATGAAGAAGTCTGCATTGTTGATATCGGCAAGGACAGGTATATTGTTAAGTTCGCATCAGAGGTAAAAAATGCGGACATCTATATCATTGATACGGCAGGAAGGACAATAAAAAACATCAAGAATTTTACAGGGATAGAAGCATACTTTGATTCAAAAAATATGAAGACAGGTATTTATTATATAAAAATAAGTTCACTTAAAAAGCCGATTAAGATAAGTTTGATCAAGTGAAGACTGAAGTCAAGAAAATTCACATTGCGCCATGCGGGATGAACTGCGCAATATGCCTCGGATTTCAAAGAAGCAAAAACACTTGCAAGGGATGCAATGAGAGGAACAATGGCAAAGAGATTGAAGATATAAAGTGCACAATAGTGAAGTGCGCACAGAAAAATAAAACAACCGATTTCTGCTATAAATGCGAAAAAATTCCGTGCAGGAGAATAAAGTCTCTTGACAAGAGATACAGAACAAAGTATGGAATGTCAATGATTGAGAATCTGAAGTTCATAAAAACAAAAGGAATAAACGAGTTTGTTAGGAAAGAAAATATCAGATGGAAATGCGTGAAGTGCGGCGAACTGATTTGCGTTCACAGAAAATTATGCCTTAAATGCAGTCCTGAATACGAAAAGAAAAATAAAAAATGAACAAACATGTTAAAGCGGATTTGATGCTACTTTTGGCGACGGTATTTTGGGGCATGACATTTGTCACAGTCAAAGATGCAATGAACTATTCAGGCACATTCTCATTTCTCTTTATGAGATTTTTTCTCGGCGCATTGGCAGTACTGCCGTTTGCAGTGAGAAACTTCAAATATTTCAACAGACGCACAATGATTGACGGAGGGATTCTTGGAATACTTGTATTTTTAGGATTCGCTCTTCAGACAGCAGGACTCAGGGAGACATCCTCGACTCGCTCCGCTTTCATAACAGGTCTATCGGTAGTGTTGGTGCCTGTGATCTCATTCATAATGTACAGAACAAAAATTGATATTTTCAAAATCATTGGAATAGTTCTCTCCGCAGGAGGTTTGCTTTTAATGTTCAGGCCTGAAAACGGACCTTTGAACAGGGGAGATGTGTTGACGGTTTTGTGCGCATTCACATTTGCTTTGATAATAGTCTTGATTCAGAGATTCAGCAAGAGGAGCAATGTTCTGCTTTTGGTCTTTATGCAGATAGTAATAGTTGCTTTTATTTCCCTCGTTCTAATGTTTGCAACAAACGACATGCAAATAACATTTAGCGGAAATCTTGCTTTGGATCTGCTGTTTACATCCGTATTTGCAACAGCGGGAGCTCTGGTTTTGCAGTACAAATATCAAAAACAGACAAGTGAGGCGCGCGCGGCGATTATCTATACCCTTGAACCGCTCTTTGCATCAATCTTCGCGTTTATCATTTTCAGAGAGAGATTGGCGTCAGCAGGGCTATTGGGAGGAGCAATGATTTTCCTCGGCATGCTCATGTCCGAATTCGGAGAATAAATATAAATTCAGATTTTGCTAATTGAGACTATAAGACCTTATTTTTGTGAAGATTGACAATCTAACTGTGTCGGATATAATAAAAATATGAAACTTAAATTAATATACAAGATTTTTATTGCAGTCACGGCAGTAATTTTAGCTTTTTATGTCTTACTTAACAAAGGTGGCTTTTCAGGATACGAACTGACTCTCGCTTTCTTCTTTTTAGCATCAATAGCGGCATTAATAAAAAAAGATATTGATTTACGCTTATTGTGGCTGACTCTTCCTTTTTCAATATTGATTGTCTCACTGTTCTTCAGAACTCATCTTTATCCGGAGATAATGATTCTTGCAATGAACAGATTCTATCTTGTTGTGTTTTTTTTTCTTCCCTTAAAAAAAATAAAAATTCATCCGACTGTTTCAATAGTATATTTCAACATCATTTTATTCTTTCTATTTCTTGAAATAATTCTCAACATCA
>CAZMBH010000104.1:0-3164 GCA_964564535.1 uncultured Gammaproteobacteria bacterium
CCTGATACACCGCCCCCTCACCGCTGCGGGAACTGGAGATAACCGAGGCCGCCGATCCGGCGGAAGCGCGGCCCAAGATGCCGGACAACACGGATTTCAAATTGGCTTCGAGTTGGGCGGGATCCTCACCAGTCAACAGCGTGGAGCCGCCATTATCGGCCGCGTTGGTCATCAGGGTTGCCGGACTGCATTCGCCGGTGCCATCGGTGCGAAGGGACCCCGTAGTGATGACATGGGTAGTAACAGGCTGCTTGGCATACGCCGGTTCAGGTGCCGGTTTATTGGTGGCAATGAGCGTTGAATAAAGATTGGAGGCCCCAGCGGTTTCCCCCTTGACCGTGGCATTCTGGCCGAAATAGGTCATATTGTCCAGAAAAGGAGAGCCGTTCAATCCATTTGCACAGACCCCTTCGTTAGTTTCCCCGCTTTCGCCATGTTGATTGGCAAAAGCAGCAACCGTCGCATTGACATCCGCCGTAGAAGCACCTTCAGTGATAAGGAGAACATGATTATCCTGACACCAGTACTGAACCGGGTCATTCCATGGGTCGACAACGGTATCCTCATTGGGGAGTTTGTAATCAGTTAGGTCTAACGGATCAATTCTTGGGACTTTGTTCTGGCCATAATAACTGAGAGCAGTATACATTGCCTCGGCCAACGGGGTCCAGGCGTTCGCCCGGGTGTCATTTATTGATGACGTCAGTTTGACATAATGTTCCCAGTCTTCGGTAATAATTGAGGGATCTACCGGATTCACTATCTTGGTCATCCCCTCGTCTATTTGGGCGATGACGCGGGCACCATCCTTGTTGCTATCGGGGCAATACTTGACAATGGTCGGGTCGTCGGAAGGGAGGTTCGTGCATTCCCATTTTGCGCCGTTATCGTTCAAGGCCATGACACCGATGCGGAGATCCTCGGCCACATCATACAGTACGCCGCGCGGACCATCGGGACGATCGGTGGAATCATGAGGAACGGTGTTGGAAGTGGCACTGTTCTGATCAGCAGGCAGGGTGTACTTTAAATATCCGCCCATGTTGAGCAGGGGCTTTTTAGCGGTAAGCTGGTTGTACAGTCCGGTATCGATGAGAGCCGCAGGAATATTGTATGTATCGCCGGTTGCAAAGACCTGGTCGGACGGATCGATAACCTCGGGCAATGCCAGACTCTGACAGTAATCATATTCGGCGTATTCGACACAGGCGTCGGTACCTCCTCCGGTTGTATTCCAGGCCGGAGGAGTAACTTGTTTGGCAATGTAACCAGTAGTCTCGGTTTTCTCCCATAGTGTCCAACAAGGAAGATCCTTTATTCCCTCTGCATTGATAACTTCGCAAACCCTATCTCCGTCCCCCGATGTCGAAAAGCATTCTGCTCCGGCGGTATCTTCGAAATATTTGTACCAATCCCTTTCCTGGCAGACGTTCTTTTCACATTTGTATGTTTCTCCCCCAATACACATGTATTTGTCATTCCCTGTCGCATCGTCGTTGAGGGTCGTAATCGGCGTTGAACTGTCATTGGTACAGGAGACTTTCGAACAGGTCGAAGAGGGAAGTTCAGCCCAGCAGCGGCCAATATATCCCTCACCTTTGGCTGCCAGCGTCTTGTCGTATTCCCCTGCACATATATAAAACGGATCCCAAGGAGAAATTGCCCAGGGATATTGCTGGGGCAGTTGATTATTTGTACCGTCGTATATGGATTCACAGTGTGTTTTCAAGGCACCACTGAATGGTGGTGGATCACCTTTGTGGATTTTCCAGCAGTCCATCACCGATTTGTCCATTATGCTTTCAACCTGCTGATCCAGCTCCGCATTAGGACCATAAATGCATTCTGTTACTGCGTCTTGTAGCGCAGTCTTTTTTACATCATCTGGATCATCTTCCAAATTTTGTTGTAATAACTCAAATACGGTTTGACAGGCGGCATTGTCATATCCTCCCACGGTCACAGCGAAAATATCTATCCGGGTCCTGTCGTCGGTGGTATCGACCTGGTCCTTATCGGAACTGCCGCCGATCCGCAGTGTCAATTTTACATCATCAGATGGATTTGCGGCATCCGCACCGGGATGAAGGGAAATTTGTTTGACAAAACTTTTCCCGGCGCATCCTCTGCTTTCCTGGATCAGACGGTCATCACCGGTATCTGAGGTGCTGGTGAGACGGTCATCACCGGTACCTGAGGTAATGGTATTATCAACGACTTCCTCTACACCGACTTTCTTTTTTACCTCATAACCAGCACTATATTTTCCACCGGTGAGGATCTTTTTCTGAATATCGAATTTCGACGCCGATGCCCAGTTGAGGAAATTACCGGTAGCCCGGAAACATGCTACTTCATCGGTGGGCAGCTGGGTGGCATCGGTAATTTTGCTGCCGCTTTTATTGAGAGTGATCTGCAGCACGTCCTGTATCGCGTAGGACGGGCTGGCGCAGGAAGCAGTGGTAATATCATCAATTTTTTCGAAATACCCTTCATCCAGCCGTTCCCATGGAAATACGCCATTCGAGCGATCATCAAAGAGAGATGAACTGCTCCGAGGGGTTGTTATTGAAGCTGTAGCTTTGAATAGCATCCCTTTATAGGAAACGAGATCTCCGATGTTATATCCTGCTTTTCCATCCCAGGTGTAGTCAACCGGAATCCAGTGGGTGTTGTCAGTGTCTTCTGCTGGAGGAACAATGTAATTAAGAGGATTTACCGCACTAGTAGCTTTATACACCTGCTTGTTATAGGTGACGAAATTCCCGACGCTATAAACTCTTCTGTTGTTCCATTCAGGCGCAGTCGGGGAGTCCCAGATGACAACAGCCGTGGATAGAGATTCACTGAGATACTTGCGGGTTTCTTTGCACCCGTCCATGCTTACATTGGTATCGCCAGTATTGGTATCACAATCTTTTATTTGACAGGTTGCCGCATAAAAGGCTCCCTCGCCATAAACAATATCACCATCAGAATAGCAGGTATCGGTCGTCCATTGGTCGACATTGCCGGGATTACCTGTCCATTTATACCAGCTCTCCATTTCGAAATTTCCGCTATATTGCTTGGCGGTGTCATAACTTTCGTCAAAGCACTGGCTGTTGTCGTCAATATAGGCCATGTCCAGCATCGATCCGGAATTATCGAGGACAAGGAGCAGA
>CAZMBH010000105.1:0-3157 GCA_964564535.1 uncultured Gammaproteobacteria bacterium
CATATATCTCTCTATTTTTCTTCGGCTGGTTATAATCTATTATTATGTCAAAATCGGCATTTTCACAAAATTGCGCGCTTTTAACTGTTTGTTTAAGACTCTTCATATCCAAAAAGTTTTTTTCGCATTTTTTGCATTTCCTTAAATGCTTTATCTCTCTCTCATTCAATGTGTATTCATTGTCAGCAAGAGCAGACAATTTAACAGGATCAATGTGTTTCATTTTTCCTCCGCGGCAGGCAGATCCCTTAAAAGTATTTTAAGGTCATTTCTCGCTCTGAATATAATTGTTTTAACCGAACCTTCGGATTTTCCCATCACCTTTGCTATCTCCTTGTAAGAATATCTCTCATATTCAAGAAGTATCAGCGTTATCCTCTTATCAGAGTCAAGTTTCCCGATTTCACTGAGGATTCTCTCTTTCAAAACATTCTCTTCGCTCTTTTGCGCATATTCTTCAGGCAAACCTTCAAAGTCTCTTTTTCTCTTTACAAAGTTCTTGCATGTATTGTATGCGATTGATATAAGCCAGCTCTTTCTCTTTGATTCATCGCGCACTTGAGAAAAATTCTCCCATACCTTTCTAAAGATTTCTTGGACAATGTCCTGCGAATCCTCTCTGTGATTTGTGAATCCGTATGCTATGCTATACACTTTCGCGTCCCTGTCGCTCTTTTCCGTATCAGGACACATTAAAGATTATTTTTCCTCTTTTCTTTCCTTGGCATCCTTCTCTATTTCATCTTTGTCCATCTGAAATACTTTTTTTATAATCTTTACTTTATTCTCCGCACCGAAGAATCTCGGACCTATTGAATTCAGGACTTTCTTCTGTTTGTCATTCAGTTTCGCCTTTACTGCAAATAATGCCTCCATATTCTTTTTTTCTATCTCTGTCTTCAGTTTTCCTATCTCTTCAACTTTCATTGTCAATTTATCAATCTTTGCATCATCCATCAACAGTTCAATTATCTCAATGTTTGCCTTCTCTATGGATGCATTGAGGTCTATTGTGGCTTTTCTCAAATCAAGTTTTATCTTCTCTATGTCCTTCTCCTGCGACTCAGTCAAGTCGGGAATCATTGAGCCGAGCATTATTTCATCCTCAAGATCTATCTTCATGCCGTCGATTCCTTCCCATTCTCCGCCTTTGCATTCTACACATTCTCCGTCATTAACAATTATCTTCATCTGTTTCTCTTCCGAGAAGATAAAGACCGCAAGCGCGATCATTAAAATCACAAAAAAAACTTTTTTCATTTCTTTTCCTCCTTTGTGGAATCAGTTTCAATTCTTTTCATTATCCTAATGTCGACATTCTCGTCATCTGAATCTTTATCAATTTTGATTTTTATCACTTTTACTTTTGGATTGACCCATGCCTTAAAAATTTTAAGCTGTGAATCGTCAAGTATGGTTTCGTAATCGGACAGATATTTTTCAAAAAGTATTTTGTGTGTGTCTTCAAGCGCAACAATTATATCATTCAGAGAATCTGTCCGTATAAAATCCTCTTCATCTATTGTGTCGAGATTCGCTTCAACCACTATCATTCTGTTTATTATTGAATCATTCAGCTTGAACCATTTCTCCCTGAGTTCATCTATCTTCATCTCCTGCTCTTTTGAGAGGTTCAGCTCTTCAAATACATCATCATCATAAATTATTCTTTGTGTTATTCTCTTCTGCGTGAACTTCTCATACAAAAGCATCGTAAACATTCCTATGTTAAGTCCGAGAGAGACAATTAAAAGCCTGAGCATCACTTTATTTTTCATCATTTCTCCTTTCTTCAATTATTACAGACACATTATACCCCATAAAAGTGTCAAAAAAAAGAGGCGCTTGTAAAAAGCGCCTCTTAAAAGAAACTCAATAAAATAATTATTATTTAAGTATTGATACCTTTGAAGTGAATTCTTTTCCATTATGCGAAACTCTCAGGAAATATACTCCTGACGGAGAATTCTTTGTAGGCAATGTGATTATTTTACTGTTTGAATTCATAGAAAATTTTGATGAATACACTTCTCTTCCCGTAATATCAACAAGAGAGACCGATATTCCCTCTGTTGAGGCAAGGGAAGAATAAACCATAACGGAAATGTCTCCTGATATCACAGAAGAGGAGACAATAGCATTAAATTGCGAGGTACCGGTAAACTGCTTTTTATCAGCAAGAACTCCATTGGATACGAGAATGAAATTAACATACCTGAGAGCCGCTCCCGGAGCTAAATACAATTCACGCGCATCATAATAGTCGTTCTCAAGATAAAACCATTGTTCATTGTAATAATTCGAGAAAGCCACAAATTTATAATAGCTTGCGGATGCTGGCATGCGATAATAACCATTGGAATCTGATAAAGCGCCATAAAAAGCTATCATGTTATATACCGGTGAAAGATCTGTTACACCTAATACTTCTACGGAATCAACTGGACTAAATGACTCATCCATGACATAACCGTCAACCACACCTATGCTGTTAAGAACAAAATCAATATCTTCAACCGTGTCTCCTGCAGAGACAAAAATGCCTGTGGCGTCATCCCAAAAATAGCAGTCATTGTACCACTCATAACTGTATGTAGTATCCAAATTCCAGCCGTTTGAGTCGGTTGGTAAAGCGAACAGTTTGTATGTTTCATCAAAGAATCCTGAAATTTGATAATATCCCGAATCATTCGTCAACGTATCTCCTACAATTTCTCCAAAATCATCAAACGCAATTACCACTGCAAAACAAGCTTCGCCTTCTTCATTTACAACTCTACCTTTTAGTATCCCCGATGTTGAAAGATAGAAGTCAATGCCTCTAACTGTATCATTTAATGAGACAGCAACATTATCCGCTGATTCTAAATCGGTTTTATCCTTATACCATTCAGAACCATAATTAGAATTATAATCTTCTATGCAAATCCTTATATTCCCCTGTGGCAGACCGTCAATCATATATGTGCTTGTATTAGTCCATGCTTCTCTAACAGGATTTCCGTATGTATCAAATGCTATGACAAGAAAATCGCTTGATATCAACTGACTGTCTGTTTCACTATATATCTGTCCTGTTATAACCCCTCCTTTTGATAATTCGAAATCAATATTTTCCGTTGTGTCGTAACCTATCACTGTTACGATATCAGCATCA
>CAZMBH010000106.1:0-3147 GCA_964564535.1 uncultured Gammaproteobacteria bacterium
ATGACTTATGTTGAAGGGTTCAACATATTCACAAATCTTTCAAACTTCAATTATCAGTCAGAAGAAATTTTTAATAATTATTCTGAAAACTATTTGATTGGTTTCAAAGGCGCAATGATGGATATGCTTCATGTGGGATTTTTATCATCTTCTGACGGATATTCAATCGGAGACACATTAACTGCTATCTCCACAACGTATGCAGACAACAATAATGACGAGCAGTATGATGAGTTTGCATCTGAAGTTGAAGACTGGAGAGATTTTTCTTCATCCAATGATTCAAAGAATTTCTTCGCATTGGCATTTGGAAAGAAAGAGGGCATAAAAGCAGGCTTCTCTTATTTTAATCAGAGAGGAGCTTCTGACTATAAACAAAATTATACTGATGCGCAACGCGACTCCAACATGATTTCTGGAGACCTTATCGGACTCTACAAATATTGGTATGATTACTCTGACGGAAACTCTTACACAAACAATTATTTTTCTCTTAACGGAGCAATGGCGACAGGAAGCTTTGAAGCGGCGCTCTCTCTCGACTTTGGCTTCTTAAAATATGATTACAATTACCTTGAAGGAGATTCATCATATAATGATTTGAATCCTTCTTCAAATGTAATCACTATTGAGGAGTATTACCGCTGGCAGGATAAAGAGAACTATACACAGACAGGATTTAATTGGAATGTCGGAATAAAGACATATTACAGAATCAATGAGGATTCATTGGAAATCGGAGGAAATTTCTCAAACACAAATTTTGCAAAGACCCCGTATTTCTATGACGAAGTCTATTATGAAAGCTATATCTATCCTGGCATAGTTGATGATGAACTCTATTCATACAGAGATACCGCCTCTCTTTCAGATTCCAACTCGACAGTTTCTGAAAATTACACTTCATGGAATTTGGGAGCAAAATTCGTGAAGAGCCTTGAGAAGGCATTCTTTGCAATGGGAATAGGAGTCGGACAGAGCAAAAACTTTTATATTGATACAATGAACTTTGATTACAGAGTGGATGAATCTTATGACAATGGCGACGGAATCCAGGATGGCACTGACTTTACATATGTTGAGACCGGAACATATTCGGCAGAATTTACCTATAATGAACTTTCAACACATCTTTATCTGCCTGTCGGTTTGGAGTACAATTTCTGGGGTCCTCTTGTGGGAAGACTTGGCGCTAACACCACTCTCTATTGGGGAAGCGGCTATGAATCAGAGAGATATCTTTCTTATGATCCGGGTACAGGCACATATACCTACGGAGACGGATCAGTTTATGAGTACTTAAACGAAACCTATTCCAGCAGAAATGATTATGAGGCTCAAATCAATTACTTTGACCGTTATACTGATTTCTCCTACGGTATAGGATGGCAGATTTCTAAAAATGTAAAAATTGACCTTATGGGATACTCCGATCTGACTTCATTGACTGATTGGAGAATTTCAGCAAATGTCAAATTTTAATTTCAGGAGGAAATAATGAAAAGATTCATACCGATAATACTCGTTATAATTCTGTTGTCTGCCGGTTGCGCGTTTGTTCCTTATGACGGCGCTGATTACAACTCAACTCTTGAGTCGCAGATTACAGGAAAGATCCCAATGAATATCACCGGCTCAACTCCTGCAGATGAGGGAAACATACAGGATACAGACGGGGATACGGGAGATGTAGAAGGAATTATTTACATTTACTTCAATGATTATCTCTCTTCAAGCGTTGTTAATGCAACAAATTTTGAGCTTATGGAGAACCATACGGACGGAAGCATTGAAGATGTTACTGTTGAATATGAAAAGAACTTCAAAAGAGTTAAGATAACAGCAACATTCGCAGACGGAGCAACATACTCCCTCAAGATTTCTGGAGATATCGTTTCAGCAGGCGGATGCTTCCTTGACGGAAACGGAAACTCCATTGAGGACGGTGCTCCTTATGATGACACTTATCTGCAGTTCAGCACAGGCGGAGCAGCAGATTGGGCAGACCATGACAATCCCAAAATCAACGGAATGGGACCAAACGGAGGAGACGTTGATGTTGATAACGGGTTCTTTGTCTTCTTCGACGATTATGTGGATTCAGAGTCTGTGGCTGACAATGTTTCTCTTGTCCGCGAAAGCAATGGCGATGAAATTGACCTTGAACTCATGAATTATTTCGGCACTGGCGCTCTGTTCAGAGTTGATGGCGGAGATTCTCTCGCAGAGAGACAGGCCTACATTTTTACTGTTAAATGCAGTGAAATAGTTGACACATTCGGCAATGTTGCTCTTCCGCCAAACGGATATTATCTCCCAGAGATACCTGATTTCAGCTCAAGATTCATGACAAACTCATACAGCGGCGATGATTACACTCCTCCGACTGCATGGGTTTCAATGCCTTCGGGAGCAAGTTTCCTTACGGTGCATTTCTCAGAACCGATGGATATAGCAACTCTCACGGCGGCGAATATTAAATTCTATGCTGACATGGGCAATGGTCCTGTTTATGTGGAAGGAGACTTTTCAATAAGGGCTGACAGCACTGCTGTTGATTATTCCTTGATTAATTTCAATTGGGATAATTTCGATCAGGGCTTAATAGTAATTTCAAAGGATGTAACTGACAATTCTGACAAAAATTGGCCTCTTGACGGAAATGGAAACGGAATAGGCGGAGAAACCGCTGACATCGAAAGAGATTTTTTCGGATATGAAGATTCCGACAATTATAGTGAGGTAATCTTTTAAGAACCAAAAATCAGATAATAAAAAAGGGGGGCTTAAGCCCCCTTTTTTTTCGTTTATATTTATTATTTTATGAGCATTGCTTTTTTTAGAACAGAATCTTTTCCTAAATCGATTTTAATGAAATAGACTCCGGACTGAATGTTTTCTCCGACTGAAAGAATCTGCATATTCCCCGATGGCAGAATGCTCTTTTTCTCAATTATTCTTCCGGTTATGTCTATAAGAGATATATTGATTTTCTCTCCGGAGTTAGTTGAAAAAATAATTTTTATGCTTTTCATATCTGATTCAATTGAAATAGAATTTCTTAAAGTCATTTTGTTTTCAATACATACTGCAGACAAATCTCCGAAGAGCGCAAGAATATTCTTCACAAGATTCTTTGCATCTGCA
>CAZMBH010000107.1:0-3116 GCA_964564535.1 uncultured Gammaproteobacteria bacterium
GGTATTCACACAACTCTCGAAGGACTAGATATTGCAAATAATATCGATACTTGTAGCACACACCCAAATTCTTGCACAGGATTATATTTTGAAAAATCTATTAGTGGAACCAAAATGGGCAGAATTACTTTTACCGCCACATTAGATTTAACAAATGAAGCAACAAAAACATTTTTACAAAACCTGGGAACTTACATGGAAGCTAATCAAGGTTCAATGAAATTTGATGCTACAACTGCAACTCAGTTAAAGGAAGCGGGCGCAGAAATTAAGATGTATGGCGTAGATGCGCTAGGATACATTGACGGAACAACACCGATTATCGTCAAAGATGACGCAGGTAACATTCTTTCTGAAGGTGATACAAATTATCCAACTTTATCCACCATATCGTATGTTGTTGGCGATGGTGGCACAATAACTTTCAGCACAAACCACTTTACCCAGTTTGATTTACCAGATCAAGATCAAACAACCCCTGATGCTAGTGGTGATGCGAATGCCAATTCAGATACTCCTCAAGTTGTTATTACCGATCCTGATCAACCGGTAACGGTTACCGTTGATGGAGAAACAGATGCAACTCTCGATGTCAGTGCTTTTATTACTGATGGGGCGGGAGATATACCTAAAATAACAATTAACTCTGATAATGCAGATATACAAATTCCAGCGACTAAAGTAACAGGTCCCTCAGGTTGGGATGGAGTGATTGCAGCTCCAACAGTTACAACTGTAACTTTGCCTGATATTTCTGGAGAAACGTTAACAACAAGCGCAGCTATTGAGATTGGATATTCTTCGGACAAACTGTCTTTTGATAACGCAGTCAGGATTTTACTTCCAGGACAAGCCGGTAAAAGAGCTGGTTACTCACGGCCGGGAACTGCTTTTACCGAAATAACAAGTGTCTGTTCTGCAGATAGTCAGATGGCAGGAGATGCTCTAGGAGCTGATGGAGAGTGTAAGATTGATGTTGGATTAGATTTGGTTATTTGGACAAAGCACTTTACAAAATTTGCTGCATATACACAAACAACCAATTCAACCAGTACCTCAAGTTCTACGTCATCAAGCAGCGGAACAGATACTACTTCAGCCCCAGTTTGTAACGACACAAAACCCGGTAATGCGCCGGTTCTGTTAAGTGCGGTTGCAGGGTTAAATAGCGTTACGCTGAATTGGACAAAGGCTAGTGATCCAGTCAGTTATTACTTGGTCACCTTCGGAACAAAACCAGGTGAACAACTTTATGGTAATCCGAATGTCGGAGGATCAAACACAACATCCTATACAATTAGTAACCTTTCGGGAGGAAAAGCTTATTATTTTAAAGTCCGTGCTGGAAATGGTTGTATGCCGGGAGATTATTCCAATGAAGTAACCGGAAGTCCAAGTGGAGGTTTTGTCGAAGGTATTCCTGAAGGCTTTGCAGCAGGTGTATTAGGTGTTCAAGATCAAATTACCCCGACAGGCGTCCTAGTTGGTAAGGTGGTCCCGAGTTTAGTTCCTAATTCGGCTGGCACTTCTCCACGTTTAGGATTCTTTCAAAGAGTCTGGAACTTTATCCTTGGCCTCTTCAAAAGATAACTTTGTTATAGTTTTATTTTCGGACAAAAAGTAACACGTTAGGAAGGTTTCGGCCGGGTCCGGCTTTGTATCCCCCGCTCCATAGGGCAGTTGATCCTCCATTGTCAAGGTTTAAAGCATTTTGAATTCCCATTGTATGAATTACGTGAGCGGCTTCGGCAACGGTGGCGTTGAATACGACACCAATATAGGCAGTAGAACCGGATGATTACCTTTACTTCCACGTTTTGGTTCTCCATCTCCGTTAAAAACAATATTGCCATTAGAAACTAAAAGCGGCTGCATGGCGAGAACGGAATCTACTCCTGTATCACGTCCCCATTCTAAAGATTGACCAACAAAACGGGCAGAATTACCGGAAAAAACTACCGCCGGGACAGTACTATAAACATTATTATCGGAATTTAAATATTTTTTGTTTTTGTTCATAGCCAATGTATCAAATGAGTTTTTTTTGTCTGAGCAGCTCGGGTAATCGGCTGGACAAAAATAGGATCCGTTTATACCGGCAAAAGCTCCGGAACGAGAAACATAATCACCAAGAGACAGAACCGGACAGTCATTCTTGCAGTCGGAATCTGACGCAGTATCAACAATTACCCTGGTTGAATTTAAGTCAGCCGATACAATTCCAACCAAAAAATCGCCGACATCGCTTTTCACAACCTGTTGCTGATAACCAGAACCCGGCGGAGAATTATTTTCGGGAACATTAACTGGGATTTGAAAAGATGCTAAAATTTTCTGTTTTTCCTCACCGATATCTTTTTCAAAAGTTAATAAACCGGCTTCGGCCGATGAATAATTTCTTTTTGATAGTAGAGTTAAAATTTCTGCAAATGCCGAGTCAAACTTTTCTGTTTTTTTGGTAACAACTTTTAGGTCAAGAAGTTTTTCGTAAGAAGATACAGCTTTTGTATAAGTTGTCTCAATGCTCTTAACTTTGTTTTCTAAATCTTTGTTTATTTTATATTGGTCCTGAGACTTTAAATCACTTAAATCTGTTAAAGCTTTTTTTAATTCTAGGTTGAGTTTAATTTTATTGGATTGCATTAATAAAATTTGACTCGTAGTTTGTTTATAATAAAAATAAACTCCAATAATTAGGATCAGAAAAAAAATTATCGGAACAATCGTTTTTAAAATCAGTTCGTAATTTTTTATCGACTTTTTCATCTTATCTTTAGTGTAACAAAAAGGAGAGTGATTGGTCTGATAATTTATTTTTTTTAAATTTCACCCGTAACTATAAATTTAACAACTTTGGCTATCCTACTAGTTCCGGATTGTATATTTGCAAATTCATCCATAATATTAAAACTTGTTATACCGTTTGCAATAATATTGCCTAATTGTTTTATTGTCCCAACTTGTTCAGCAAAAAAAGTGCCAATTCCATTTAACATATTTAGCAAAAACATATTTGATTCTTTAATTTCTGGATAGACTACTCTGATGGAAGATTTATTTTCTGGTTCAGAATATGTTTTTATCTTAGAATAGGCTCTTTTTATAACCGCTCTAAG
>CAZMBH010000108.1:0-3066 GCA_964564535.1 uncultured Gammaproteobacteria bacterium
ACCAGCGAATACAGAAGCGGCACGAGGATCAGGGTCACAAACCCGCCGACAATAAGCCCCCCGATGATCGTGATGCCCAATGCATTCCATATTTCCGATCCTTCGCCCCGGGAAAGGGCGAGCGGGACCATGCCGAATATCATGGCGAGGCTCGTCATGAGCACGGGCCGCAGGCGTGTTCTTCCCCCCGTGACAATCGCTTCGTTCAACCCCATCCCGCCCTCCCTCAACTGCTTGGTGTAGTCCACGAGCACGATGGCGTTCCTGACCACAATGCCCACGAGCATGATCACCCCCATGAAGCTCATCAGGTTGAGCGAAGTCACCGTCAAGACGAAGGCCCAGATCACCCCGACAAAAGCGAAAGGAACCGAGAACATAATGATGAAGGGATCGACGAAATCCTCGAACTGCCCGGCCATGACCATATAGACGAGGACCACACCCAGGATTAAAAGAAGGATCAGGTCGCGAAAGGCCTTTTCTTGCTCTTTAACCTCTCCGCCCCACTCAATGGAGACCCCGGGAGGCAATTGAAGAGAGTTTATCTTTTTTTGAATATCGCCTGCCACATCACCGAGGACCCTCCCTTGGACACCTGCCATAACCTTGGTGACTCTGTTCCTGTTTTTTCGTTCGATCTCCACGGGCCCGAAGGTTTCCTGAATAGAGGCGACATTCCGAAGTTGGACGGTCTGACCTTTGACTGTCGTGAGAGGGGTTTCCCCGATTTCACGGATACTCTCCCGTTGCTCCTTTTTGAGTCTCAATTCGATTTCGAAGTCGTCGCCTGCCTCCCGGAACTTACTGTCCTTAAATCCATAGTAGTTGGTTCTGAGTGCATCGGCCAAAAGGGCCACATTCAACCCCAGCGTTGCCGCCCTGTCCCTGTCGAGGCGGATCTGCACTTCCGGCCGCGGTTTCTTTCTGCTCACCGAGACATCCGCTGTACCGGGGGTAGTTTCAACGATGCCTCGGATCTTCTCGGCAATTTCGTCCGTCGTCTCGATGTCATGGCCCAGAACCTCGATGCTGATGGGGCGGCCTCCTCCCAAAAAGGCCTTTTGGATGGCGCTGACAGCGCTGGTGGAATACCTTTCAACGCCCGGCAGTTTCATGACCTGCCTGCGGAGCGTTGCAGCGAGCTCTTTGGCTGAGCGACTGCGCTCTTCCTTGGCGAGGAGACGGCCGCCGATCCGACCGATATTTGTCCCTTCCTCGAAGCCGAGTGCGCTCAAGAGCCCTTTTTTGGTTTGCCCTGCCAGGGCATAGGACGCCTGTGTCTCCGGCAGGCGGTTAACGGCTTCGAGCATCTCTTCCGTGGCCACCGCTGTTGTCTCCGCACGAGTGCCCTCCGGCATCTCCAGAACAATTTCAACCTCGCCTGAATCCACTTCCGGCACGAATTCCGTACCGACCCATGGGATAAGAATCAGGCTGCCGCAGAATATTATTCCTATGACAGAAAGCACCAACCTGCGGTGGCGCAATCCCCACTCCAGGACACGGGCATAAAAAGCATCGATCCCGTTGAGCGCCCGTTCGCTCCAGGCAAACACCCGATTGGACTTTCTTTCACCCCCCGAACGGAGCAAACGGGAAGCAGCCATGGGGGTCAAGGTCAGCGAAACGAAGAGCGAGGCCAAAATCGTGATCAACATCACGAACGCCAATTGGCCGAAGATGATCCCGGCAAGCCCCTTGACCAGAAGAAGAGGGGCAAAGACGACGACAATCGTCAGCGTTGAGGCGGTCACGGCCAGGCCCACTTCTGATGTGGCCTCAACCGCGGCCTCTTTCGGAGACTTTCCTTTTTCCACGTGCCGTATGATATTTTCAAGAACGACGATGGCATCGTCCACGACCAGACCTACGGCAATGGAAAGGCTCATCAGGGAGATGACATTGATGGTATATCCCATGGCAAAGAGGCCGATAAAGGCGCCGATAAGGGA
The DNA here is from genome assembly GCA_964564535.1 of uncultured Gammaproteobacteria bacterium. Lineage (GTDB taxonomy): Bacteria > Patescibacteriota > Microgenomatia > UBA1406 > GWC2-37-13 > GWC2-37-13. The sequence continues at coordinate 1,956 of CAZMBH010000108.1, forward strand.
GAAGGGGATTGCCAGGGTGACAATCAGGCTGCTGCGGAACCGCCGGAGGAACAGAATACAGACGACAATCACCAGGATCGCCGCGACGACAGCAGCCTCAACCAGGTTATTGATCATCGCATAGATGTGATCCGAGTTGTCCAGAACCGTATGGAGCTCGATATCCGCCGGCGCCTCTTCCTTCAGGGTCTTCAGGCGTTCTTTGATGGCTTCGATGACCCTGACGGTGTTGGCCCCGGACTGCTTCTGGATAATCAAGGCAATCGCGGGAGAGCTTCCCGACCATGCCCATTCCTGGGGTTCCTCGTGGGCGTCGGTCACGGCGGCGACGTCCTTGAGACGGATGAAGGCATCGCCATTCCTTCCGACCACCGTGTTGGCGATTTCAGCCGCATCCCGGTAGCGTCCTGCCACCCGGATCTGGAGTTCATTTCGCCCGACTTTGACGCTTCCGGCAGGAAGGTTCAGGTTTTCGGCGGCAAGCGCGTTTCGGACCTGCTGGACCGACAGGTGATGGGCCTCCAGGGTTTTCCGGTCAAAATGCACCGTGATCTGTCTTTCCTGACCGCCGATATAGACGACGGCGCCCACGCCGGCCACGCGTTTCAGGGGGTCGGAGATCTGCTTATCGACAATTCTGTAAAGATCGGGGCTGCTTTCTTTGGCCGTCACGGTCATGACGAGGACCGGCACCATGGAGCTGCTGAACTTGAAGATATACGGGGTCTTCGCATCCTTGGCTTTTTCGAGGTCCGGCTTGGCCAGATCAATCTTCTCCCGGATGTCGTTGACCGCCACATCCAGGTCTGCACCCCAGTTGAAGATGCAATTGACAATGGACATGTTGTCTTTTGATTTTGATTCCAGACGATCGAGGTTTGGTGTGGTGGAAAGCTGATCTTCCAGGTATTTGGTTATGTCCGATTCAACATCGGTAGCGGATGCACCCGGATAGGGGGTGATCACACTAACAGCCGGCGGCTCAATATCGGGCAACAAGTCCAGGTTGAGCTTGAAGAAGGCTACGCTGCCCAAAAGAATGATAGCAGCGAAAACCATGATGGTGGCAACCGGCCGCCGGACGGCAATGTCGGGAAGTTTCATACTTGAT
>CAZMBH010000109.1:0-3062 GCA_964564535.1 uncultured Gammaproteobacteria bacterium
CAACATATTTATTGATTTTTTCAACGAAAAGGTTATAATACTTTTATAACAAGATATAGAATAATGCGTTAAGAGTTTGGCACGGGAATTGTATTAGGAAGTTATGATGAAAAAAATATTTTTTCTTATCACTATTATATATTGCATAAATATCTATGCACATTACCCTATTGACATTATTTCAATCTACCAAAATAGCTGTAGCTTTGTAAGTTTCGTGGACTCTGACAAAGACAATACTGATGAAATAGTAGAGACATTTAATAATATTGTTTTTATCAGAAATTTGCGAGGAAACATAATAAGACAATTAAATTTTAGAAGAAGTGTATTTTTCCTTTCTTTTACAGATATTGATTTTGATAATATTTCCGAATATGTATTCTCTTCTCGTTCGAATGATACTGTTAGTTTAATTTCCTTCACTTCTTCTATCGGATATTTGCAAATCCCACTTTATGTAGGAAAGGATGTTCGAAAAGCGGGATTGGAAGGATATGACGGTTTTATATCCAATATTATAACCTATGATATTAATGATGATTCTTTCAAAGAAATTATCTGCTTTGAAAATGCCGGATATGATTTGTATCCAAGAGGACTTATAGCTTATGATCTGAAAAACAGAAAAGATTTATGGGAATTCAATACTGCGAGTGTCTTTCAAAATACATCGCCATTTTCAGTTTTTGTATTAGACATAAATAGTGACTCAATAGATGAAATTATTTGGGGTACAAATTCAACATGTAATGGCGCTAAAGCAGATTCTTTTGACGATTTCAGCTCCCGCCTTTTTGCTTTAAATATAAAAGGAGAATTGCAATATACACTTCAAATTGGAGGACATTCAACTTGTTCAAAGACTTGGGTAGGAGATTTGGAGCCTGACGGAGAGAATGATATTGTATGCGTTGAAGAAAAAGGATTGGATGAAGACAAAGAACCAAACTCTATTTACATCCTTAATGCTGAAAATGGCAAAATAAAAAGATATATCGCATGCGGCGAAAAATTCAGAGGCTTTGAGGTTGCGGATTTTGAAAGAGATGGTACTTTAGAAATATTAACAGGAAATACTGATGGTAAATTGAGAGTATTTGATGCAAATTTGCAACTTTTGCAGGAAAAACAATTTTCTTCCCCCTTTGAAGTTGCAGATATAGGTGATATTGATAATGACGGCAATGTTGAAATACTCGGTTTTACTGATAATGGAGCTGTCTATCTGCTTGACAAAAAACTTCAAATTTTGGGCTCATATCAAATAGAAGCCGGTTCTTTATTGACTGCAAAATTTGTGAATGATAACAAATCAAAAAAAGCTATGCTTCTTTATACTGGTGATAAATCTCATTATTATAAAATTTTAGAATTCAACCATATCAAATCTACTTCAAATCAAACACCTATAATTATTTTGTCGATTTTAGGACTGACAATTCTAAGTCTAATTATTGTACTTATGAGTTATTTCAGAAAAATCGCTTTAATAAAGGTCGTTTTTGAAGAGACTCCAATTCTTTATTCATGCGTAACTTCCAAAGGCAAAATATACTTTTCAAACAATCAAAAATCCCGGAGACTCTCTTTAAAATTCCTAAATGAAAATGCGAACTTGTTTTTAAATTTAAAAGAGGAGAGAACTTTTACTTTTCAGCTTTCTGATGAGAATTATAAATTAAGAATCATACCTTATAAAAACTATTTTATTTTCTTATTTATGAATCCAAATAATGAAAACAGCGAAGATCTTTTGGCATGGTCAGGCATCACACAGCGACTTGCGCATGAAATCAAGAATCCTCTTGCAACAGTTGTCTTGACTCTACAGAGGGTGAAGACGATTCTCTCTTCTGACGGCGAAAAAAACATTGATACAATAGAATCACATTTGGATTCGACTTTAGAGGAGCTTGAAAGAATACGGAACACTACAAATAAGTTTATCAGCGTTCTTTCTTTAAGCGAGAATCAATTTGAACCTATTGATTTGAATGAATTTATCAAGCGCGTCGTAAATTCGATGCAATCGGTTCCTGCAAACATTCGCTTCAAATTTGTTTTTGAAGAGAATCTTCCGCCTGTGGATTGCGATGAAAAACAGATGGGAAGTATTATTTTGACAATTTTGGAAAATAGCATAGAAGCAATTTGTGATGCTGGCAATATAACAATCAGGACTCATCTTATTGAAAGACTCAATCATTTCAATTCTTTATCGAAATTTGCCGAAGTACAGTTTGAAGATACAGGATGTGGCATAGAGAAGAGTATTTTGGAAAATATTTTCAAACCTTATAATTCAAATAAAACAAATGGCTCGGGAATAGGTTTATACTTGGCTAAAAGAATAATGGACAAGCACCAAGGATACATTAATATGACAAGTAAGATCAATATCGGTACAATCGCAACAATACAGATTCCGATAAAGCATGAAGGATAATATGCGTAAAATAAGTATTTTAATTGTTGATGATGAGATAAAACTCTGTAAAATACTGATGGAAATTTTCACTTCTGAGGGATATGATGTTTCAATTGCCAATAATGGAAAAGAGTGCAATGCCATATTGAAGGCAAAAAAGTTCGACATAGTCTTTCTTGACTTAAAATTGCCTGATACCAACGGAGTCAAAATATTAAACAATATAAAAGCGGATTATCCCGACACATCAGTCGTGATGATTTCTGCTTATGCCACTGTTCCAATCACTGTAGAGGCGTTGAAATTGGGAGCAGAAGATGTTATAGAAAAATCTTTTGATATGCAGAAAATAATTCAAATAACAAAGAACTTAGTCGAAAAAAGGTCTTTAAAGAGACAAAAGGATAATTTAACGAAGAACTTGCTTGAGAAATATGAAATATTGGGAGAGTCCGATGAAATAGTGAAATTAAAAGCTATCATTGAGAAAGTAGCTCCGACAAATGCAAGCATTTTGATTTTAGGAGAGACGGGAGTCGGAAAAGAGCTTGTAGCGAGAAACATTCACATACGAAGCCAAAGGTCTGATTCTCCTTACATAAAAGTCAATTGCGCGGCTCTGCCGGGGGAA
>CAZMBH010000110.1:0-2995 GCA_964564535.1 uncultured Gammaproteobacteria bacterium
TTATCTCGTCAGCTGCATTGCCGCCCAGATCATAACCGCAGCAAAGGTGAATCTGATCGCATAAATTTTCAAGGTATGTTTTTCCAATAATTTAGGCGCGAATATTGAAAACATAAAAGCAAAAATCATTGAAAACGGCATAACCATTATAAGAGAAGTGATACTATAGCTACCTTCGTAAGCTTTATTGGTTGCAAAAATGGAAATAGTAAAAAATAAACCCATTAAAGCAACTGGAGTAATATGTTCGACGTCTAACTTTTTTATATCTTTTTTAAATAGCGGTATTGTGGGAAGCAGTAAAACAAAATTGATTATTGCAATCCAAAGATTTGTTGTCCATAAATCATTATTCATTAAAACTCCTTTAGTTAAGGCGCTATTAATTGCAGATATTAAAACTGTTAATAAACCGATTGCTATTGTAATTTTGAAAAACGATTTTAAACTGAATTTTTCATCTAATGAAGTAAAAACCCCAGCAATTATAATAAGTCCGATATAAAATAATTTGAACTCCGGAAATCTTTCGTTAAAAAAAAGAAATCCGATCAATAAGGTAAAGATGTTCCTAAAATTATAAAGCGGCATAAAAACAGAAACATCTAAATTGGCGTTTGAGAAGATATAAAGGATTGTGTTGAGAGTTGCAAAAAAGCCCGTCAAAATAACCAGTGACCAGCCGTTTGGCAATGTTGCATGAAAATATACTGCAGGAGGAATTGTAAATAACAAAGTAACTGCGGCTAGTAAAAAGTTGAATAGCCAAGGATTTTTAATAGAATGTTTACTCGTTAATTTAGCTGTTATGACAAATAAGCCAGATATAACAGCCCCAATCCATGCATAAATATAAAATGGCATAAGAGTATATTATATCAGTCCAAGTATTTTTTTATGTTTTGCAAATGCTCCTCATAAGTGACAGCGCAGTGAATCTGTTTAAAATGATCATGGAGATAAAATAAACAGTCAGTTTCTTCGGGCTCTAAGGCAGCTTCAATATAATCAATGTTCGGACTGCAAATTGGGGTTGGAGGCAATCCCTTATGAAGATAGGAATTATACGGTGAATCATTTTTCTGTTCTTTCAAATCAATTGCCCCCCACCACTTGCCTTCGCTATTCTTTCCCAGTGTATACTGCATCGTGGCATCAATTTGAAGCGGCATACCCTTGTCTAGGCGATTCCAGATGATTCCTGATATAAGCTTCATGTCAGATTTCCCGGCTGCTTCTCTGGCGATCAATGATGCAATTTTAAGACCGGTCACCCACCGTATATTGGCTGAGATATATTTATCAGACAGAGGTGCAAATTTTTCATTAAAACGGTTAATTAATCGTTGGGCTATCATTTCTCCGCCCTCATCCACCGGTATAAGATACGTGTCTGGATAGTAAACACCTTCAAAATATTCTGGACTTGAATTTGTATAAACAGTATTCCATTTTTCCAGTTCCTGATTGCTCCAACCTAATCCGGAAGCTATAATTTCCCCTATCTGTTCTTTTCTTAGACAACTTGAATAACTTATCCAAACTAAATCCTGCTTGCTGTCTATTTTTTTAAACACGTCCAGCGCCCACATATCTCTGCTTAACCAATAACCGCCCGGCTTAATTTCATTAAAAAAAATAAATGTATTAATATAAAATTCAAGAACTTTATTTTTTTTAATAAACCTTTGCTCCTCAAGTTTTTCAACTAAGTTAAACCCGTCAATATTTTTCGGGATGATAAATATTTCTGTTTTTTTACTGCCTCCAACTGGACCAAAATAATACCAATAAAACGGTAAACTAACTAAAATAAAAATAAGCAGAAAAATAAATAATTTTTTCATGAAGTTATATTAATTATTGTTCAAAGCAATAGAGTCTTCTTTGAGTATTGCACGTCGCGGGACCAAAGTTTGACCATTGTGCAGTTGTATATAAATTATTTTTTCCAAATACTCCAGTTATTCTTTTATTTTTAATATTCCAGTCATTACAAACAAAAATTGGATTAACATATACAGCTAATCCATCGTCGTTAGTATTGGTCCAAACATTGGAGTTTGCAACTGTCTTATTTTTTTCATTTTTATTTATCATCGCTGAAAGAGATGTTGTTGTTAAACCCGTCCAGTCGTCTGCTATTTTTGTTGTTTCATCAACTAGAATATATGGATAATTTGAATGTGTAAACCTATCGCTAACATTGGTCGCACTATCTGAAAGCCATGCCTTCCAGGTTCCGTTTAAGACGGAAGAGTCAGCTAAAGTTTGACAGCTTTGATCAGCCCCTACTAATCCTCCAAGAGCCCCGTTATAACTGTTTGAGCTTATGAATACCCGTTTAGCGTGCAAACTACAGGCTCCGACTCCATTGCATAGGTAAAAAGTCGAACACTGCGAAAATCTATCAGTACCATCCAACTGATTTGAAAGTTGACCGTTAACGCACTCGTTACAAATAACATTTGGATTATAAGCATCAGGACAATAATATGAGTCATTACCATCTAAATTTATCATTGATACTTGGGTATTTCGCCTTCGGGCACCTATTGGCGGAATCAATTGGGCAAATTGATCTGTTGAACCTGGATAACCATCCACATCAACATCGGTCATCCAAAGCGGAGTTTTTATCTTAAGAATTCCCCCGATCATTTTAACCAGTGTCCCTCCAGATAGGCTCAGTGATCCGGTTGCAATTGTTTGCCCGGGAAGAATTATTAGTTTACCGCCGGGCGCCAGAATAATTGAAGCAGAATTTGTAGCTCCGGTCCCGCTATCAACTCCATCTACGAGCCCTGGCAAACTACATTCCGTTGTTATGACCAGGTTACCGCTTGGCGAAGCATCTGGACAATCGGCAGCTAAAACATTGACTGTCATTAAACTAAGGATTATAAAATAGAAAAATATTGATGCAAGAATTTTAAATGCCTTCATTATTTTTATAATAATAAAATTAATGTTCTAAGTCAACGCTATTTAAAAT
>CAZMBH010000111.1:0-2913 GCA_964564535.1 uncultured Gammaproteobacteria bacterium
ACTCTACGGCTGGTTTCCAATCAGCCTGAGGGAACCTTCGCGCGCCTCCGTTACTTTTTAGGAGGCGACCGCCCCAGTCAAACTACCCACCAGACAATGTCCCTGACCCGGATTACGGGTCGAGGTTAGAACTTCAGAATAATCAGGGTGGTATTTCAAGGATGGCTCCATGAAAACTAGCGTTCCCACTTCACAGCCTCCCACCTATCCTACACAAACCAGTCCGAAATTCATTGTCAAGCTATAGTAAAGGTGCATGGGGTCTTTCCGTCTAGTTGCGGGTAACCGGCATCTTCACCGGTTGATTAAATTCGCTGAGCTTCTCGTCAAGACAGCGCCCAAATCGTTACGCCATTCGTGCAGGTCGGAACTTACCCGACAAGGAATTTCGCTACCTTAGGACCGTTATAGTTACGGCCGCCGTTTACTGGGGCTTCGGTTCAAAGCTTCGCCTTGCGGCTAACAAATCCCCTTAACCTTCCAGCACCGGGCAGGCGTCAGACCCTATACATCGTCTTACGACTTAGCAGAGTCCTATGTTTTTGCTAAACAGTCGCTTGGGCCGTTTTATTGCAACCCCCTCACGCTTCACGTGCTAATCGCTACACGCTAACGGGGTACACCTTCTTCCGAAGTTACGGTGTCATTTTGCCGAGTTCCTTAACGAAAAGTCACTCAAGCGCCTTGGGATATTCTCCCTACCTACCTGTGTCGGTTTACGGTACGATCACCGCAACAGCTCACTACGAGGCTTTTCTTGGTGGCATGGGATCAACCAGTTTACGAGATAAATCTCTCCTCATCGCCTCTCGGAGTTAACGAGACCCTGGATTTTCCTGGGATCTCCCCCTACCGGCTTGAACCGGGACGTCCAACACCCGGATGGCCTACCCTTCCACGTCCCCCCTTCGCTCAAACGCTGCTACAGTGGTACAGGAATATTAACCTGTTTCCCATCACCTACGCCTATCGGCCTCGGCTTAGGGATCGACTAACCCTGAGAAGATTAGCTTTACTCAGGAAACCTTGGGTTTTCGGCGAGCCTGTTTCTCACAGACTTTATCGCTACTTATGTCAGCATAATCTCTTCCATTTCGTCCACCGTTCCTTCCGGTACGGCTTCGCTCTACGATGGAATGCTTCCCTACCACTCCCACCTTGCGGTGCAAGTCCGCAGTTTCGGTTACATGCTTGAGCCCCGTTAAATTTTCGGCGCAGACTCATTCGACCAGTGAGCTATTACGCTTTCTTTAAAGGATGGCTGCTTCTAAGCCAACCTCCTGGTTGTCTAAACACTTCCACATCCTTTTCCACTTAGCATGTATTAGGGACCTTAACTGGCGGTCTGGGCTGTTTCCCTCTCGACCACGAAACTTATCTCCCGTAGTCTGACTCCTGCAATTGAAGTTGCCGGCATTCGGAGTTTGATTGGGTTTGGTAATCTGGTAAGACCCCTATCCCATTCAGTGCTCTACCTCCGGCACTTAGTTTGCAAGGCTATACCTAAATATATTTCGGGAAGAACCAGCTATTTCCAAGTTTGATTGGCCTTTCACCCCTATCCACAGTTCATCCGAGCGGTTTTCAACCCACACCGGTTCGGGCCTTCACGCACTGTTAGATGCGCTTCACCCTGACAATGGATAGATCACTTGGCTTCGGGTCTACTTCATGCAACTAAATCGCCCATTTCGGACTTGCTTTCGCTACGGCTCCACCTGACGGCTTAACCTTGCTACATAAAGTAACTCGCTGACTCATTATACAAAAGGCACGCAGTCAGACAGGAATCTGAGTTGCCCCAGACCCATCGTCCTTCCACACCTTGTAGGCACATGGTTTCAGGTACTATTTCACTCTCCTTCCGGAGTACTTTTCACCTTTCCCTCACGGTACTAGTTCACTATCGGTTGCCAGTTAGTGTTTAGCCTTAGGGGATGGTCCCCCTTGATTCCGGCAGGATTTCACGTGTCCCGCAGTACTTGGGAACTCTATTCAGAAAGATCGGTTCATTTCGCTTACGGGGTTATCACCCTCTGTGACGCCGCTTTCCAGCAGCTTCAGCTATGAACAGATTTTTTGACTTTCCGGAAATTCTGCAAAAATTCCCAATAGAGCCCCGCAACCCCGGTCATACAACGCTTGCAGGCTATAAGTATAACCGGTTTAGGCTTCTTCCCGTTCGCTCGCCACTACTTGGGAAATCACTGTTGTTTTCTTTTCCTGAAGGTACTTAGATGTTTCAGTTCCCTTCGTTCGCCTCTATGACCTATGTATTCAGTCATAGATTATCCGTCATGACACGGATAGGGTTCCCCCATTCAGAAATCCCTGGATCAAAGCCTGTTTAGCGGCTCCCCAAAGCTTATCGCAGCTTACCACGTCTTTCATCGCCTTCTGGCACCAAGGCATCCACCATGCGCCCTTAGTAGCTTGACCATAAATATAATATTTAATGCTCAGCTTTAAAACAAAAATCACAATATGCAATTGTCAAAGAACTTCCGCCGACATAGCCGACGACTGAGTGCTCATGATCTACTCATACTCACTCGGCCCTCATCTATGGTGGAGGTGAACGGGATCGAACCGATGACCTCCTGGTTGCAAACCAGGCGCTCTCCCATCTGAGCTACACCCCCGATTCTCACCCATGAGTCCGGCACCTACCAGCCCGATTTTTTGGTGGGCCTAGGTAGATTTGAACTACCGACCTCACGCTTATCAGGCGTGCGCTCTAACCAACTGAGCTATAGGCCCTGAGATTGTCTGTCTAATCGGTAGAACAATCAAAAAATAGGGGAAAACGATTTGCAGGTACTGACCTAGGTATGTAAGAGTTTTGATATCTTCGATATCTCACTTAACTTACTCCTTAGAAAGGAGGTGATCCAGCCACAGGTTCCCCTACGG
>CAZMBH010000112.1:0-2911 GCA_964564535.1 uncultured Gammaproteobacteria bacterium
GTCGTCATTTGCGCTGTAACGAGTCATGTTTTTTCACTAACTCTTTTGCGCATAACACACTTTTCTTTGACACAGCCATTCCTTCTATCTTAGAAGATTTTATGGCGCTCTTCATGATTTTTTCAGCAAGTTTCTTATCGGTTTTATTCATATATTTATTATAATTCAATCAACGATTTTAGTCAAGGATGATGCCAGCGACAGAGGGGAAAAGAACGCTGTGTGCCGTGAGCTAAAGACAATCAAAGAGTTAATGGTTGATGGTTGAAGGCGAAGCGCCACCATGCGAAGATGCACCGTGAGCCTTGAGCCGTGTGCAAGAAAGAGTTAATAGTTTATAGTTTATAGTTAATAGTTAATAGTTGATAGTTGAGAGTTCAGAGAAGAAAAGGCGGCGGGGGTGGAAAAAAGTGACAAAGTCAGTTACGGGTTGCGAGTTACGAGTTACGGGTTTAAGAACCAAAGAAACAAATACAAATAAATGATTAGAAGCAAGGAGATTACTGAACTTCGTTCAGTTTATAGTTACGAGTTACGAGTTGCGAGTTGCGAGTAAGATGTATCCGTTCCGAGATGTGTTGACAGTAAATGGCTGTCGAAGAGTGTAGCGTCGGCTCGCACACTTCGCTTTACGGCGTCCTTATCTCGTAGCATGTAGCTCAGCGCTCATTCGCACATCATCCCCGCCAGCTGTATCATGATGGAGTAGAGTTGGAGTGCTCAAAGAGCAGTCCAACAACTTCTGCATACCACATGATGTGCTAACTTGTGATGACGTCCTTATTCGCTTTGAGCTTCACTTTCAATAAGTTTTTACTTGATAACAGATTTTCAAATTGATAGCTCCTTCACTGTTTGCTTTGGGGACAGTACAAGTGCTATCCCCAACGTTCAGTAATACCGTGCTGTGCACAGTCGGTTTTAGAAGATTATTGAAAAGGTAGTTCGTTCATCAAAGCATTAGTGTCATTTAATCGGTCGACTGTAAACGATACTCAAAACGGAGACAGATAAATGAAATAATCATTGAAAAGATGTTTAAAATGATTATAATCAATTGAATAAAAACACTCTTTTTCAAAGTTAATCTTTAAAGAATGAGGTGAAACTTATGAGAAATTATCTACCTTCACTTTCAATTTTAGCATGTGCGGCAATGATCGTTTTATCTATTTCTACTTGTTCGCAGAATCCCGTGGCAGATAGTTATATGCACGATTATGAAGATGTCGCCGATGAAGATGACGGGCTTCTTGTCGGAGGCAGCGAGATAACAATAACTCCTGATTCCATATCGGACATCTCTCCGAGGGGCGCTCTCATAAAAAGAGGCGAATTTATCTGGGAAAATATCACACGCACAAAGTATGTGCATTACAGCGACCGAATTATAGATGACATAAACAGAATATATGAATATGACTGTTCCGGTTTTCTTTATTCAATAATCATTTATGATGCCCTTCCACACCATGCAAATGATCTTCTCAAATGGAAAGTGAAGCTTCACCCTCAGGATTATAGTGTCAGAGCATGCACTTTCTATGATTATTTCAGAGACTCCATACTGAAGAACGATTATTCCGCCTCCAATGAATATTGGAAGGTATTCACCTCAATTGATTCCTTGATGAAGGGAGATCTTATCATAGTCAGGTATGATGATGACTGGCGAAGCGAATGGATTGATTCAACCGGCCATGCGTCCACAGGCCATGTTATGATTGCTTGGGATATAAAGGAAACGGATGCAAACAATGAGGTTGAGATTCAAGTTTATGACTGCGCATCATCAGGCCATACGGAGTCGGCAGACACAAGGTATTGCAACCAGATTCCTGTGGCTGAAATAAACGAGGACAGCGGCGTGCAGAGCGGAATTGGTTTCGGAAAAATGAAATACAAAATAAGCACCAAAGGGGACAGACGACCTTATGCATACAAATGGAGTTTGAATTCAATTAAATGGTACAACCTTTATAACGGCGATGATATTAATGAGCCGGGAATTAAATTTGACAGAATCAAAGGAATAATCTTCGCAAGGCCGATTTAGTTCAGCGCTTTTGCGGTGATGATAGAAACATAATAATTGCGAATAAATTCAATTGGAACTTATTGATTCGGTTAAATCAATCTCTATCCAAGGTTCGAAAGCGCGTTATTTCAACTTTACCATTTTGCTCTTTGCCGAGCCGTACGGAGTTTCAATATTTACGAAATAGACTCCCTGTGCAACTTCAAATTTCATTTTGTTTTTTCCAATGGGCATTTCAACTGATTTTTTCACAACTTCTCTGCCTGCAGTGTCGTAAAGCCGTATGCCGACGGTGCATGGTGACGGCAGAGTGAAATCGATTTCCCCATTTCCTGCGGCTCTGACTTCAAATACATATCCTGTATTTTTAACTGATGCGATTCCATTAAGCCATATTATTCTGAATGAATGGACTCCCGAATAGTAATTAAAACTTGATATGTTTGCAGGCACTGCTTTGTCGTAGAGTTCAGGGTAATAATAGACCAATCCCTCGCTCATTGCCTCAGGTATCACGGCTTTATATTTCAAGCCGCCTATATGAACCGCGGAAGTCCGCGACCAAAGGGTCTCCTCAGGAAGCATGTAATAGAGCGCAACACTGTCGAGTCCTGCGGAAGAGTCCTCTGCGAGCATCTCCATTTCAAAGGGTCCGAAAAAGGCTGTGTCGCGCAGTTCCATCATTGAAATAAGCTCCGGACCGATTCTGTCAATAATAAATGTGTCGCTGTTTAAAGCATTAAGAGTGCGAAATCCGTTGTCAGCCCTGACACTCTACACGCACACGCAGTCAAAAGGCACGGCTATCGCGAGTACAGTGATAAGAGGCGTTCAGAATGACACTTATATGGGGGACGGTGTATCATTTTTATC
>CAZMBH010000113.1:0-2903 GCA_964564535.1 uncultured Gammaproteobacteria bacterium
CTTTTTTTTACCCGGAAGCTCATCCTTCCAAATAAACCGATATTTTGATACGGTTCGGTAAAAGCCTTCTTTGTTGAATCATAATTTACTGCCGACAGATATACAAAACCGTTATTATTATCAATTACTCTTGCTGACTCAGGATATGTTGCAAGCAATCTAAACGAAACGACATCAACTGCTTCCAGAACGTCTTTATCAAATTTTATCTTCGTATCAACGGCAACAATTTTATTCACTTGGGAATTTAAGAGAATATAAACATAAAACTGCTCCCCTTCTTTCCTTAGCGGAATTTTTTCCGGAAGTAATAACAAACGGGAATTGCTTTCAACCGCCCGATCGGTTTTATTTAAATAAATCAAAAAAGCTGATAAAAAAGCAAAAAAAATTAAAATACCGATAAATATTTTAATGACCAATTTTTTCATAGAGTTTAAAGTAATCAAAACCGTTGACAACTTTGTCCTGATTAAAATCAGTTTTCGCATCACCGAATAAATAATTTTTGATCAATTCGTCCACATCGGACATATTTATCTGACTATCATTATTTAGATCTTCAGGAATTTTCGACGGAGTTGGTGTTAATGTTGGTGTAGGGGTTTGATTTATCAAACCCGTTGGTGTTGGTGTCGGTGATATTGTAGGGGTCGGGTCACCCGACCCTGGCGTAGCAGTAGGGATCATTGTTGGTGTCGATGTTGGCGTCGGACTTGAAGAAGGCAAATTAGCATATGTATATAGAAATTCTGTTAGTTTCTGGTGGATGTCAGTATTTTTTTGACTAATTATTCCGTGTCCTGATCCTTGATAAGAAACTAAGTTAGCGGTAACTCCTTTACTTTTCAGTTTATCAATGGTGGCGGTTGCCATTGCGTAAGGAACTATCGTATCAACTGTACCGTTAAACATGATCGTTGGCGGATCGCTCCCATCAATTATTTCCAGTCCATCAGGAAGCACCGTCCCAGCAATACTATAAACCGCTTTGATTCTTTTAGCATCGGTCTCTTCGCCATATGAGGCATATAAAACCGTTACTGCTCCCGCCGATGATCCTCCTAAAAAGATCTTTTCCGTATCTATCTTATATTGACTTGAGTTAGTAACAAACCAATGAACTGCACTTAAAGTATCCTCCTTGGCAATATTAATGGTTTTATTTATATCGGGAGAAGCAGGAGAGTAGGCGCCGTGATTGGTTGTATCAAGCCGATAATCAATTGAGGAAACAACGTAGCCTTTTTTTGCCAAATTAATTGCATTTTCATTATAAATTCCTTTTGTTCCTCCGATAAAACTTCCTCCGTGAACAAAAATAATTAACGGACGGTTTCCTACCCCTTCATCATTTGGCTCATAAATATCAAGCAAAAGGTTTTCCGTTTTTCCATCATAACCGACAGCACTTCCGTATTTAATATTGCTCGTTGTTTTGACCGTATAGATTGAATCTATATATTTAGTTGTCCCACTAACTCTGATCGATATATTAAAAACAAAAATTAAGAAAAGAAAGAAAATAATATATTTTAAGCGCATGAATATATATTACATTAGAAAGAATTACTTCTCTATGCTATAGAATTTTACCCTATCCCCACGGAACATGAGATCCATTTCTCCGGTGGCTCCGTTTCGGTGTTTAGCGATATAAAGTTTTATAAGTTTTTTATTTTGATCTAATATATCCTCCGATTCCTGTTCTAGATATAAAAACATAACCACGTCGGCATCCTGCTCGATACTTCCGCTTTCCCGAAGATCTGATAGTTGAGGCTTGCGGGTCCCCCGCTGTTCAACAGCTCTGGATAACTGAGAGATAGCTAACACCGGAATTTTTAATTCACGGGCCAGATTTTTTAAGTTTTGAGAAACGAAAGATACTTCGTTTACCCGGGAATCAAACCGTTTACCGGCATCTATTAACTGAAGATAGTCAACAATCAATAATTTGATATCTTTTTCCATTTTTAATTTCCTTGCTTTCGTTCTCATCTCCAATATTGAAGCTCCCGGAGTATCGTCAATAAAAATCGGTGCTTCTGACAACTCCCCCATCGCTTCAGTAAGTCTTTTATAGTCATCTTCGGAAAGTCGGCCAGTTTTCAACCGCCAAGCATCAATATCCGCCTGACCTACTAATAGACGGTCCACTAATTCTTCCTTGCTCATTTCGAGGGAAAAAAATCCAACTGGAGTTTTATTTTTTGTGGCAGCATTAAGAGCCATATTCAAAGCTAGAGTTGTCTTTCCAATTCCCGGACGGGCAGCTAAAATCAGTAGGTTTGAATCCTGCATTCCGGCTAATTTATTATCGAGATCAACAAATCCTGTTGACACACCCCGCAAATGAGAACCTTTTTTTACAAATTCCTCTAATCTCTCAAAGCTTTCTGCCAGTACTTCTTTCAATTGAATAAAGTCACGGTGTATGTGTTCTTGAGATAGTCCAAAAATTTCCGTCTCGGCGTCGTCTAATAATTTTTTTACGTCGCCTTTGGTATCAAAAGATTTTTCAACTAAACGTGAGGACATTTGAATTAACCGTCTTTTGACAAAGTGATTTTTTACGATCCGGCCGTATTGCTCGATATAAGCTGATGTTGGAACAGCGTTAATTAAATCTGATAAATAATTTTTTCCGCCGATTTGCTTTAAGGAATCGGTTTTTTTTAATTCATCTTGAATAGTAACGACATCAATCGGCTGCTGTTTTTCAAAAAGGGTGATCATTGCCGAATAGATTAACTGATGTTCGCGGGAGTAAAAATGTTCTGACTTTAAAAATTCAGCCACTAAATTGATGGAACTGGAGTCAATTAAAACTGCACCTAATACTGACTTCTCAGCGTCAAGATCGTGAGGTGGAGTTTTGAGGCCTTCAGAAGTAGCCATAA
>CAZMBH010000114.1:0-2895 GCA_964564535.1 uncultured Gammaproteobacteria bacterium
TTTCAAAATCATTAAGCCATTCGCAATACTGCGCCGCATCGCTCAGATTTATTGGGCTTAAGTAACATCTTTCTCCGATTACTTTTTTAAAGTATTTCATAATCACTCCTGTTTAATAAAGCAGAATAATTTTCTTTGCAATTCTTCTGCCCGATGTTTTTTCTGTAATGTAATAGACTCCCTTTGCCTCTGCTACACTGATTCTTCCTCCGTTAATATTGTATAAATTGTAGCCGCCCTGCATTACTACAGTATTAAGTTCATCTGCGCTCAGAAAGACCTGTTTCATATTCGAAATGCCGGAGACTGTTTTGTCTTTTAAGCTTGCCGCGCTAAATTCTTCTTCCAGCCCCGCCAGATAATCTCTCTTCTCTTTGTCGCTTAATTTCGCCCCCTTTATCTTTCTTTCAAATGATTTGTAAAGTTCGCAGTTTTTCAGAGTATCGGGAATCTGATTTAATATTGTCTTATCGACTCTTTCAAATATTTTCTTCGGAGGTATGATATTCGCCTCCTCCTGCTCTTTGACTCTCTTTAATAACTGATTTATTTTATAATCAAAGAGGGAGAGTTTCTTAATGTATGCTTCGGCATCGCTTTTTGTATTCACATTCTGGTATTCGACTAAATTTGTAATTGTCCAAAGAGGTATGTCGAACATGTGCGTCACAAGGTAATCATGGTTGAGAAAATCCTTCTTCTCAATCATTATTTCAAGATACCATTTCAAAACATCATAGTCGCATTTTTCCGGCTCTGAAAGATTTTTACTCTCTATCGCATTCAGTTTTTTAAGATAATCCTCATACATATTTATCTCTCTGAGCGCAGTATCGTAGGAGATATCATTGAGAGTGTCTCTGCGCAGAGAATATCCCATGTCTTCAGTAATGCCTGTCTCAACTCCCCACTCAGGATATAAATTGATGAAGTCCTGAAAAAAGTCATGAAATAGAATTTGCAGGTCATTTTCTGCAGATATAAAACCTGCTGGCATTAAAAGACTTAAAATTATAAAAATGAAGAATGTTTTTTGCAGAATTTTAAATATTTTCAATAACTCCTCCTATTTTTTTAATCTTATATCAGGGATTTCCGATTGTCAATAGGATGAAATCTCCGGCCTATTAGATTAACAGTTATGGATACAAAAAGTCAATCAGCTCCCCAGTGATTTCTTGAATTCCATCTTCGTATATGATTCTTTGAAAAAATTTTACTTCGCCTAATCCTCCGGAGTAGTACCCTTCCTGATAAACTTCATGTGAATCTGACATAAATTCTCTTTTAACAACAATGACATTTGTGGCTTCAACATTGTCCTCTGCATATGTGCTATCAATCTTTAAAATCTCTGACTCACACGAATCATTATCCCATGTATTTCCTTTTTCTATAGGAGTTTCTAACAGAATTCGATCAGTTGAATCGTAAATGGTATCGCCTGAAATCACCATAACACCCGCATCTTTATTATAAATATATGTCACTGCGAAACTATCCGCCAATTCTATTACCTTGCAAGTGAAAAATGAAATACTGTCCGACTTAAAAACTCTTAATATTTCATCTACCATGCTCGATTCACTAATTGAAGTGTCCAATGTACTTTCATTCAAAATTGTATCATATACTTCTTCAATCCACAAATGGGTGATTCTGTAATTTCTTATGACACCCTCCCGCATATCAGGGAAATAATCCATGATATTGTTCTTATCAATATATGACGGAAGAAGAGAGCAACCGCACATGAGAAGCAAAATTGAGAATATTATAATTATTACGCCTGTTTTGAAATCTTCTTTGAACTTTTTCATTTTTCCACCTCCTAATTTGTATTATTATATTTCAAAACAAATATTAGTCAATAAGTTATTTGCAGACACGGACAAGGATTTATTATTAATCACAGAATCCATAATAAACATTTCAGCGTCAATGCTGATTCTCTGTGTCCTCTCGATAAAACAGCATAGCGGGGAACAATTTCCTGATGGAAAAAAGTAAAACAATCGACATACAAGATCTGCAGAAGAAATATGATTCGTTTTTTTTGCAGAGACTCTCATTCAATGAAGGAGATATCTTCGGTTTATTGAGCCCGAATGGAGCGGGAAAAACTCAAAATTTATGGATTTTTTAGCCCCGGTATAATGAGTTCTGCAGTATCTTTCCTGACAACTCTTCTCACAATACTCGCCTTTGTCACTGAAAGAAAATCAGGAGTCCTTGAGCGTCTCCTCTCAACCCCCTTAAAAGAGATAGAGATTGTCTCGGGATATGCTTTTGTGTATGAAATATTCAGACTGGGATACTTATAATCATTGCATTATTCGTCTTTAAAACAACATTTATGGGAAACATATTCCTCGCATTCTTTGTAATCTTTCTTCTTGCTGTATTGAGCTTGAATTTCGGTATTTTAATATCCTCTGTTGTGACAGTGAAATACAGGCAGTTCAGATGCTCCCGCTTATTGTGCTTCTCGCAGGAATCTTCTGGCCTGTAGAAGCTATTCCGCAGTGGATACGGACTCTCTCTTACCTTATGCCTGCATATTACTCTGTTGACGCGCTCTGTTCGATATTCATAAGAGTCTGGGGCTTTGAAATGATATATCCCAACATAATTATGATGCCTGTATTTTCATTAGTCTTCATCACAGGCGCCACTCTCTCTTTGAAAAAGAACAGAAGATAATCAGGAGCTATTCACCGGTTTTTAGAATTTTGGAATATTATATTTAAGATTTCTGTCTGCAAGTCAGATTTATTATCGAGTTATCTAAAGAAAAGTGTTATACCGGCGGCTCCTCCACAGTAAACATTTCCTTTTGTAAATATATCAAATCCGATTGACATGGATAGATAAGGCATAATGTGAAATGATTTT
>CAZMBH010000115.1:0-2887 GCA_964564535.1 uncultured Gammaproteobacteria bacterium
AGCAAAGCGGAGCGGACTGATGTTTTTGTTCGGAACTGCAAAGCTAAGCAATTTAATCAAATGTTAATTCAAATATCGTAAAGGGGGCTTGTGTGTTGCGCCCCGCAGAAATAAAAGAAAAATATGGGGGTTGCAAAAAGAGCGGCTTGATATATTATTAACGGCTATGGATAGTTTAGAGAAACTTGGATTCAATGAGTATCAAAAAACAACCGGAATTACAGGCGATTACGGCGGCTTGGCACCTGCGAGGGTGATGGCTGAGCATAGAGGGCTTTATATTGTGAGCACGGGGGGCTTGGAATTTTCTGCAAAAGTGACTGGGAGCATGGTCTTCTCTGCAGAATCAAGAGAAGATTATCCTGCTGTCGGAGACTGGGTGCTGATTAGCATGAGCGATGAAAAACATGCTGTGATAAACAGTATTCTGCAAAGACGAACAATACTTAAAAGAAAGACTGCAGGCAAAGAATCCGATATGCAGATTATTGCGACAAATATTGATACTGCTTTTGTAATGCAGTCTTTGGACAGGGATTACAATCTCAACAGAATTGAAAGGTACATGGCATTGGCGCGCTCAGGAGATATTGAGACTGAAATAATATTGAATAAGACAGACATAATTGAGGAGAGCAGGCTTATTTTAATAAGGGGGGAGATGAAGGAGCGATTTCCCGGCACTATAATTTATGAAACGAGTTTCGCATCAGGAAAAGGAATTGACGCGCTAAGGGCTGGGATAAAGAAGGCGCACACATACTGCTTTATCGGTTCATCCGGAGTGGGGAAATCATCAATAATAAATTTGCTTTTGAAAAAAGAGGCGATGAAGACAGGAGAAATAAGCATTGCTGTGGAGAGGGGCAAACATGTGACAACGCACAGGCAGCTGCTTGTTTTGGAGAACGGCGGACTTCTAATTGATACGCCGGGTATGAGGGAAATCGGACTTCTCGATTCGGAAATTGGAATAGGAGATGTCTTCTCGGAGATTAACAAACTTTCCCACAAATGCAGATTTGATGACTGCACGCATATTCACGAACCCGGATGCGCAGTTTTAGAGGCGCTGAGGGCTGGAGAGATTGACGAGGAAAAGTATGTGAATTACAAAAAACTGCTCAAAGAGAATAAACATAACACGATGAGCAATATTGAGCGGAAGCAGAGCGACAGACAATTCGGCAAATTTCTGAAAAATTATAATAAGCATTACAAGAAGAAATAACGGGTAACAGGTAACAGGTCAAGGAAAGCATGATAGGGCGGCGGGGGTGGAAAAATTGGAAAGAATATGAAAGTTATAAATTACGGATTAAAAATGCAAAAAGAAACAAATACAACATACTGGGCAGGCAGGTCGGTGTAGCGTCGACTCACACAGCAAATTGGTGCGCTCGTAATCTGGTACGCTGGTGGACTGGTGAATATACATAAAAGATGATAGATCCTTCACAAATAAATATCGTTAATCCGATATCTCTGGTCGCGAGTCAAAAGAAAGTTTCGAGAAAGATGGGGATGAGACGGATACAATTAAAATATTTTTCTGTATATATGGCAATAGGGCTTTGAACCCTTATGCTCATAATAGTCCTGATGATAATCTTCAGCTTTATAAAATTTTTCTGACGGCAAAACTTTTGTCGCCACATCATAACCCTTCTCTTTAAGTATCCCAATGAGACTTTCCGCTGTCTTTTTTTCCTCATCATCACCATAAAAAACAACTGACTTGTACTGTTCTCCAATGTCCGGACCTTGTCCGTCTTTCTGCTCGAAATCATGTATCTCAAAAAACAGTTTTGCAAGCTTCTCATATTTTGTTTTGTTTGCGTCGTATGTCACTTCAACAGTTTCATAGTGCCCGCTTGCGCCTGTGCACACATCTTTGTATGTGGGATTCTTTTTCTCTCCGCCCATGTATCCCGAGACAGCTGACAGAACGCCCTCTTGCTTTTCGAAAAAGTATTCGACGCCCCAAAAACATCCGCCTGCGAAATATGCTTTCTTTTCAGTTGCGGTTTTCTTCGGCACAAAGACCATTGATATTGAATTAACGCAGTGTCTGACATTCTTATCCGTATATCCCTCGCCTTCAAAGACATGGCCAAGATGCGCTCCGCAGTTTGCGCACTGTATCTCAATTCTCATTCCATCCGCATCCGGGATTCTTTTCACAGCGCCTTTTATCTCCTCGTCAAAACTGGGCCACCCGCATGTTGATTTAAATTTTGCAGAGGATATGTAAAGAGGTGCGCCGCATCTTTTGCAATTGTATGCGCCCTCTTCATAAAAGTTATTATATTCGCCTGTAAAAGGCATTTCTGTTCCTTTATTCACAATAACTCTCTTTTCTTCAGAGGTCAAATTTCTGTAATCTTTATCATTATTGTTCATATCCTTTGCCTCCTTGCAGGATAAAGTCATCAGCAGCAATGTTATGAAGATAAACATTTGAATTTTCTTTTTCACTTTATGAATATAAGTTGCTTTTGCATGTTGTCAAGTAGAGTTAGAAAAAATATCCGATTTATGCTTTAAAAGATTGTTGTAAATAACAAATAATGATGTATAATAGAAATAAAGGAGGCAGATGAACAGAAAAGTTGTTTTCGCAGTTATAATAATCATATTGGGAATAGGATTTGTAGCTCTTTATGATTTCGGAGGCAGAAAAGGAAGAGAGGCGGACGAAGAGCAAAGAATAAAACAAGAGATTGCGAAAATAATGGAAATGATTACTGTCAATAAGAATCCTGATGCAAACAGCATTTTGGATTTCTGCAATAAAGAGATAAAAATTACGAATATAAATTACTACATTCGCACTGAAAAGAATGGCGTCGCAGTTGAAGATTATTTCGACATAAAGCCGAAAGAG
>CAZMBH010000116.1:0-2818 GCA_964564535.1 uncultured Gammaproteobacteria bacterium
AAATTGCGTGTTGCCATTTGAAAATGTGAATTTATTTCCGAGCGGTCCCTTAGTATCACCAAATGGCACATTTACACAAGAAGATGAAAAAGGGAAGACCCTATTACTACATCCGGGAAATAGCCCGCGTTAACGGCAAACCTACGGTTGTGAGTCAGGTCTACCTCGGTTCTCCCGTGCGGATGCTTGAACTGGCAACCGGTGCCGGCGGTGAAGATAAAGTGACCAGGCTCAAGTCCGAAGAATTTGGCGCTCTTTGGCTGGCGAACCAGATTGATCAGCAGATTGACCTGATTGGCCTGATGCCAGAAAAGGAGACTCGCAATACCTCATTTCCGCCCTTCGCGTTACATCCCTGTTCCTGAAATGAAGGGCAATTGCAAACTTAAGCTGTTCCACATAGGCATTCCAAACATCTTCATAACTTTTAAACTTCGTTGGATCACCGGTCTTGAGTCCCATTTGCATGTTTGTCAAGCTGTAATCAAACCCGTGTCACTTAAGAATTAAAAGTGCACTGGTTTAAACTTTAAAAGTGCACTATTCTGTCTTCTTTCGGTTTCCATAACATCTATCAAACCAGGGAGGACAAATGGGTAAACATCTGCGCAAATTGTTTTCAACTAAAGAAGTAAAGGAGGTTTTTGAGAGATATCTGTTTCGGGAAATAGGATGGGAACATGCATTGGCTTTACTCAAGATTAGAAGGCGTCAGTTTTTTAAATTGTTAAAAGCCTACCGAGAGGACCCAGACCGCTTTTCTTTGGATTATAAAAGGAAAGTGCCTCCTCGGAAGGTGAATGCCAAGGCTGAGGCCGGTATTATCCGGGAGCTCAAGAAGGAAGCCCAGATTATCCAAGACAAGAGCAATCCGGTTAAGAACTACAATTACAGCTATGTTCGTGAGATTCTGGAGACCAAGCACAAGATCTCCGTGTCTTTGCCGACAATCATCAGTCGGGCAAAAAAATGGGTTTTATCACGAGAAGAGATTTCGGAAGAGCCATGATCGGGAGGTTCTGACAAACTACGTCGGTGAGTTGGAACAGCACGACACATCGTATCATCTGTGGTCCCCTCTTTCTCAAACCAAGTGGTATCTAATTACCACAATTGATGACCACAGTCGGAGGATTTTGTACGGGGATCTGTGGGAGAAGGAAACCTCATGGGCCCATATTGTGGCCGCCAGGACAGTCGTTACAGGCTTCGGTTGTCCGCTAAAATACTATGTCGATAATCATTCGATCTTTCGGTTTGTGGAAAGACGGGATACGGTTTGGCAGAAGAGTCACGTTGGAGAAGAAGAAGCCGTTGTACAATGGAAGGAGGTTTTAAAGGACTTGAACATTGAGGTGACTTACGCCTTGAGCCCGGCGGCCAAGGGTAAAGTTGAGAGACCCTATCAGTGGCTCCAGGATCATCTGGTTCGAACCTGTGTGCGGGAAGGGATCACAGAGATTGGTCAGGCACGGGAAGTCTTGTATGAAGAACTATATCGCTACAACAATCGGAGGGTCCACTCCACGACGAAAGAAATCCCGATCGTTCGCTATGAGAAAGCGTTAAAAGAGAAGAGGAGTCTCTTTCGGAATCTCCAGATTCGAAAACCGTATGAGACCCTGGAGGATATTTTCTGCTACCGGATTAAAAGAGTCGTGGACTCTTACCGAAAAGTCTCCTGGAATGCGCTCAAGTTCGGTCTTTCGGGTGTCTCTCCCCACGATGAAGTGGAACTGAGGATTAGTTTTGATCTTAAAACCCGGATTGCCAATGTCCGATTCTGGTGTCGAGGACGACTCGTCGGGGAGCATCCGGTCAAGTCTGAGGATATTCAAAAAGTGCACTTTTAAAACTTAAATAGTGCACTTTAAAATTTTAGCTAACAGCTGTAATCAAACCCGTCTGCCATGGCCAATTCCATCGGCTTTGCACAGCAAAAGGGGGAGTTTCAACGATGGCCCACGGCAAAGAAATGTCAATTTCATGCTGGCTATAATACGGTGTACACTTGTCCTGAAGCCCGAACGGCTTCCAGTATTCGGCGTATTCACGGGCCTCATCGCGATACTCATCAGGCATCATGTCGCTTTCAACCAGATCTATAGTGGAAAAAAACCCCATCTCCGGGTATAAGCTCAATACATCGGGTCTATCGCAGTGATCACCGACAATCCACTGTTCTTCTCCAATGAAGATGCTGCAGTTTTTCAGATAGTGCTCCAGACATTTTGCTCTTCTGATAATTTCGGGCTCTCCGGCGGTCAGTTTATGCATCTCCGTATAAAGTCGTGCTCGCTCAATACCTACCTTTACCTCACCCCGAACATACTCACCGCCGGCGACATGCATCCAGCGACAGTTTTCGTACAACCATCTGGTTCTTTCAGTGCCACCCGGCACGACAATTTTATTAATTGACGACGCTGTGTCGGCCGACATAATATACCTCCTAAGTGTTTATTCCTATTTGGCAAAATCACTGCATTATTCTGAGTCTTTGCAAACTGATCTGAATCAGTCGTTCCGCCATGCCGGTGCAGTGTGAAGCCAGCTCGATCCGGCGAACCCCAAACCGGTTCTTGGCCGACGCTTCCTCGTCTGTTACCGCAATCAGGATGAAAAAAATTCGATGACAGCCATGGCCGAATCGGCTTCGTCATTGCAGAGTAGGGATCAAAATATTTTTCCCTTTGCGCTGCATTGCAGCACTCATCCAGGTAGTATAAATTCGGGGTATCCGGCCGGAAGCGTGCACGAATCATCTTAACGGAAACGTTGCACGACCTATATAATATGTTAAATCGCAGTGTTAGCG
>CAZMBH010000117.1:0-2814 GCA_964564535.1 uncultured Gammaproteobacteria bacterium
CGCTACCTTAGGACCGTTATAGTTACGGCCGCCGTTTACTGGGGCTTCAGTTCAGGGCTTCGCCTTGCGGCTAACTCCTCCCTTTAACCTTCCAGCACCGGGCAGGCGTCAGACCCTATACATCCGCTTGCGCGTTTGCAGAGTCCTGTGTTTTTGGTAAACAGTCGCCTGGGCCTGCTCTCTGCAACCTGATTGCTCAGGCCACACTTCTCCCGAAGTTACGTGTGCATTTTGCCGAGTTCCTTAACGCGAGTTATCTCGAGCGCCTTAGATTTCTCATCCCACCTACCTGTGTCGGTTTGCGGTACGGTCGTGTAAAGACTATCCTTAGAGACTCTTTCTTGGCACCTTGATTACGCCCGCTTCGCTTCGCCGTAGCTCCGCTCGCGGTCACGACTTACCTCAAGTGACGGATTTGCCTATCACTCTCAACAGCTCGTCGCTTCGACCGGAACAACCATTCTCCGGCCGGGTTTCACCTCATGCGTCATCCCGTCGAATCATTACACGGTGCTGGAATATGAACCAGCTTCCCATCGACTACGCGTTTCCGCCTCATCTTAGGGGCCGACTAACCCTGGGAAGATGACCTTTACCCAGGAAACCTTAGGTTTTCGGCGGACAGGAATCTCACCTGTCTTTTCGTGTACTTATACCTGCATTCTCTCTTCCATCCCCTCCAGCACGCCTTACAGCGTACCTTCACCGGTCCATGGAATGCTCCCCTACCATCCGCGCTACTTAAAGCGCGAATCCGAAGCTTCGGTATACCGCTTAGCCCCGTTACATTGTCTGCGCATCATTGCTCGACCAGTGAGCTATTACGCACTCTTTTAATGAGTGGCTGCTTCTAAGCCAACATCCTGGCTGTCTTTGCAATAACACCTCATTTCACACTTAGCGGTATTTGGGGACCTTAGCTGTCGGTCTGGGCTGTTCCCCTCTCGACTATGAACTTTGTTGCACACAGTCTCACTCCCATACGTTGTGTTTAGGCATTCGGAGTTTGCCTGGGTTTGGTAGCCGGTGAAGACCCCTAGTCCAAACAGTGCTCTACCTCCTTGACAGCTGTATGAGGCTGTCCCTCAAGGCATTTCGGGGAGTGCCAGCTATTTCCAGGTTTGATTAGCCTTTCACCCCTTACCACAGTTCATCCCTGCGTTTTTCATCACACTAGAGTTCGGTCCTCCACTTGATTTTACTCAAGCTTCAACCTGACCATGGTAAGATCACCTGGCTTCGGGTCTACGACATGCAACTTCGCGAGCAAGCTCGCGTCCGCCCATTTAAGACTCGGTTTCCCTTCGGCTCCAGCGCTTCAACGCTTTAACCTCGCTGCATACCGTAACTCGCAGGCTCATTCTACAAAAGGCACGCCGTCAGAAGGTTGCCCTTCCTCCGACCTGTTGTGGGCGTATGGTTTCAGGTTCTCTTTCACTCCCCTCAACGGGGTTCTTTTCACCTTTCCCTCACGGTACTGGTTCACTATCGGTAGTCGCATCGTATTTAGCCTTGGATCGTGGTCGACCCAGCTTCCGACAAGGTTTCTCGGGCCTCGCCGTACTCAGATGGCACATCCACGAAGTCATTCCCATGTAAGGTACGGGGCTCTCACCCTCTCTAGCCGGCCTTCCCATGCCGTTCCCTTATGTGAATGTTCTTGTAACTTCGCGAGGTCTTGCATGTCCCTCCAATGTGTATCTACAACCCCCCGTCAGCAACGGCATGCACCTTGACACTGACGTGAGTTTGGGCTCTTTCCCGTTCGCTCGCCGCTACTTAGGAAATCTCTTTTGATGTCTTTTCCTCCAGGTACTGAGATGGTTCAGTTCCCTGGGTATTGCTGCACTATCCTATTTTATTCAGATAGTACTAACTGACTCTCGTCAGTTGGGTTACCCCATTCGGCCATCCACGGATCACAGGATATGTGCTCCTCCCCGTGGCTTATCGCAGCTTGTCACGGCCTTCTTCGCCGTGCGACTCCATAGGCATTCACCGTACGCCCCTCTTCGCTTGACCATATTATGCTTCACTCTTTATCGCTTCTCTTGTTTTCGTTTCTTTGACCCATCACACCAAGCTATAAACAAACCCTCTTCCGAAGATCCGTCACTCGGCGTAATGTGCCTGCTTCCCTTCCCTAATAATGTAAAAGAACTTCAGAGCGATCCACGCTGCGAAACGCGGTCCGCCTCGTGGAGATAGGGGGACTCGAACCCCCGACCTACGGCTTGCAAAGCCGCCGCTCTAGCCAACTGAGCTATATCCCCGGTTGGTTACAATGATGTTGAATAAAAAAAGGAAGAGGATAGAAAGAGGTTTGGGAGAGCGTCCTGTCACGAGACGCTCAAAGTATTACTGCCTTGTATATGATCGTGTACCGTAGTGTGAGACTTTCATCTCACGGTCGGTACCCTTCTCATAGAAAGGAGGTGATCCAGCCGCACCTTCCGGTACGACTACCTTGTTACGACTTCACCCTCCTCACGAGACGTACCTTCGACATCGTCCCCCCTTACAGGTTGGACTAACGGCTTCGGGTACCCCCCACTCGGATGGTGTGACGGGCGGTGTGTACAAGGCCCGGGAACGTATTCACCGCGCCATGCTGATGCGCGATTACTAGCGATTCCACCTTCATGGAGTCGGGTTTCAGACTCCAATCCGAACTACGGGTGATTTTCTGCGATTTGCTCCACCTCGCGGCTTCGCGTCACTCTGTCTCACCCATTGTAGCACGTGTGTAGCCCTGGACATAAGGGCCATGATGACTTGACGTCATCCCCACCTTCCTCCGGTTTGTCACCGGCA
>CAZMBH010000118.1:0-2753 GCA_964564535.1 uncultured Gammaproteobacteria bacterium
CCTTGAGTAACCTGCTCCAAAGGCAGGTGTGTTACCATTACACCACTCCCCAAAAGTACTATATTTTACCAAATAAGCCTTGGTTTAGGTTTGTTATAATTACTTCAATATGGATAATCAAAATTTAATTATTAATTGTCCCCATTGTGGCAAAAAAATTTCTGTTGAAGAAGCATTAGGCCACAAAATAAAACAAGACATATCGAGTAAGGCAAAAGAACAAGCAAAAAAGGAATCAGCTCAAGAAATTAAATATTTACAGGAAGAAAATGAAAAAAAAGAAAGAGAACTAGAACAAACAAAAAAAATTGAGCTGGAACTTCGAAAAGAAAAAAATCAACTCTCAGAAGATAAAAAAAATTTTGAGTTAGAAAAACAACGCCAAATAGACGCAGAAAGAGAAAAGATCCGTCAGCAAACAGCCAAAGAAATCCTAGAACAAGAACATTTTAAAATTGCGGAAAAAAATAAGCAAATTGAGGAAATGAAAAAACAAATTGATGAACTAAAAATTAAATCAGAAAAAGGCTCACAACAACTTCAAGGAGAGGTCCAAGAACTCGATTTAGAAATAGAATTAAAAAAACTTTTTCCTACAGACGTAATAGAAGAAATTAAAAAAGGAGAAAAAGGCGCCGATATCCGTCAAATTGTAAAAACTCAAAAAGGCAATATTTGCGGAACAATTTTATGGGAATCAAAACGTACCAAAGCTTGGAAAAGTGATTTTATTATTAAATTAAAAGAAGATTTAAGGTCGGAAAATGCTAATATTCCAATTATTGTGACGACCGTCATGCCCAAAGAAAGCAGCAATGATATTGACAGTATTAACGGAGTTTGGATATGTACTTATCCTTTCGCGATGATATTAGCGGAACTAGTCAGGCAAAAATTAGTTGAAGTAGCTCGGGAAAAATTTATTATTAAAAATCAAGGAACGAAAGCAGAAGAATTATACGGGTACATTATGGGTCACGAATTTCATCAGCAGATAGAAGCAATAATAGAAGTTTATATCAAATCCAAAAATGAACTCATACGAGAGAAGAGAGCATTTGAAAGTATTTGGAAAGACCGTGAAGAAGGAATGGAAAAACTCATAAGAAGTACTGCGAGAATTGCCGGAACTATTAGCGGAAAGACTGGTTCGGAATTTCCTCAATTAAAAGGACTTGACCTTTTGGAATCCGGAAAATAAATATGGACGATTTTTTCTCTTTCGTTTCCAAAGCAGTAATGGTTATTCCTATTTTTATTTTGATTATTTCTTTATTTTTAAGATTTAATCAACCAAAAAATGGTTTAACAAATCCGAAAACGGGTTTGGTGAACCAAACCCCCACAAAAATACCGATTACAAAAAAAAGTGATTTTAAATTAAATCTTCAAGGGCCGATTGTTTGTGATAATTTATTTATTCAGAATAAAAAAGTTTTATTAAAAAATGAAACAGCTAATTATTTACTAAACGGTGATTGCTTATATATTTGGGAGACGGGGGAAACAAACGGGGAAAAGAAATGCAACTTGTCAAACTACGTGAATATGGCTGAAAATTATTTAGGATTTTTTAACATTAATGATTTAATTAGCAACAATTTAGTAAAGGAATTTGTAAAAGATAAAGATATTAATCTAACAGACGTCATAAAAAGCTGTAAAAATGAAAAGATTAAAGACGTTTCAATATTTGGGATACCAAAGGAAGTTTTATTTAGCGATAAGAAGTAAAATTATTAAAATGCCCCGGCTACGACCTACTTTCCCTTCATCTTTCGATGTGAGTATCATCGGCGCTGACTCGTTTCACTACCTTGTTCGGGATGGAAAAGGGTGGGACCAAGTCGCTCAAGTAACCAGGGCGAGTAATAGTATATAATATATATGGATGGAAAACAATAATAAAAAAAGCTCAGCCTTCTATTCATATTGTATTAATCCTAAGATAAAATTTGACACTCAAGAGGAAGGTGAAATAATATATTTATTGCTACGTAGTCATCCTTTTACCCAGATTGGATGGATCTTCAGTTCAATCATTTTGATCATTCTGCTTTTTGTTTTAAATTTTTTTCTTCATAATTTTTTTAATCTGGGACAAATTTTTATAATAAATTTATTTTTCATTGTTTTTATTCTTAGCTACATATGGTTTAACATTTTGAATTGGTATTTTAATGTCGGGATTGTTACCAATAAGCGGGTAATTGATATAGATTTTTACGCAGTTTTGTATAAAGAGATCACTAATGCTCAGTTGGGAAGGATTGAAGATACGACTGTAAAAAGCGGTGGGTATATAGAATCATTTTTTGATTACGGGTCGATCTTCATTCAGACTGCCGGAACTGAAGCTAATGTCGAATTTATTAACGTTCCTCATCCGTCTGACGCAGTTCAAATAATTAATAAATTAATGAGTAAAAAACATGGATTTTAAAGACTTAATTTTTAAAATTATAATTGGCCTTACAGCTTTTTTTTATTATCTTTATTCTTTGGTAATTTCAAAACAAGTAAAGATTATGGACAAGACATTAAAAGATGAACATAATTGGCTTATCCTTTTTATATCTACGTTGCAAGTAACCGTCGCTTTAATTATATTGATAATAGTGTTGTTATCAATATTCGTAATTTAACGGCATGTTCAAACAAGATGTCGGTTTCTATTTAGGTCATGAAAAGTCTGATGGTTTTTCCGGATTTGTCGATGAAAACAATTTATTTTTAACAATTGAAATTGAAAC
>CAZMBH010000119.1:0-2687 GCA_964564535.1 uncultured Gammaproteobacteria bacterium
GGATTTTCGGTCTGGGATGGGCCTTTTAGCCCTCACTCCCGTGCCTGACCGAAAAACCGGTTTTTCGGTCAGCAAATTCGAAATCCGAAGCACGAAATTCCTGGCCCAGACCTGCTCAGTCGACGCTTTTCTATGAAACAGCTCCTACCTGAAGTGATTGACTGCTGGTCATGTCGAGTTTGGTCGCGCTAGGGCGGGCCGAAACAAGGACCAAAACCCAAAAAATGAGCTCGCGGAGAAGGTACAATCATCAATTCTTGCTTTCCGGCAATTTTATGTAGTCGCTCTTGCAGGCAAAAAGGCAAGTATCAAACGCTTATTCGCTCTCACCAAACGGCCTGACTTTTCGACCAAACCCATCTGCACAATGGCATTCAAATCCCTGGTGAGCGTCTTGGTCGTCTTTTTCGCGTAGGCCTGCGCCAGTTTCGGAGTCAATGCATCCACATCTGAAATCCTTACCCACCCATCATTGTCTGTTGCCTTTGATAGCGCGAGAACCAGTCTGCGTCGCCGAAGGTGGGCATCTCAGCCAAGATCCCCTCACTTCTCACTGCCCTCCAACCCCTTGATCGGCCTGCCAGGATGCCATCGAAGAGGGGGGGAACGAAGAATTTCTGTCATACAATCTGGACCCCTGAGACGGACAGCCAGTTTCGTAATCAGAACGTCAGGAGCCCTCTTCTCAGAGTGGTTGTCCGCATTCGGTCTCCTGTTTAACGATAATGTCTTCCAGCAACAGAAAAAGGATTGTTTTTTGACTACGGGGAATATGAGGGTTCTATCGGTGTACCGATACTCTTCACGCCATTTAGATTATTGATGAATCACCCGATCCTGAAAAAGGTTCGGGTGGCTCGATGGCAAGCCCTTTTTCTTCTGGATTTTTTGTCTGTACCACCCCAAGTTTACCAGGCTATGCCCTGAGAATTCAAAAGTCAATCGTCTGAAATCACAAGCGTTTATGTTAGGTTATCCCATGGGCCAGATGTTAGAGGGTTGAGGGAGATAATCTGTGGCGGCAAACCGGCGGTGGGGAGGACGAGTGCGCCTGTCAGGTGTGCTTTATTGGAACTTATTTTCACGGTAAAATGAGAATTGCCGGGTTCACGCGCCAGTGTTGACTTTGACCGGGCAATCCGGTAGGGAGAGATGCCAGACAGAAGGGGCAAGAACTGACGTGCGAAGATTCCACCGTTATCATGCACGGGATTCGAGAAGACGTTCCGAAGAAACCACTGGTTGCAGATTGCTTGGACAGTGCAAGGCTGAATGAATCGCTATCTCATCATTATTCTCGCAATTCTGGTCGGCGACTACCTCTTGAATCTGGTTGTCGACACCCTGAATATGCGTCATTTGCGCACGGATCTCCCCGAGGCCTTCGTGGGGTATTATGATGGGGAGAAATATCGTAAATCTCAGGAATACCTGAAAGAAACGACCCGATTCGGGTTCGTTGCCGATTCCATCGCCACCCCGCTCACCATTGCCTTCATCCTTCTGGGAGGCTTTAACACGGTGGATCATTTCGCACGGAGCTTTCATCTCAGCAATATCCCAACCGGACTCATCTTTGCCGCGGTCCTCATGCTTCTTTTCCAGATGGTCTCCATTCCATTTTCGATCTACAGCACCTTTGTCATTGAAGAGAGATACGGGTTTAACCAGACAACCCCGAGGACATTTGTGCTGGATATCCTGAAGACCTGGATCCTGGCGGCGGTGATCGGGGGCGTCCTTTTTTCCGGCGTGCTCTGGTTTTTTGAGAAGGCCGGGCCATGGGCCTGGGTATGGTGCTGGATGGCCCTGACGCTCTTTCAAATCCTTCTTCTGTCTATCGCTCCGGTTGTCATTCTGCCGATCTTCAATAAATTTGTCCCCCTTCCAAAGGACGAACTGAGGGCGGCTATCGAAGCCTACGCAACGACACAGAATTTCAAGATGAAGGGTGTATTCACCATGGACGGATCGAAACGCTCGACCAAGTCAAATGCATTCTTCACCGGTTTCGGCAGATTCAGAAGGATCGTCCTTTTTGATACCCTGATTGAAAAACATACTCGGGATGAGCTGGTATCGGTTCTTGCTCACGAAATGGGGCATTACAAAAAGCGACACATCCTCACATCGATGGCCATATCCATCATTACCAGCGGGCTCATGTTCTTTATCCTCTCCCTTTTTATCAACAACCCGGAACTCTTCGCGGCATTCCGAATGGACCATATCTCCATCTATGCAAGCCTCATCTTTTTCGGGTTTCTTTATTCCCCTATAGAGATGGTCCTTTCCGTGTTCGGGAACATGCTGTCCCGCAGGCATGAATATGAGGCTGATGCCTTTGCGGTGGATACCTACCAAAAACCCGAATCCATGATCTCGGCCCTCAAAAAGCTGAGCGTCGACACCCTCTCCAACCTGACGCCTCACCCCCTTAAGGTTTTTCTGAGCTATAGCCATCCCCCTGTGCTGGATCGAATCGAGGCCATTCAGAAACACCAGCCTGGGGCCAGCGTCTCTTCCTGAACGGGGAGCGCGGAATGCAATCGACAATTGACAACAGGTTCAAAGAAGGGTATTCAATTACAATTTTATCGCTTATTATCGTCAACTGAGTATCACACTCAAACCGACGACGGATGGGGAGGGTATGGGAAAGACAGCACTGATTCTGGGCGTTTCGG
>CAZMBH010000120.1:0-2681 GCA_964564535.1 uncultured Gammaproteobacteria bacterium
AGTCAATAAAAAGATCGAAATCGCCCAAGCGCTTTCTGAAGGTGCCGAAGATGATCTCATCGTCGGTCTTTTCGTAACGATGAACAAGCATGTTCCTGAACGATGCCATGTTCTGGAAGGTCATTAGATGCGCTTTCGGGATGACGCCATTTTCATGAAGGACCTGAAAAAGGTCCCGATATCCGCCAGGCTCGCGCCAACGATGAAACGCTACGAAATGATTGGCGATGTCGATGACCTTCTCAATGCATAACTGGAGGTAGCGTTCGACGAAAGCACGCAGGCGGAGCTCCCTTTCATACGCCTCCCAGGTGATATCTTCCGCGTTCCGAAGCTCCGTCAGATATTCCCGAAGCTGGGACAGCTTGCGTGAAAGAAGTTCCTTGTCTGCCATGACGTCCGCCCTTTATTTCACTTCACGAAAGAGGTGTCGCGTATCGAGATATTCGGCCCGTGCCAGAACCTCTTGCCGGATGCGCTCGGTCTGGTCGTTTTCGCAAACAAGACGACCGTATTTCAGGACCTGGTGCTGAAGAAGCGGCCCCGCCTGTCCGAAGACGACCAGATCGACATCCCGCCGGAGACGACTGGACAGATCCGCTTCAATCTTCAATCGTTCACGGCCGGAAATAGTCTTTTTCACAACGATCGCCAAGTCGAGATCGCTGTCCCGGCGATCTCTGCCGGTTGCCGTTGATCCGAATAAATAGGCGGCTGCTATCCATTTCTTTCTCCGCAATACGGGGATCAGGTCTTTGATTTCAGTGTTTTGCATAGGAACCCCTTGGGGGTCAGGGCGCAGGGGGCGTTTTTACAGCTCCGCCCTCCGGATTACACATTACATGCATCCACGAGGGAAATCGCCGTAATAATAGGGACAGCGCCTTTTATCCGGGGACACCTGGAGAGCTTTGAAAATCTATACCCTTTTGTCCTTCCCGCGCAGGCGGGAAAGCGAAGCTTAATGTTCATAATCTATAAGTTCCCGAAAAGACCAGATTCCCGTTTTCACGGGAATGACAATTAACAACATTTCGTGAGAAATTCAAAGCTCTCGCTTCAGGTATTCATCGCTTTCAAAATGTGAGTGCGGTTGAAAGGCCATAAAACCTCGTGTTCGCGAATTGAACTGGCCCGTTTCTATCGGAGAAATTCCAATGTGTCAAGGGAAAAAACGCCGAATCGTGACCTGGCTCACAAGGGTCTTGGGGTCAAGTTTTTTGGGGGTCAGGTCTCGAAATTTAGCGTTTTGGCTTTCCCTATTTTTTACACAAGCGATAACAGGAACTTATCCATGCTCAGGACACGGATCTTATCTTTTCTCATGTCGATGTTTCTCTCGTCAACAAGCTCGTATAAAAAAGGGATGCCCAGTTTGTCGCCAAAATAAGGCAGGCTCTTGGAGATGTCTTTGGCCGATGATTTCACCTCAACGGCAAACCAGGGCTTTCCGGCCTCTGTGACCAGAAAATCGACTTCCCGGCCGTCAATGTCCCGCAGGAAACTTAATTCCGTTTTGTAACCATCCACATCATTCAGGTAATGGCATAGTTTGAGGAGATGAGAGGCCGCGACATTTTCCAGTTTCGCGCCGTCGTTGGAGGTTATTTCCGACCAGTCCCATAGATAAAGCTTGGGCTCCTTTTTCAGCGATTTAATTTTCTTGTGACTGAACGGATAGATACGGAAGTGGTAATAAAATCTCTCCAGGATATCCATCCAGTTCGCGACTGTCTTGTGGGCTACGCCAAGGTCTTCCCGCAACGAGTTGAGCGATAAAAGAGAACCGACTTTTGTCGGGAGAAGATCGACAAGAATCTGGAGGGCCGACAAATCCCGGATAGTTTCCAGATCCCTGATATCTTCCTTGACCAGCCGTTCCAGGCGGGAAGAGTGCCAGCGCCTTAAGTCCCGTTCCGACTGTTTCAGAAAGGGTTCAGGAAAGCCGCCGAATTTTTTCAGGGCGGAAAATAGCTCGGCAGTTTCCGGAGACGCATCGCCGATGCTGATTTCCTCGAAAGGTTTCAAGGGATTGCGCTTTTCGAGAGCTTCGGCCAGCGAAAACGGATGAAGGCGATAATAGAAATACCTCCCCATCAGCGAATCCCCTCCACGCCTGTAAACATCCAGCCGCGCGCTCCCCGTCACCAGAATCCTGAAATCTTCGCGGTGCTTGTCGAACTGGCCCTTGAGATAATTCTTCCAATCCTTGTATTTGTGGATCTCATCAAACAGGATGATTTCCGCATCGCCCTTGAAGCTTGACTGGATAATATTGCGCCTGTCATCGCGGACATCCCAGTTCAGATAATCACTCGTCTTGTAATGATTTTCGGCAATAAATTTCGCCATGCTGGTCTTTCCAACCTGCCGGGCGCCGCCGATGAAAACCATCTTTTCATCCAGATCACGGAGAATATCGTCAATAAGGTATCTCTTTTTCACGGGCGATATATACATGCATTTTCTACCATGGTCAAATATTCTGGCATGATTTTTTGACTTCGGGGGGTCAGGTCTTTAAAATTAGCGTTTTACGGGGGGCCGCATTCTACATCGCCGCCGTCAGTTCTTCCTGTTTGCGTCCGAATGCAGGTGAGACACTGATCTCATCGATCATGGACAATTTTGCGGCATCAAGGATTTCAATTTCGAGTGGAAGCCCCTTGTCGTCAAGATGG
>CAZMBH010000121.1:0-2651 GCA_964564535.1 uncultured Gammaproteobacteria bacterium
TTGGCAAAATCACGGCTGCCTTGAACAAAAGCATAACCTGATTTTGAGATTAGATTAACTGCATTAGCTAATATTAAAGTGACTACCCCCGTTTGATAGTTGATAGTTTTTCCGGCCAGTTCAGCCGTGTTTATAGTCACAGCATCAAGTCCGGTAACGGCACCAAGTACGGTGCTGATTATAAATCCGCTATTTCCGAATACGATTAGGGCAAACTTAGTGACAATCTTAATAAACAAAAATAAAAGGGCAAATTTTAAAGCCGGCATCAGTGAAAAAAGTTTATCCTGCTTTAAATTTTTCTTGGTTTCAATCAAATTTTCCGATTTTCTATCTTCTTTTCTTAGAAAATAATATCCGATTAAAACGGCGGAAATTGAGATTGAAAAAATATAAGTTAGGTTTTTTGACAGAAACATTAGGTTAACTGAAGCCAGTAATATAAACATCTGAATAAAACTGGAGAAATTGGCAAATATGGCTGCGGAAACAAGTCGGTTAGTATTTTTTGTTTTTTTACTTTTCTGGGCTAAAGATTGAGTGGTTGAGGTTGAAGAAATAAACCCGCCGGCGATACTCGTTAATAACCAGCCTTTTTTTTGGCCGATGGTTTTTTCTAAAAAATATCCGGCAATCTCAACTCCAGTGATTAAGGCAACCACCTTCCAGACATTAAAAGGGTTTATTATTTCCAGATTCAAAAATTTATTAAAGTTAACCTGAAAAACTGAAAGAATACTTGTTAAAAAGGGAATGTTTTTTAATGAATATCCAGTATTTGGAAGAAAGGGGAGAATGACCAAAACAACGATGGCATAACTTATGAACGACTCAAGCTCAAACTGTTTAATTCCGGCGACAAAGAGCTTGATCTTTTTTTTAAGGGATAAAATAAGCATGAGAATAACCGTTATGGCGATTACCAATTGAATGGGAAAGATGTTCAACCCGACTAGCACTCCAATTAAATAACTCCAGAAAATGGCCAGTTCCGTCGTCATTCCATTATCATTCATCGTCAGACTTCCCAGCACGTAGTAAATAATTAATAACGATGAAAAAGTTATTGAAATGATGAGAAACAAACTAAAGTAATTTTGGATTAACAAGGCGGCGACCGTCCCAAGAGTAGTGATCAAGGCAAAGCTTCGGATTCCGAGGCTTCCTATTCCGCTTCTTTTGGTTTTGTCAATTTGGAGTTCATACGATTCACGCTCTAAACCAATAGCCATTCCCAAAAGTAATGATAATAGTAATTTTACGATAACGCTTAAATGCATATTGGAGTATTATAGCAGAATAAAGTGAGTTTTTATATTCGACTTATGTTTATAAGAAGCAAAACAATTTGTATTATAGGACTAAATATGATATCCTATAACAATTTATTGATGTTTTTGAATAATTAATATGCCACCAACGAATGAATCAAATAGACAATCTAAAACACAATTAGCTGTGCTAAAAAATACCATTCATATAGTAAATGCATTTTATAATCTTCCTTCTTTAAAAAGTTTAATAGGGGCAGTCGAACGATATAGAGAAAATAGAGAAGATGATAGACTAGGAATGACAACCCCTCGGTCTCCTCTATTTGATAAACCAACCCCAGAACAAAAAAAAATAAAAAAACAAAAATCACTTCAAAAGCTAGAACCGCTTGTTGAAGCATCTTTTAGTTTTGGATTAGATAGGAGAACTAGACAGCAAAAACGTCAGGCTTTTGTCAGATCCTCAAGGAAACGATCAGAAAAAATTTATCATTTAGAAGATTTAGAGGCCAGAAAAAGAGAAGCCGATTACAAAATGGATTTAATAAGATTTGACAGTTGGGTTTGGGATGATATACCTAGAGAAGAACAATTTGATTTTTCCTTGAATGAGTTAAGTGAAGCTACTGATTTGGTTCTTCCAATGACCAACGAATCAGTCTTAACCTCAAGAATGAATTCAGATGTTCTTTCAGATCGACATTTAAATTTAATAGAAGCTTACTTAAAAAGAGCGATGTCGGTGGTTGATAACGATTTTCATTACAAAAAATCTGAAGTCGATATAGCCAAGGCATTTATTGGTTATTTCAGATATTATCTTTGGAAGTCTGGAAGAGCTTATGAATTACCTAAAATGTCCGATCTAAAATTCAATACAGAATTAATTGACTGTTTGCCATATTGTGTTTCCGATTTTCATGCAAGAGTTTTACCAGCGATTCTCATAGAAAGTCTAAAAGAAAGAGAATTACGTGGAAAATCAACAACGGCTGAAGAATGGTATGAAGTATTCCGAGAACAAACAAGACGATTAACAGTTTTAAATATGGGAAGAGGAATATTTGATTGCGAAAAAAAACAAAGTACAAATGAGCTTTATCTTTGGCGGCAAGATTATTTATCTGTGGCAAATCGGTTAGGATTACATATTGTTGATAAAAAAGGCCGTGATAGCAAAAAAAATCCGGTTCTAAAACTACCTGAATTAGAAGCAGTAAAAGACGACATTTTTATTAGATTTGAAGAAATAATGTCTGATCGCGACGCAAAAACCCTGGTAATGGGATTTAGTGGAGATTTGGATTCGGCATTTATGTTGATATTATTATCAGAAGTCATTAGAGAAAGAAATTTACCATTTAAAATAGCTGCATT
>CAZMBH010000122.1:0-2595 GCA_964564535.1 uncultured Gammaproteobacteria bacterium
TAATAAGATATTATAAAGCGCGCTAACATAGAGATTAAATATAAGCATTATTTTTCTT
The DNA here is from genome assembly GCA_964564535.1 of uncultured Gammaproteobacteria bacterium. Classification (GTDB taxonomy): domain Bacteria; phylum Patescibacteriota; class Microgenomatia; order UBA1406; family GWC2-37-13; genus GWC2-37-13. Next base: position 59 of record CAZMBH010000122.1, read on the forward strand.
TTGTCAACTATGAATAATTTATGGAATATATAAATAACTTATGTTGAATTGAATTCGTTTAAGAATTTATAAGATTAATAATTGCTGCAGAGACTTCTATTTTTTTTCCGTCTCTAACTGATCCAATTTTTTTAAAAATGATACTTTTTTCTGCAGTAAATATCTTATTAGGTCTGATATAGGATATTTCGTTACGTAAAGAACCACCGCTGATATCGTTTTGTTGTAACTCTATTGAATAATTATCTCCATAAGATTGAGATGTAATTTGACATAAAATTATATCGTCTCCTGATAGATTACACAAAACATAGGCGGGTCTATTTTTAAATTTAGTTAAATTGGAAAATGGGAAAGAGACTACTACAACATCGCCCTTTATAAGTCCTTCCATGCCTCTTCCTCTTCTTCTAGTAACCACTCCTTTGCCAATACTTTTTCACTGGCAAGCATTAAATTTAATCCTGAATAATTAAAATCTTCTACATGTTTTGTATAAGTCTCATCACTAGGTGTAATTAAATTTTCAACATTGTATTTAAACAACCTTCTTTCACTTGCTGTACAATTATTATTAAATCTATATGAAAACGAATTAGCAATTGTACTTAATTGATGAATATATTGATAAGACATTTTATTTTCCTTTAATTACTTTCTCATTTTCAGTAATTTTTTGAGATAGCCATTCGTTTATTTTTTTTGCAGTTTCTATATTTAAAATTATTCCACATTCAAGTTCTCTGATAATTGCATTTTTTACATCTTTTTCTATTTCTTTTCCTAGTTTATCATTTTCAAGTAATTCATAAGAAACAGTTTCTGGAATTGGGAATCGCTCAGAAAAAAAATTTAAGAATATGTCTCCATGCGGAGATGTTCCTCCGAGTACTCCATCAATCTGATGAACTTTAAAATCAGTTCCCTTTTCATAAATGAATTTGATTTCCATATAATTTTCTCCTTTTTATATACTTATTATTAGCATAAAATATTTAAAATGTCAACAATGTACACAATGATGTCAATTTTGACAACAAATTCCGTTAAAGTAGAATTCCATTCTATTCCACGAGGAAGAGTGTTGAGCTGGGGCTTGACAACAAATTCCGTTAAAGTAGAATACACCCCTCTGTAAATGTCAATTTCAGAGGGGTTATTCTTTTTTATTGGAATTAAAAAAGCATTATTTCTTCTGGGATCTCTTCCGCTTTTACCTTTTTTCTTGAACTGAACACATCCATTTTGCCATATTGAAAATCTGTGACAGTTAATATTCTAACCTCTCCCTCCTCAGGTATTGCTTCCTTTATTACCCTTTTGAATTTCAAACTTCTGCTTTCATCTCCCACAAATCTGGCATAGACAGAGTACTGCAATTGTGCAAAACCTTGTTTTAACAGACATTTTCTAAATTCTCTATATCTTCTTCTTTCTTCTTTAGTTTCAGTTGGTAAATCAAACATTGCTAAAATCCACATAGAATGGTAGTTTGATATATCCGAGTTATTCTTTTCCTCTGTCATCTTCCCATTTTGGTAACGTAACTGATTTTTTTCTTCCAAGATAAACTCCCACTAAGGAAACAGCATAATGGTTCAGTATGTCGTTGATTTTTCTAATTTGTCCTTGACAATACATTTCTTTATCAAGAATATGCTTAACCAAATTGCGTTTTGTTTCTTTCGTCAGAAAAATATCTGCAGGTTTTTCTTTTGTCGCATTAAAAACATATTCATCCACGATAGGCCTGAAAGGTTCCATTAAATCATCAGCAAGACAGTAGCTGTTATATTTGTTATGATGATGTATTCCAAACGATGGATGAAGTCCTGCTGAACAAATGGCTCTGGTTGTCATTGCTCTTAAGATTGTATATCCATAATTGAGCATTGAATTGATTCCGATTTCTTCAGGGTTTCTCCTGAACGTTTCTCCAAAAAGTTCCTTCCAATAAATTCTTGCGGCATACCCTTCAATATTAGCCGAATCTCCGGAAGCTACTTTTGAAGAATAATAAAACAAACCTTTATCAGAACCTGTCATTTTTTTAAGAACAACACCTTGAGAGGTTATTTTTGATGTTATAATCTGTTTCCATAATTGCTTTTTAATTGGCATACTCGCTTGTATTTGAGCATAAAATCTTTCTTGCTGAACATAATTGGTCTCATAAGGCAGAAGTACTCCAACAGGCATATATTTCTCATCACAGACAACAATCATACCATTATTCTTACACATTAAAGAGATTACCCCGCTTGAAATACTGACCGTTGGAGTGGAAATCAAAACTACTGAAATTTCATTTATCGGTATTGAGTGGCTTTCGCCATTATGTGTAATTATTAACTGCTCATACCTTGAGTTTAATTTTGCAGGTCCTTCCGAAATATCTATGATTTTTTCAATCATTTGAGTATTGCAGTTCTCCTAATGGACTTATAACTAGTGTGGTGCGTCATAAATCTCTTGACATTTGAATAATATTTTTGTATAATTATGATAAATGAACATATCAGAGCGAATAATACTCA
>CAZMBH010000123.1:0-2538 GCA_964564535.1 uncultured Gammaproteobacteria bacterium
TCTCCGGTTTAAAAGCTAACCCCAAAATCGTTGTTTTCTTACCTTTGAGGATTACTCTTTCCCTTAATTTCTTTAAAATAAATAGAGGAAGGGCTTCATTTACTTTCCAACTGGCTGTAATTAAATCCAGAAAAGGATTTTCGTTGATCAAAAAAAATCCATCCTTAAAAAGACATGGTCCGGCCGATAAACCAGGTAATACTAATCCTTTTCTTTTATAACCGTCGTTTACTAAATGTGTTATTTCATGAATATTACGGTTGAAGGTTTCGGCGATCACCATAAATTCATTGGCAATGGCAAAAGAAATATACCTGTGCATATTGGTAAAAAGCTTTCCCAGTTCGGCCGACACTGCATCCGTTTCTAACGTTTTTATTCCCATTTCTGAAAAAAATTTAGAAGCAAGATGGGTCGATTTCTTATCAATCCCGCCAACAATCTGCGGGATTTCTTTGGTTTCAATTAATGAGTTGCCTTCAGCAATTCTCTCCGGGCAAAAAGCCAGAAAGAGGTCTTTTCCTACCCTAAACTTTGTTTCCATCTCAATTCGTTCCTTAACATAAATAGTCGTTCGGGGCGATACGGTACTTCTTAAAATTATTAGCTGATTTTTTTTGAGTAGTGGCATCATAGCATCCAGACAGTCATTAATTTGATCTAAAACTGGATTCATATTTTCATCTACCGGCGTCCCTAGAGTCAATATGACAACATCAGATATTTTAATGCAGTTATAATCAACGGAAAAAAATAGTTTTTTATTGATATATTTTCTTAAAAGCGGGGCCGCCCCTTTTTCCATAAACGGCATAATCCCCTTATTTAGCATGTCTGCCTTATCTTTAGTCTTGCCGACACCGTAAACTTTAAATCCTTCGTTCGCTAAAAATATGGCTAGCGGAAGTCCAACACGTCCAACTCCGATAACAGAAACATTTTTACTTATCATTATTGTTTTTTATTATACAATATAGAACAATGAATAAAATCAACCTTTCTATCATCATTCCCACTCACAACAGCCAAAATACAATTAAATCTTTATTATTATCAATTAATAATTCACCGTCCGTTAGTTTTAAAAAGTTGGAAGTAATTGTAATTGATGACAAATCAAAAGATAAAACTTTAAAAATTATTAGCGAATTCAAAAATATTCTTCGTTTTAAACTAATAATTATTATTTGTAAAGTTAATTTGGGACCGGCAAAAGTACGTAACTTAGGTGCCAATAAAGCTAAGGGTAAATATTTACTATTTTTAGATGGGGATGTTGAGTTGAAAAAAAATACTTTAAAAAATATTTTTACTCTTTTATTAAAGGAAAAAATAAAAGCCTTTACCGGTATTTGGGACTACCATCAAAGAACTGAAGCATTTTTTCCTCAATTTAAGGCTATCCGCGACTGGTCTTACTGGTTTGTTGAACGTGAAGAATATAGCCACTACTATCTATTTTCCACTCGGATCGCTGGAATTGAAAAAAAATTATTTCAAAAACTGAAAGGGTTTATTGAAGACTATAAAGAACCGACCGTTGAAGATATTGAGTTTACCTATAGAATTGAAAAGCTATCGCCAATAAAATTTTGTTCAAATATAATTGTAAACCATGAATTTGAGGAATTTTTTCCGATTGCAATCAAGTATTTTAAAAGAAGCCGTGATTGGATAAAATTATATCTTAAACGCTTCCGCTTTGATCCGGTCGCTACCTCTAAAAGAGAGGCCTTCAAATCAATATTGAGCTCGTTTTTAATATTATTTCTAATTGTTTCTATAATATTTCCTTTGTTTCTTGTTCCTTGTTTCTTGTTATTTTTACTTTTTTCTTATCTTGAATTTAAATTTTGGAAATTTATTCTTCAAAAAAAAGGATTCATATTTCTTTTAAAATCAATTCCAACTTCAATAATTCTTTATCAATTCATTAATTTCGGAGCCGCCTGGGGCTACTTGACAAGCAAAAGCGAGCGTATTAAATTTTTTTCGACTTGGGAGTCCCCGAAAAGGGGAGGGTTCCCACGGAGAAATAAAATTTAATACCGAGCTTTTATTTTAATAAGTCTTGAAAGTTCTTCTGTTCAAACGGGCCGATAATGGCAAAGTTCAGTTTGTTTTTGTCAAAAATTTCTTTAGCTAATTTTACAATTTCTTCTTTTTTTACTGAAAGAATTTTTTTGATAATTTCTTCCGGAGTTTCAATTTTCTGTTCCAGTAATTTTTTGTTGCCAAAAAAATGAGAAATATTAAAAGAGTTCTCCATGGAAATAAGCAGTCTTCCTTTGAGCATTTCTTTAGTTCGATTTACATCATCAACGCTAAACAAACCCTTAACCATATTTTCATGTTCTACTAAAGTCGCCTTTACTGCTATCTTAACTTTTTCAATATCTTTGGCAACCCCTGCCTGGGTAACGATACTTCCTGTTTCAAAGTATTGCTCTGCGCCGGTGCCGATATAATAACAAAGGCCTTTTTTCTCCCTGACCTCCTGAAACAGCTTTGAAGAAGCACCCCCGCCAAGAATCGTAA
>CAZMBH010000124.1:0-2518 GCA_964564535.1 uncultured Gammaproteobacteria bacterium
GAAGGAGATCTACCAGAACCACCACCAGCAAATGAAATAAAATGGGAGGATTAATTTAATGAAAGGTGATGTGGTTATTGTTGTATTGATATTTCTGCTATTTCTATTGTTTTCAGCAATTCCGATAACTTGTCATCAAGCTGTCATTCGGAAACAGTCGATGCTGGCAAAAACAGGTGTTGAGATGTCGTATTGGGATGTATTTTTTGTTGGTCCTATAATAGTTTCTAATCAGGGTACACTAACCATTGACACCAATAAGAGGAACTAATGCCCCAAGGATTCTTTTCACCGGAAGAACTGGAAGAGAAAATACAAGTTGAATTTGACTTTGACGAAGGGCCAAATTGCAAGAAGTGCGGTCTGTTTCGAAAATGCAACAGTCCGAAGATGCAGTACTCAGGTAGTGGGGAAAAGGGAGTTCTCATTCTAGCAGAGGCTCCAGGATGTTTTATTCCGGGAACACCTATTATTGGGAAAAATAATATTAATTTTATTGAAGATGTTGATACTCAATTTCAATTAATTGATGGCACAATCCCACAAAAAATATTTTCATACAAAGTAAAAGATTGTAAGGTAATTCGAATTAAACCAACATTATTGCCTGAGTATGTATGCACTGCAGAACATAAAATAGAAGTGGCTTCCTTACGAGTTCGTGGGATAAAACTTCCAAAATGTTTAAATGAATTTAAAATGGTTAGAGCAGATGAGGTTAAAAATAGTGATTATATAAGAATACCAAAAGAAAAGTTCAATTATGAAGATCCTATTATTAATTTAAATAAATATAAAAACGTAATTCAAAACTATCATCCTACTCTTAGTTTACCAAATACTATTGTTATAACCCCTGATTTTGCAAAAATGTTGGGGTTATATTTAGCAGATGGGCATTCTAATTTTAATAATGGGAGTGTCATATTTACTCTTAGCGTTGGGTATAAAGAAAAGTATGTTGAGTTTTTAGAAGATGTACTTAATAAATACTTTAATTTACAGACATATGTTAGACGGCATAATAAAGTAATCTCTGTTACCTGTTATAGTAGAGCATTATGCTTATTTTTTACCGATAATTTTGGTAAGAATGTTTATACAAAAGTTGTTCCTCAATTTATATTAAACAGTAATAAAGAGATTATAAATGAATTTTTAAAGGGATGGTTTATAGGAGATGGTAAAAAACAACTAGGAGCTAAATTTCCAAATAGGCGCTCAAAATCTATTTACACAGTTTCAAAACGGGCAGCATGGCAAGCCTTCCTAATGGGGCTAAAACTTAATGTTATATTTGGAATTAGGCTATGCCAAACTAAACGGCAAAATGAAGTAGATGGGTATGAAATATCAATAAATGGGCATCATATTAAAAAACTAAAGTGGGATTTTATTCCAAATGTTGCAGAAACAACCTCCCCACACTATGGTGAAGATGATGACTTTTATTATCTACGAATTACCTCAACAATAACAGAGTTATATACTGGGGTAGTACATGATTTTGAAACAACAACACATAAATATAATATACCATTTACCGTTCATAACTCTAAAGAGGATCAATCAGGAATTCAATTAGTTGGGGATGCAGGGCAACTTTTAAGAGACGAACTCAAAAAACTCAAACTTGACCTTGATCGAGACTTTTGGAAAACAAACTCGATCTGTTGCCGACCATCGACAAGCACTGGGGCCAATCGAACTCCAACTAAGACTGAACTAAAATACTGCAAACCATTAGTAGATAAAACAATAAAAGAATTAAACCCAAGAATGATATGGCTTTTAGGAGGAAAAGCGATTGAATCTTTCTACGATGGAAGATTCAGTAAGTTAGCAATTACACGATGGCGAAAACTTTGTATTCCAGATCGTAAAACAGGTGCTTGGATTATTCCAATGTTTCATCCAAGTTATATCAATCGGAATGAATACGATGAAAATCTCAAGGCGACTTTTAGAAGAGATCTTAAATGGGCAGCTTCTCGTATTAACAAAAAACCATTTACTTGGAAGGATGAAAGGGACGAAGTAATTTGCCTCTACGACTTTGATAAAATTATTGGAACTTTGGAGGAGATTCTTCTTGAAGCAGATAGAATTAAAAAACAACTCTACATTGACTATGAAACAAATGCTCTAAAACCTCAGTGGCCTGGAGCAAAGATTGCAACTATTTCTTTTTGTACAGGTTCGGATAAATCAGCAATTGCATTTCCATATCAATATTCGGATTATTTCAGTCCAAAGCAACAGATGTCAATTAAGGCACTCTGGAGACGAATCTGCCAACACACTCAGATTTCATTTATTGCCCATAACATGAAATTTGAAGATGGCTGGACACGGCAGATATTCGGAGTACGACCTTACAGTTGGCAGTGGGATACAATGATCGCTGCTCATATATTGGACAACCGCTCCAACTTCTCAGGATTAAAGTTTCAAAGTTATATCAATTTTGGATTAGAGCCATACAATAAAGAGATAGATAAATATCTTAAAGCAAAGA
>CAZMBH010000125.1:0-2510 GCA_964564535.1 uncultured Gammaproteobacteria bacterium
CCGCCTCCAGATAAGTTTTGTTTCGTAGACATTCCCTGACTTAGTGGTTTCAGGTTCGGTCGTAAGTTCTATTTCGTTTTCACTTAGAAAATTTAAGTGACGGACAAAGGTCGTGCCAATCTTCGACGGAGCCGAGCAGAACTCGATAAAATGGCTAACCTTATTTCCATTCAGCTTCCATCGTCCAGCGTAAGCAAAAAATCTGTCTGACTCTTCTACCGCATTCTTTCCAGTTCGCGCCCAATCTGGATCCATTAAAAAGGCCGACATTCGACCATCATTCGTGTACTGAATTTGCCCAGACGGTGGATCACCAAAGGTTCGGGAAATAACATTATTTCGAGATTGAATGGAGGAGATGAGCGACCATGCGCCAATCAGTTTATCTGTATTCATTCCTTTTATCCTTCTTTTGACGTGAAGGTACTCGGCTGCTACGTGGCTTTATTATTAGCAAGAATTCTCTTCAATACTAACGATAGCTGACATAGCCTCTGAGAGGTCGGAAGAAAACAATATGGCTGCATTCTTGGCAGAGACGTAAGAAAGGCCTTCTGCAACCGAGTGATCCCGGCTGTAGTTCAGCGTGTCCTTGATGCCGCGAATTGTCAGCGGTGACTTGCTCGCAATCTTGGCGGCCGTTTTCAGGACAGATGCCATAAGGCTATCCTTGTCCGTATAGACCTGGTTCACAAGCTTCATCGCATGGGCTTCTTTGCCGTCGAAATCTCTGCCTGTAAATGCAAGTTCCCGTGCGAGCCCTTCGCCTATGATCCTTGGAAGCCGCTGGAGCGTACCGACGTCCGCCACGATCGCCAGGTCTACCTCTTTTACCGAAAACCTCGCGTCTTCGGTGGCATATCGCATGTCGCAGGCGGTGACCAGATCGATCCCCGCTCCCATGCACGCGCCATGTATTGCTGCAAGAATTGGCTTTCTGCATGATTCTGCGGCGCTTATAGTCTCTTGAAGCTCGACGATGATCTCCCTCAGGCGTTCTAGTCTCCTGCCTTCGGACAGACTCGTAATCTCAGATCTTATTTCAGTGAGCATATCCAGGTCGATTCCGGCCGTGAAATGCTTGCCTTGGCCGCTCAGCACCCCAACACGCGCGCTGCTGGTGCTGAGCCAAGCGAAAGCCGATCTCAATTCCTTCCACATCGCCCCGTTCATCGCGTTCGCCTTATCCGCTCGATTTAATTCAATATGGACGACTCCATCCGTTTCACTGATGGATAATGTCTCGAAATTCATTCTGATCTCCTACGGTAGAAGCCGGCAAACGTCACATTTCACCGGACCGGCGCTGTTTGCCAGGTCCAAGTGAAGCGACTGATTGTACAAGATAATCTAATCTTTATTCAGCCAACTTTGCTAAAAGTATTACACCAGGAGTGAATACTCCAGGTAGCTCATCATCATTTCGAATATTTTCAGGAAATGACCAAGCAATCAGGTCATATTCAACTTCATTTTTAATTTGAAAAACTAAGTTTTTAGCTAAATCCCATACTTCATATTTGTTTTTAGTGCGTATTTCAATATTGGAAAATGTTACACCAATTTTTAATTGGACACTATTATCATTGATAGTACATGCATGCTTTTTTGATTCAATTAAGGAATTCTCAGCATGACTAAGACTAGAAACCGCATTTCCTTTAACCTCAACATACTCAGAGATATTATTCATCAGGGGATGAGATGTAAATATCAACCTGCCCATATCCATCTAACGTGCTTCTTCTACATTTTATTTCAGGAAAAGCAGTCCATCCAATTCGCCATATGGCCCCAATCAAAGGACCTGAATTACTTTTTTCTTTACAGTTCCAAAAAGGTGTTGTCCCAGAGTAGTTGCACATTTTATCAAAACATCGAATCCATTCTTCAAGAAGGCAACTCCAATAACTAAGCTTGGTGTTTTTAATTTCGTACCCAGATGGTTGTATTTCCATGATTCTATGTCTAAAAAAAGATGATTTATATTTTCAATATAAAAATCTATGGTGGATATTATGCAGAAATGAAAAGAAATTACGAAGCGGAAAGAACATGAAATCTGGTTCCCAGAACAGGCATTTCACCACAATCGGCCTGACTTTTTTTAAATATCTCCTCCTCTCCAATACCACCACCCCAACTATACCCACACCCTCAAGTCCTCCGGCGCGCCAGCGGACGCACGCTCATTGGTACTGCTTTTGTTTGCCAACAACGACGCCGACAATTTTCACCGGTTGCCCGGTAACGTCCTTGATCGGGTAGCGGTCGTTCGCCGGCTTGAGCAATACGTTCGCACCGTCGCGGATGAGCTGCTTGAAAGTTGCATCTGCTCCATTCTTGGCGATGACATAATCTCCGCTGGCAGGCTCAAGGCCCGGGTCGACGACGACGATGTCCCCCTTGGTAAATTCAGGACGCATCGAATCGACGACCACGGTGAGGGCAAAAGCGTTCGGGTGATCTGTCTCGAATGTCTGCACCCACTGCTCGGCGTATCCGGGCGG
>CAZMBH010000126.1:0-2502 GCA_964564535.1 uncultured Gammaproteobacteria bacterium
CAGTGGCATATTGGGCTAATTATCAAAAATATGATCCAAGGATAATGGAGATGGCTTATAATATAACTGGAAATCATGCTGCGCCTGAAGTGGCGTTATCTTACATAATATCAAACTACGACGCATACAAGCCGGCGAAGATAACATTAAGCAAACCGAGCATAGCGTACAGCACGGATGATTATATAGAGATAACGGTTGACAGTATAGAGATGTTGGGGAATTTTACATATGTGTTGTATCAGGAGGGAGGAGACACATTTGCGAGCGGGCATTTTGGTTGGGATTATTACACATATCCGATGGATTCGACGATAAGAGTAAGCGGAATAAGGACGAAGAGCGCAGGGGATATGGTATTCAAATACTGGTCGGATAATAAGGGGATATTGGGACCATCGAGAGAGGTTGTGATACCAGTGGTGGGGAAGACATTGTATGTAAGCCATATAGATGAGATACCTGTATTGAAACTTGAAGATATAACAGTAGAAGTCACAGAAAAATCAAAAATAGATCCACAGCCTGACGGATACATATATCAGGACGTGCCTGACTGTAGAATCACATTTAGTTATGCAAGCTATGATACATATGAATACACTGATGAAGAGGGAATAGCGCTTCAATTGAGGCGGACAATAACAAATACGGCGCCGATATGTGTAATAGCAGAAAAGGACAGCTTTTTCCCGGACACGAGTTTTATCTATCCGTATATGTGGTCAACAATAAGCGAAGCTACAGGGAAGAACAACGGGAATCATATAATAAGGAGGAGCTATACAGATGACTTTACCGATAATGTATATATAACATATTCGGATGGCAGTCGGACAATATACGGTTATAAGGATTTATATAATAACAGTTTTGAGTTGGAGGTAGCGGGATTAGGGACAGATGGAGCATTAGAGAGGAATGTAAATAGAAACATGAGTCTTCTTATGTGGGACAAAGGGTCAACATATTACTCAGCTGAATTTGCATCACCGATACAGGATTATGATTCTGTGAGCTTACCTGCAATCAATTTGTATGCACCGTCATTGAAGTATAATTCGGTTGATTTCATGATGAACTTTGCGGGACTCAGCTACAGGTATATAAATGATGAGAGCGGTGACTTGCTTTATGCGAAGTTCGGTTCTGTCTTCAATGTCCAGCCGACAACATTGATCCCATACACGGGAGAACAAGACATTGATGGAAATCTAATCAAAGTAAAGAACAACCAGAGCATTTCATTATATGAGCAGAATGTTTCCGGAACAATAATGCTTTCACCGATAATTGCGTATATATCCGCAAATAATGAGTGTGCTGTAAAGTATTATAATGAAAGAACATTATCATGGTTGCGCTCCCTTATTGTCAGTCAAACAGGCAACTCAGCATCAAACAGCACAGTTTGGAAGGATGGCGCAATAACAAGAGTGGTATGGGAGAACATCGGTGAAGACGGGAAACAGTATATTCTTCAGAAGGAGATAACGGAAACATCATTTGCAGATACTTTGATAGACACGATAGAGGACAACGCATACGATGTAAAAGTAAAAGATTACAGGTTATATACATATGTCAAATCAAATTCCGTTTGTATGAAGCAATATATAGACAGGATTCCGAATGGTTTTGAAAGAGTCATTGTTGAAGGAGCAGATAGCGTCTTTGCACCGGATATAGATATAAAATACACATTAAATCCATATAGACCGACATATTCAACAATCTATGCCATCTGGACGGAGAAGAAGGGAGATGAATACAGAATAGGTTACAGAGAAGACAGCATTATGAATCTTGAACTTTCACCGTTATATGCCAGCGAACTTGCATCAATGGAAATAACAATGACAGAGTCAAGCATTTATGATTATGTTACAGGAAAGTTTCCAGTGGAAAAGATGAAGAACGACATAGCAGGACTTCAGCAGGATCATTACTATGAGGTATCAGTAATAACAAGCGATAAGAATCCCCATATACCTCAGATAGTCAAGATAGACGGGGAAGTAATTGGAGTAATATATGGAGGCAAAGGAGAGGATACGACAAAGGTAATAGTGCCGCTTGAATACTATGAAGACGGATATCTCAGTATTGAACTTGAACGCAAGGTTGGAAAAGATGCAAGGGTGGCAAGGGTTGAGTGCTATGAATACGATGAAGTGGACTCGGAAACCTTGACACAGCTTGGCAAGGGGAATAGAATAAAACTGAACGAAGAAACAAAGAAGAATGTAGTCAGCAATATGGTAGAGAACGGACTTATAGCTTATGAAGTAACGGAATCAGGAGCAGGAGAAATAGAAGTGATAGACATAACAGGCAGAGTGGTAAAAGAGAGCAAGGTAAAGAACATCAAAGGAATAAACACATTTAATGTAAAGGAACTTCCTGCAGGTATATACTTCATAAGGACGGATAATGAGACGAACAGACTCAGAAAGATAATCAAACTGAAGTGAGAATGAAAGCAAGAGGAATACTTTTAGC
>CAZMBH010000127.1:0-2501 GCA_964564535.1 uncultured Gammaproteobacteria bacterium
TAGTTCCTGAACGGTTACAGAATTTCAGGCTCATCGCTTGACTTTAAAATACTGAATTAAGAAAATAAGAAAATAAAATCAATATTCACGCATTATATTGACATTATCAGCATGTAATCCTATAATATCAAAGCTTATGACAAGATTATCAAGAAGAGATGTTTTGAAATTAGGAGGTGCTAGTGCAGTAGTATTAGGATTAAGAGCATTAGGCTTAGGTTTCTTATTAGGAGGTACAATAAGTTGTGGTGCTAGATCATCTTCTCCCGAGCAATTAAGACAACAATCATTTGATCCAGAAACAATAATATTTAACGGAAAAACCGTATCTCTTAATTCACTTGATATTAAAACAATACAACATGTAGATAAGACAAAATTAATTGTCTCAGGAATAAAAGACCTTAGTAAAAGTCATGATAATCCTGAAGGATATAAAGGTAATCCGTTACCAGAAAATTGGGAAATTGATTATGAAAGAACTGCAATAGTTGTTAATGAAACAGAATCTGGAGATCTTATTTCTCAGGTCTTTCTTTCTAGAAAGAAAATTGATGAATATCAAAAAGACGGTCGTTATGGTTGGGAACAATTTGTCAATGGTCTTGCCAATGCTGGCGCTTATAGTAAACATAGTCTCGTAGTTGTAGGTCCAAAAGATTATTATTGCTTTGATAATGTTGAATCAGAAACAGATCAAGGAAGAACACGAGTTACTGTAGATGGTAGAACTGGAAAAATATATCAAATTACTGAAAATAGTCCAAATTCTTTTGAAAAATTATTTAAAAAAGAAGAGGTTGCTATGTCTATTGAAGAAATTGATGTTTTAAAGAATGAAATCGCTTTTCATCCTACTTTGACGCCAATAAATCCTGGATTTATTAATCATTTAAATATTTTTATACAGAATGGACTACGGCCGGATTTAACTGAAGAAGAAAAAATGGAAGCTGTTAATATTTTCCTTTCTGGATCAAGACTATCTTGGTGGGATGAATCAACTTTAAGAAAATTTTTAAAACCGGAATCGTCAGACTCATTTATAGCTGTTTTAAAAAAATTTAATTTTGATATACCATTTGATCGAGTAGAACTTCCTATTATTCATTCTGTACTATCAAAAAAAATTAAACAATTTATTGATGTAATTAATAATAATCAAACAGATTTTGATGGTAGTGCTTCTGAATCAATTAGTAATTCATTACCAGATATTCCACAATTAGATGACTTTAATATTAATACTTTAAAAAAATTATTAAGCGAAAGAGTCACGCTTCCAATGTCATCCCCTGAACTTTATTTAGTCAAAGCACAAAATGAGGAAGGTGACAAATGGTTTTTAGTAGGCAAATATCAAATAAGTGAGAATGATGTTGATGAAACTATATGGACATCTCAACCAGATGCTTATTCCGCTGGAGAAAAATGGTATACATTTGGTGAAATTAGTCGAGAATTAGTTGAATCATCTTTTTTAAGACAATATGAAATACAAATATCAAATTTTCCATATGATGATATCAAAAATAAAGACCGTAATTCAAATCAACCTCTAACTGGAAGTCCGATTGGTGGTTTGTTTGAAATGATTGAAACAAGAAAAATTGACCCCGAGGCAATAAGTTTCTTATGGAATCCGGAAGAAAGAAAAATAAAACCCGCACTAGTGGTTGCTGACAAAGATAATAAACCGAGAGCTATGATATTAAGTTATGACAGATTTTTGGGAGATCAAATTGACAACCTCCCATATATATCAAATCGTGTTTGGTTACCAGGGTTTGGTTATTCACCAACAGTGCTAAAAGACGTTACAGAAGATGTAATTGATCTAAATTCAAAAGGTTTTAAAACAACATCATTATTTCTTTTAGATCCTATGGCTGATTTTTCTTTGATTGCAAACTTTACCTCAGAAACCGGTGGATTCCTAGACTATACAAACTTACAACAACAACTTACACCAGAAGCTTTTGAAAGTTTTATTCAACCTGGTGAATTTTTAAAAGGAGGAGCAGATAATTCTATGTTAGTTATGCCTAAACCTGGTCAAGAAAATACAATAATTCATCAATACGACAAAGAAACTGGAGATAAAGTTGGTGAAGTAGTAATTAATCATCCAATTCTAATTTCACCTAAAAAAATTGGCGCTTTCTTAGATGATACTAACTATATAATTGTGACCGAAGACGATCATACCAGCTATGTCGTAGAAAATGAGGATACTTTTCCTTTAGGAGCAAGATCAACCGAAAAACTAGCAGCAATTGCGGTAGGAGAAATTGCCGCAGTTATTGCTGCCATATATGGAGGATTTCGGTTAATAGGAAAAATTCCCTTGTTAAATAATTTTCTTAAAGAAACTTTTAAAGTTATCGGTAATAAAATATTGCAACCAGCTACTACAACGATTCATTAATCTATTACTAATCCTAATACTGAAGTGAACCCCTTTTACTGTACCAGTTATCAGTCTATGTATTCTTTATCTT